>JBKOWV010000208.1:0-23318 GCA_046724585.1 Verrucomicrobiota bacterium
CACTTACGAGAGTTCGTTGCACGAAATTGAACGCGCCGAGGCCGGCTCGAGCCAGGCGCGCGATCAACTTTCCAAGACGACGGTGTATTCGCCGATCGATGGGACGGTGACAATTTTGAACAGCAAACTCGGTGAGCGAATCGTGGCGACGGGACAATTCGCCGGCACCGAAGTGATGCGTGTGGCCGATCTCAATCACATGGAAGCGCGGGTGGACGTTAACGAGAACGACGTGGTAAATGTGAAAGTAGGCGATAAGGCGGATGTGAAGATCGACGCTTATGGGGATCGCAAGTTTCACGGAAGCGTCTACCAGATCGCCAACACCGGAAAGACAACGGGCGCAGGCACGCAGGAAGAAGTCACCAACTTCGAGGTGAAAATTCGAATCGAGGATCACGATGTGACATTGAAGCCGGCATTGAGCTGCACGGCCGATATTGAAACCAATGTCGTGAAGGATGTCGTGGCTGTCCCAATGCAAGCGGTCACGATCCGGACCGGCGATAGCAATTTGAGTCCGGAGGAAATTGAAAAGAAAAAACAAAAGGCCGCGGCACGCGATAAAGGCGACAACAATGCCGAGTTCGTGAACCAAAAGCAGGAAAAGGCTGCGCAGAAAGAAGAGCGAGAAAAGCTTGCAAAAGTTGTCTTTCTCAAAAACGGCAATAAGGCGCACATGGTCAAAGTGACGACCGGGATCTCCGACGATACTTCCATGGAAATTAAGAGCGGCATTAAGCCGGGCGACGAAGTGATCTCCGGCAGTTATAGCGCGATCAGCCGAAAGTTAAAGGAAGGCGCCAAAGTTACGTACGACAAAGAAGTGTCGAAGTAATTGTCGATCTTGCGATGGAGACGCGCAATTCCGTTAGGCCAGTTGGCCCGCTCGTCATCGACATCGAAAACATCACAAAGGATTATGTGATGGGAGAAGAAATCGTGCGCGCGTTGCGCGGCGTTTCGTTGCAAATTCATCGCAACGAATACATCGCGATCATGGGCCCTAGCGGCAGCGGAAAATCGACACTGATGAACATGCTGGGTTGTTTGGACACGCCGACCTCGGGCCGCTACGAATTCAACGGCAAGAACGTGGCCGAGATGAACGACGACGAGCTCGCGGCGATTCGAAATCGCGAGATCGGGTTTGTGTTTCAAACCTTCAACCTGCTGCCAAGATCGACATCGTTACGCAACGTCGAGCTGCCGCTCATCTACGCCGGGATTGATCCGGAGACGCGCGCGCAACGAGCGGCGGAAGTCCTGGCCGATGTCGGTCTGGGCGATCGCATTCATCATAAGCCTAACGAGCTCTCCGGTGGTCAACGCCAACGCGTGGCTGTCGCGCGGGCGCTTGTGAACAGGCCCTCCATCATTTTGGCTGACGAACCGACTGGCAACCTCGATTCCAAGACCGGCGAAGAGATCATGGCGCTGTTCGAAGATTTGTATCAACGCGGGAACACGATCGTTCTCGTTACGCACGAGCGCGACATTGCCGCACATGCGCGGCGTACCGTTCACTTGCGGGATGGTTTGATCGAAAGCGACCACGCCGGATTTATTCCGGAGGTCGATATGGCTATCGTCGGTTAAGATCCATATGAAACGTTTTGTCTACGAACTGGGCGAGAGTTGGAAAATCGCGGTGGCGCAAATGCGCTCGAACTTGACGCGCTCAACACTGACGGCACTCGGGGTTATTATCGGCATTATCGCCGTGACGTTGATGGGCACCGCAGTGAACGGGATATCCATCGGTTTCGATAAAAGCATGGCGGTGCTTGGCGATGACGTTCTTTACATTACGCAATGGCCGTGGAAGCCAGTGGACGACTGGTGGAACTACCGCGATCGCAAAAAAATCAAAACCGAATACGCTGAGACCTTGAACCGCATGATCGCAGGAACGCCGAACTCGAATCTCGTTCTCGCCGTGCCGACATCGAATTTGATGCGATCGATCAAATACGGCGGCAACCAGGTGGACAACGTTTTCGTTCTCGGGACCACATCGGATTTCATCGTAACATCGACAATCGATTGTACGGCCGGCCGATTTTTCAGTGAGCTCGAATCGCGTGGCGGGGCCAATGTTGTAGTGATCGGCTATGACGTGGCCGACGCGCTTTTCCCTTCTGAAAACCCGATCGACAAATCGGTGCTGATTAATGGCCAATTGTTCAAAGTCGTCGGCGTCAATACACGACAGGGAACGTTTCTCGGTTTGTTTAGTTGGGACTCGATGGTGGCGGTGCCGCTGGGCGCGTTTAATAAATATTTTTCGGCCAAGAGTGAATCGGACGTACGCGTGAAAGTGAAAGACAAAACCAAACTGGCTGAAGCAAGAGACGAGCTTACCGGATTGATGCGGCGCGTTCGCGGTTTGCCGCCGGAGAAGAAAGACGATTTCTCGATCAATGAGCAACAGGCCTTCAAAAGCACCCTCGATCCGGTGAAAAACTCAATTGCGATTGCCGGGCTCTTTATCACAGGCCTATCCCTTTTCGTCGGCGCGATTGGCATCATGAACATCACGTTCGTTAGCGTGAAAGAGCGAACGAAAGAAATTGGAACACGCAAAGCTCTCGGCGCGCGGCGGCGAACGATCCTGCTGCAATTCCTGATCGAATCAACAGCGCTTTGTCTTCTCGGAGGATTTATCGGACTCGCGTTTGCCTATTTAATGTGCTTCGGCATCGGCAAAGCTTTCCCCTCGTTTCCGATTCATTTCTCGCTCGGTCTCGTAATGGTGAGCATGATTGTTTCAATACTCACGGGCTTGTTCTCGGGATTCGCGCCGGCTTGGACAGCGTCCCGCCTCGATCCCGTAACGGCGCTCAGGTACGAGTAAAAGTAGAGATGCTATTTGGTGAGATTATCAAGATGGCGTGGTCGTCCCTCGGCGCGAACAAACTGCGCTCGGCGCTGACCATGCTCGGCATCACGATCGGCGTGTTCTCGGTAATCTCAGTTATGACCGCCATTGGAGCATTGCAGTATTCAATTGAGAACGGGCTGAGCTTTCTGGGTTCGAATATTTTTCAGTTCGCCAAATATCCAGCCAACGTCAGCGCGAGTGGCGACGTGCAGGAAAAATTCCGCAACCGACACAACATCAGCTACCAACAGGCGCTGCATTATTATCGATTGATGGAAGGCGAGGCGCGCGAGATTTGCCTCAAGAGTTTTGGTTACGAAGTAAAAGGCCAGGCGGTTTACAACGGCGTAAAGACAACGCCGAGTCTTCTCATTGTCGGAACCAATAGGAGTTTTCTCACCGCGAACGCTTACACGCTCGGTTACGGCCGCAACTTGACCGATGAAGATGTCGATTTTTCGCGGCGCCTGATTGTTGTTGGAAAGATGGTCGAGAAGAGACTGTTCCCACACGAAACGCCGATCGGCAAAGTCGTTCGTGTCAGCGGACACACTTACACAATCATCGGCGTGCTCGCGGAAAAAGGGACGGCCTTCGGCCAAAGTCAGGACGACCTTGTTATCATGCCGATCACGCGCTTCTTCGAGGATTACGGCGAAGCGAAACGCACTGTCAACATCGCGACCCAAGCGTTCACACAAGATACTTACAATCGCACGTTCGATCGCGGCATCGGCGCCATGCGTATCGCGCGCGGCTTGCGCCCCGACCAGCCGAACGATTTCGAAATTTATAGCAACGACTCGCTTAAGAGCGCATTCGTTAACGTAGCCGGATATGTGCGAGTGGGCGCGTTTGTCATAAGTCTGATCGCCTTGGTCGCGGCAGGAATCGGCATCATGAACATCATGTTGGTAAGCGTAACCGAACGCACAAAGGAAATCGGCGTCCGCAAATCGATCGGCGCTCGAAGCCGCGACATCTTACGGCAATTTTTGACCGAAGCCGTTTTCATTTCCGAGGCCGGCGGTGTTCTGGGAATTATTCTCGGAATCGTCGCCGGCGATCTGCTGGCAGCATGGCTCAAGATGGACCTGATTTTTCCATTCGGGTGGGCGATTGCAGGGCTGGTTGTCTGTTCGGCCATCGGGATTGGATTTGGCTTATATCCCGCCTACCGGGCAGCATCCCTCGATCCTATCGAAGCGCTGCGCTACGAGTAGCGAATCCGCATCACAAACCGGAAGCAAACTGGCTGCGCTTCTCCGGTCAATCCAAACCGAGCGCTGTGAAGGTCGCATCGACGTGCTGGAAATGAGCATCCAGCGAGCAAAGGCGATCGATCTCCGAATCGGAAAGCCGGCTTGTGATCTCTGGTTCACGTTTCACATTCTCAACGAACGTCCCCTCACCTTTCCAGGTTTTCATGGCGGCTCGTTGCACTGACTCATATGCATCCTTGCGCTGCGCGCCTGCTCGGGTAAGCGCGAGTAAGATCGACTGGCTGAAATAGAGACCCTTTGTGAGAGCGAGATTCTGTTCCATCCGTTCCGGATAGACCTGCAGCTTTTCAACAATCTCGCGCAATTTCACGAGCATATAGTCGACCAATATCGACGAATCCGGCAGAATAATCCTCTCGGCGCTTGAGTGACTGATGTCGCGCTCGTGCCAAAGAGCTACATTTTCCAGCGCCACGACTGCGTTTCCGCGAATTACACGCGCCAGGCCGCTCAACCGTTCGCTCGTGATCGGGTTGCGCTTATGCGGCATTGCCGAGCTGCCTTTCTGCCCTTCACCGAAAAATTCTTCCAGTTCGAGGACTTCGGTGCGCTGAAGATGACGAAACTCAGTCGCCCAACGGTCGATGCTCGAAGCGATCAGCGCGAGCGTAGCACAAAATTCCGCGTGCCGATCTCGCTGCACGATTTGCGTGGACAGTGTCGCCGGCTTTAATCCCAGCTTCTCACAAAGCGCCCGCTCAATCTTTGGATCGAGATGAGCGTGCGTTCCGACCGCGCCGCTTATTTTCCCAACGCGAATGCGCTCGCGCGTTTGGGTAAGGCGCTCTTCCGCGCGTCCGAATTCATCGAACATCAGTGCAAGCTTCAGTCCAAACGTGATCGGCTCAGCGTGCACGCCGTGACTCCGCCCGATCATTGGAGTCATCTTGAACCGGCGGGCCTGAGCTGCGACGGCGGTACGCAGTCGTTTAAGATCATCGAGGAGGATCGTAGCCGACTCCGTCAGTTGCACTGCCAGCGTCGTGTCCAGAAAATCTGACGAAGTTAGTCCTTGATGGATCCAGCGCGCAGCCGGCCCAACTGACTCAGCCACATTTTCGAGAAAAGCGATCACGTCGTGATTCGTCCGCTTTTCAATCTCCGCGATTTCAGGGATGGAGAACCGCGCCCGTTTCCGAATTTCAGCCGCATCCTCCTTCGGAATTTGGCCAAGTTCTGCCATTGCCTCGCAGGCAATCACCTCGATCTCCAGCCAAATTTGAAACTTTCGTTCGTCCGACCAAATCTTGCGCATCTCTGGCCGGGAATAGCGATCAATCACTGCGGCAACATAAAAGCGAGCGGCTCGGACGAAAAGCGTTTTGTTAATTCTACCAGATCGGGCCCGATCCTAGACGCAAATGTCGCCACGACCGGGGAAACGGATATGCGCTGAATGGCTTAGAATGACTTCCCGGACCTCGCCCATTTCGGGAGTCACTCTTAACTAGCCTAGACTAGCAAACGCGCGCTCGGAGGAAGCGGCCGTTGCTCTGGACGCGAACTTGGCCGCTGTCCAACAGATCTGCCACTGTTGCAACGGTCTCTTTGGTGCTCTTCGTGCACGAGCTCACAGCCAGAATCAAATCGCCAAGGGAAAGCTTGGAGCGCGGCCTCAGGATAAGCGTATTCTTTTTCATCGATAACGCCGTCTTTGACAGCAATTGGAGTGCCATCGTTCAATCTGAACAAGCGTAGCCTCGGTGGAGGCAAAGTTATTAACCGCTTATCGATATGCCCTGGGTGACCGACTTGACAGTTGTGTTCAATTAATTAACACATTAGCCGCCGTTCGAATGCGTCGGTGGTGGTTTGGAGAGGCGCATCGACAATATGTAGAGTGCCGCAAAGATTGCCACCACTACCACTATCCAGGTCGACTGACCGTGGATAAAACGGACCAGGGCTTCCGGGTCCGTCAAAAGTTGCGGCTCGAGGCGATACGCTTTCTCGCCAAGATAAGCCAGGATGTAGCACCAAATTGCTGAGCCGACGATGGTCATCACGCTGAAAACGGCAAAATTCATGCGAACGATACCGGCCGGAATGGAGATCAGATGGCGCACAACCGGAAGCAGCCGGGCAAAAAAGATCCCACCTGCTTCATAGCGAGCAAGCCAGTGCTCCGCTCGTTCCAGCTTTTTTGGAGTTAGAAACACAAAGCGTCCATATTTTACGATCAGCGGCCTGCCGATTAATCGTGACGCCCAATAGGTGATGGCCGAGCCCAAATACGATCCGATCGTTCCCGCCAGAACTACGCCCGTAAAACTGAGTTTACCCTGCGCGGCCAGAAACGCAGCCGGCGGAATAACAATTTCGCTGGGCACAGGAAAGATCGAGCTTTCCATCGCCATCAACACAATGATCCCAGTGTATCCGCCGGTCAGAACCCAGGTGAACCACGTTTCAAGAAGATGATGCATATTGTCATTCCAAGCGAAGTCGAGGAATCTCTCGACGTCGTCTATGATTCAGGCCGCGTGTAGTTCAATCTAAAATTTGAAATCTGCAATCTGAAATTCTTACATGTCGATCTACCGGCGCGTCCTCCTTTATTACCGCCCCTTCCTTGGGCAAACGATCTTCGGATTGCTTCTGTCGCTTGTCGGTGTTGGCTTGAACCTGCTCAAGCCCTGGCCGTTTAAAATAATCGTCGACGATTTCCTGCGCGCCGGCCCGGCAATATCTGGAAATTGGCGCATGTGGATTCCCCTCCTCTGTCTGGCGCTGGTCGCGATCCAGCTCCTCTGGGGAATCATCAACTGGATCACGAATTACTTGTTCGTGAAAATCGGGTTGCAGGCCTTACTCAAGCTGCGGACCGATCTCTACTCGTATCTCCAATCGCTCTCGTTCAAATATCACGATGCGCGGCGTTCGAGTGATTCCAGTTTCCGGGTTGCCTACGATTCCCAATCCATTCAGACAATTTACAACAAAGGTTTTACCAACGTCTTCGCCTCGATCATCACATTGATTGGAACATTCGTCATTATGCTCCGGATAGACTGGCAATTGACATTCGTTTCGCTGGCGATTGTTCCTCTGGTTGTCGGCGCGATTTATCTTTTCGCGCATCGGATTCGTCACGAATCGACATCCATTCAGGAACAGGAGAGCGCGGTTCTGGCGCAAGCCCAGGAGGGCCTCAGTTCGATCCGGATGGTGCACGCCTTTGGGCGTGAGGAATTTGAGGTGCGACAATTCCACCAGCAAGCCCAGCAAAGTTTGCAAGCGAATCTGCGGCTCACGTTGACCAACGTGAACAGCGCGCTCGTGATCAGCACCCTGATGGTGGTCGGCACGGCAGCGATGTATTATATCGGCGCCCTGCACGTTCTCGCCGGCACGCTGACCCTGGGTTCGCTTCTTGTCTTCAGCGCGTATCTGCTGATGCTTTATCAACCGCTCGAATCGCTCACTTACACGGCCTGGGCGATGGAAGGTGCCACCGCCGGCGCGAAACGCTGCTTCGAAGTTCTCGATCGGCAACATGATGTGGTTGATTCGCCTGGTGCGGTTGCCATTTCATCCGCCGCGGGCGCGATTGCATTCGAGTCCGTAAGGTTCGATTACGCGGAAGATCGATATGTGTTGCGGGATATCGATCTTTGCATCGATCCCAATCAGATCGTCGGGCTTGTCGGTGGCACGGGTGCCGGCAAAAGCACTCTGCTCAGCCTGGTGCCACGATTTTACGATCCTACGGCAGGCTCAATCGCCTTGGACGGGCATGATCTTCGCCAGATCACAAAAAAATCATTGCGCGCGCAGATCGCGATCGTCTTACAAGACACACTGCTTTTTTCAACAACCGTGCGGGAGAACATTGCTTATGGCCGGCCAGATGCAACGGAGGAAGAAATTATCGATGCCGCGCGGCGCGCCCAAGCCGACGACTTTATTCGGCAATTGCCCCAGGGATATGCAAGTCCAGTCGGCGAAAGAGGTGGGCATTTGAGTGTCGGTCAGAGGCAGCGCATCGGCATCGCGCGAGCATTTTTGAAAAACGCGCCGATTTTATTGCTCGACGAGCCCACTTCGGCTCTCGATCCGACGACGGAATCGGCAATCATGGAGACAATCAAAGAATTGATGCGAGGCCGGACTACGTTGATCGCAACTCACCGACTGGGAGCCATTCACAACGTCGACCAGATCGTCGTGCTTGATCACGGACGGATCGTCGAGAAAGGTCGCGGCCCGGAATTGGTCGGACGTGGCGGCATTTACGCGAAACTTTATACTTCGGGAAAATTTCCTTCATGAGCAACGTGAAACCGGATCGACATATCGAGGATGATTGGTGGCCGCATCCGATTCCAGGCAACGTCGAGTTCGGCGAAGGATTTTACTGTGAGAGCGCGCAAGTCTTCCGCAAACTTCGCAGCACGAAACCCCGAGCAGTAGTTATCGGCAAGCATGTTTCCTGTTACGCCGGCTGCTCGTTTTCTATCGGTGAAGACGGCCAGTGTACGATCGGCGATTTCACTCTGCTTAACGGCGCGTTGATCATGGCGGAAGAGAAGATTGAGATCGGATCGCACTGCCTCGTTTCCTGGAACGTCGGGATCGCCGACTCCGATTTTCATCCGCTCGACCCTGCGCAACGCCTGGTCGACGCGCAAGCTTTAGCGCCTTATTTCAAAGATCGTCCGCCGCGCCCCAAATTGAGAACCGCTCCCGTGAAAATCGCGGACAATGTTTGGATTGGCATGAATGCGGTCATTTTGAAAGGCGTCACCATCGGCGAGAACTGCGTGGTCGCTGCCGGATCGGTGGTTACAAAGAGCGTTGAACCGAACACAGTCGTTGCCGGAAATCCAGCTATTGTGGTGAAGCAATTTCAAGCATGAAGTCCGTTAATGCTCAACGTGAAACGTTCAACGCTCAGCTCTCAAAGTTCAATGCGGAAGATTGGATGGTGGACGTTGGATGTTGAGCGTTAGAAGTTTTAGCTTCGATGAAACGCAAGCGAATCGTGGTTATGGGCTTCATGGGTTCGATGCCCATCGCAGGGGTGATCTGGCAGCACATTCATTATGTTGTCGGACTGCAACGGCTTGGTTGCGATGTCTATTACATCGAAGACTCGGCCAGGCTTCCCTACAATCCGCAGACCTTTGAGGTAAATAATGAATTCGATTACGCGGCGCAGGTTCTCGATCGCTTGTCGCAGGAATTCGGATTCAGAAACTGCTGGGGATTTTGCGCGCGTTATCTGCCCCGCAATCCGACCGCCGGCCTGCCGTTAAAGAGAATACGACAGCTCTATCGAGAAGCGGACGCCATCCTCAACATTTGCGGCGCCCAGGAACTCAACGACGACTTGCTCGTTTCGGATCGCATTCTTTACATCGAGAGCGATCCCGGCGTTGAACAAATCAAGATCGACAAGAGAATCAGATCGACGGTCGATTATTTGCGGCGCCATCGCGCGCTCTTCACATTTGGTGAAAACATCGGCACGAAAAGTTTTCCTGTTCCGACGCATGGTTTCAAATGGCTGCCCACGCGCCAACCAGTAGTGACGGAGCTCTGGAAAACAGATCGCGGTCTTCCGCGTGCGGCGGCGTTTACATCGGTGGCGAATTGGTCGACCAGCGGGTTGAAAGACATTACATGGCGCGGCAAGAAATATCTTTGGAGCAAGTCGCGCGAGTTTTTGCGTTTCATATCAGCGCCGAAAAAATCAGGGGAACCCTTCGAGCTGGCGACGAACATCGAAGATGTAAAGACGCAGAAGAGATTTGTGCGAAATGGGTGGCGCCTTCGCTGCCCGCTCCAAATGAGCGTCGATTACTGGCGCTATCGCGATTACATCCACCGCTCGAAAGGCGAATTCACAGTGGCCAAAGATCAATACGTCCGGTTAAACACCGGCTGGTTTAGTGATCGGAGTGCCTGCTATCTTGCAGCTGGTCGCCCGGTTATAACTCAGGAAACCGGCTTCACCAAAACTTATGGCGGCAAGCTGGGACTTTTATCGTTCCAATCCGTGGATGATATTGTCGATGCCGTAAAAATGATTAATGCGAACTACGACAAACACTCCCGTGCTGCTCGCGCTCTGGTCCGCGAATTTTTTGAAGCGGAGAAAGTCCTCGAATCCGTTCTTGATCGCGCTGGAATTTGATTTCCTCCCTTTTGCGAGGCACAGATGTTGAACGACGAGTGGATGGATCATGTCAGTTCTGTCCGGACGCCGCCCGAAAATGCAGATTCCAAATCTTGATTTCCGATTAGTTCGCTTGATTCTTCAGGCTTTCCGCCCATGAAGCGTACTCTCGTTTTTGTTTTCATTACCTTGCTGCTGGGATGGGCATCGTACGCTCAGGAAAGCACTCCGGCCGCCTCCCCCATTGAGCCGCAAGCGCCGCCGGGCCTGGGGGTGAGCCCCAGCGCGGCCGCCCAGGCAGTCGTTCCAGTGCCGGTTCCGATTGCGCCAACAAAACCAAACGGACCCGTTCAAAAGAGTCTCGTTCGAATCACAGCAACTTCAGTCGAACCGGATTACAAGGCGCCTTGGAATGCCGGCGGGCTCCAGCGCGGTGTCGGGGCCGGCTTTGTGGTTGATGGCAATCGGATCATGACGAACGCCCACATCGTAAGTAACAGCCGTTATCTGACAGTCGAACGTGATGGCGATCCCAACAAATATCGAGCGCGCGTGCTATTCATCGCGCACGATTGCGATCTAGCCCTCATCACCGTGGACGCGCCGAACTTCTTCAAGAACATGTTGCCCCTGAAATTCGGCGGAATTCCCGCGCTCGAATCGGCGGTTTCGGCCTACGGTTATCCCATCGGCGGGGAACGAATGTCGGTCACTACCGGGATTGTGTCGCGAGTTGACTTTCAGCTTTACACTCATTCGTCGATCGATCAGCACCTTGCGATTCAAATTAGCGCCCAGATCAACCCGGGTAACAGCGGCGGACCGGTGATGCAAAACGGCAAGGTAGTCGGCGTCGCATTTCAAGGTTACAGCGGCGACGTCGCTCAAGGCGTCGCCTACATGATTCCCACCCCCGTCATTCGCCGGTTTTTAAAGGACATCGGCAACGGGCATTACGACAAATATGCCGATCTGGGGATCACCTTTTCAAAACTGCAAAACCAAGCTCAGAGAAGATTTCTCGGATTAAAAGACGACGATCGTGGCGTGCTGGTGAACACGGTGGTCGCAGCCGGGCCATCGGCCGATATTCTTCGCCCCGGGGATGTCCTTCTCACGATCGATGATCATCCCATCGAAAGCGATTCGAATGTCGAATTGGAAGGCGAGCGCGCGGAATTTCAGGAGGTGGTCGAACGCAAATTCAATGGCGATTCGGTCAAGTTCGATATCTTGCGCGACAAACAGCCGGTGACGGTTTCAATCAAACTCTATACGCCGTGGCCGTATCGGATTCAGGGCCACAGCTATGATGTGCGTCCCCGTTATCTTCTTTACGGTGGCTTGCTTTTTCAGCCATTGAACCTCGATTTGCTCGAAGCATATCGGCCAACCGACCTGCGTATCCGTCATTTTTTCGAATACTTTGTTCTGGAACAACTTTATCTCGAGCATCCGGACGTCATCCTGCTTACCAATATTTTGCCGGACCCGATCAATACCTACCTCGCGCCCTATCGTGGCGGGATTGTGGATGAAATAAACGGCAAGAAAATTCGAACCCTCGACGAGCTGGCGAGCGCTTTTGCCGAAATACCGGAGCGTTTCGTCATTCGGATGATTGGCGACGGCCCTCCTTTGGTGCTCGAACGCAACAAAGTGGAAGCCGCCCGGGAGCGGATCAAGACGCGTTATAATGTGTCGAAAGAGCAGAATCTCGAAGAGCAACCGGGGTCAGAACTAGCGCAACAGGTGAAAAGCAACTGATGCAAAGACATTTGTTGATCGTTCTGTAGCCCCTATCGAACAACATTCATGCAAAGACATTTCGTTATTATTTTTGGAGTGGTTCTTGTCACGCTGACCGGAGCGCTGGCCAAAAAAGAACCCGGCGTTCCAGCGTCGATGAGCACACAAAAGCAGTTGGCGCTTGTCCGCGTGAATGTGACCGGGCAATCGTACGATTACTTTCGCCCATGGCAAAAGAAAGCGCCCTTTTCCAAGCGCGCCCTCGGCGCTGTTTTATCGAAAGGCCGTGTCCTGGTAACCGCCGATCTGGTTGCCAACCAAAATTACGTCGAACTCGAGCGCGCAGAGACGGGGGAAAAAACGGCCGCCAGGGTCCAGGTGATTGACTATGAAGCCAACCTGGCACTGCTCGAACCAACGGAGAAAACATTTCTCGATGGAATTACCCCGCTCGAAATCACGGCCGACACGGTAGTTGGCGATCGGCTCGCCGCGTGGCAACTGGAGCCGACTGGTGCCTTGCTCGCGACCGAAGGCTTGGTGACCACTGTGCAAATGACGGAATATCCGATCGATGTTGGGGAATTTCTTACCTATCGCGTCAGCATCCCGATGCAGTATCGAGAGAACAGTTACACGGTGCCGCTGGTCAAGAATAACAAGCTTGCCGGACTGCTCCTCCGCTACGATTCACGTTCCCAACTCCTGGACGCCATCCCCGCCCCCATCATCACGCATTTCTTAAAGGAAGCTGATAGCCAGAATTATCGCGGTTTCCCGTCCGCTGGCTTCTCGTTTTTCCCAACACGTGATCCGGAGCTGCGCGAGTTTGCCGGAGAAAAAGGCAAGGGCGGCGGCGTTTACGTTACAAACGTGGAACCGAATACGCCGGCAATGAAGGCCGGGCTGCAAGTCGGCGACATCGTGACAGCTGTTGCAGATCGCGAAATCGACCAAAATGGCAACTATGTGGACCCGCTCCACGGGAAGATCGAGTTCACAAATCTGCTTACTGCGCATGCATATGCTGGCGATATTGTCCCTTTCCGCGTTCAGCGCAACGGCAAGCCTATCCAGATAAATGTGACGCTCGAGCATCGGGATGCGAAAGATTATGTTAGCCCGCCTTACAATCTCGATCAACCTCCACGCTATTATGTCCTCGGCGGCCTCATTTTTCAGGAGCTTTCGCGCCAGTATCTAAAGGAATGGGGCCCAACCTGGGAGAGATCGGCGCCCCAGCGTCTGGTTTATTTTGATCGTTTCCAATCGGAACTCTTTCCCGAGGGAAATCGTCGCGTCGTCATCCTCAGTCAGGTCCTCCCGGCCGACAGCACAATCGGCTACGATGATCTATCCTATTTGACGGTCACAAAAGTGAACGGGAAAGAAATCAAATCGCTGGACGATCTGGCGGAAGCAGTGAAACAGCCAATTGAAGGCTTCATCAAAATCGAGACGGAGGAAGATCCGAAACAGATTGCGCTCGACGCGGCGCAAGTTGCGTCCGAAGCGCCTAATCTTCAGGAAAATTACGGCATCTCCTCGCTGCAACGCCTCGATTAAGGCGGATACGACGGCGCTCCCGTTCCCCAGAGTCGCAGACCCATTATATCCGGATTGTCTCTGAAAAGAGTAAAAGACCTAAAACTTTGTCGAGAACCTCGCCCGGCAGTTTCCGTAGAAGGACGGTGATGCGCCATCACGTCCCACGCGAGAGATGCTCGGCTTCGAATTTCCCAGCAACTCACAACCAATAGACGGCTTCAATAGACGACTACTACCAACATTATGAATAGACGAACTATTACGAGCATTCTGATGCGTCTTGGTTGGGCTGCATTTTTCCTCCTTTTGCTTTTTCTTGCGACGCCGGCAGGGCTGGCAGCCCCTTTATTCAGCGGAACGTTGGGAACAGCGCCGGCGGGCGGTGCCACAGGAACTTTGGAAACTCGTATCAATCGGCCCGGCACGGGGCCCACAGCCACTTGTGCCGGTGTCACTTGGCCAGAGAACATTGGAGGGGGGCCGGAGACGCCGGGGTTTATCTATAATGTGCACTACTTTACCAACAACACGGCCTTACCGCTCTGTACCCCGATCACATTCACCATGCTGACCGAAGGCGAGCCGGTGGGCAACATGCAACTGTCAGCTTTCCAAGCGCCGTTTGCCCCTGCTAATATCACCAATGAGGCGCGCTACATGGGTGATGCCGGCTCGAGCTCGTTTCTTCCAGGGGTTCAGACGACATTCGAGTTGACCGTTCCGGCCAACACGACCATTGCGCTGGTGGTGTTCAATACGGAGCTTGCGCCGGCAGGCCTCGACGGGACGTATGAGATAGAACTGTCCTGCGGAAGCTCCCCAAATACAGACGTCAACCACGATAACAAACCAGATTATGTGATCTACAATGGGGGCATGGGACGTACGGGGGTATATTACCTGAACAACAATGTTTATGCCGGCAGCGCCTATGGTCCGACCCTTCCGGTCGGCTGGCGACTAGCGGGTGTGGCGGATTTCACCGGTGACGGCCAGCCTGATTACGCCCTCTTCAACCCCAGCACGCGCCAGACGGCGATCTGGTATCTCTCCGGGGTGACGCGTATCGGAGGCGCCTTTGGCCCAACTCTCCCCAGCGGTTGGGAATTGGTGGCAGTCGGCAAATTTAACGACGACTGCCAGCCCGATTATGTGCTGTACAATGCGAGCACACGGCAAACAGCTGCGTGGTATCTGAACGTCAATGTTTATGCGGGCGGGGCCTTCGGTCCAATTCTCCCGGCTGGCTGGAGGTTAGCGGGGGTGGCGGATTTTAATCAAAATGGAGAAACTGATTATGCACTCTTCAAACCCAGCACGCGCCAAACGGCGATATATTATTTGTCGGGGACGGCTTATGTCAGCAGCGCCTTTGGGCCGACGATTGGAAGCGGCTATGAGTTGATGGGAACTGCCGATTTCAACGGGGACGGCAGCCCGGATTATGTGCTTTACAATTCCAGCACCCGACAAACAGCGCTCTACTACCTGAACAATACTGTTTATGTCGGCAGCGCCTTGGGTCCAGTTCTTCCCGCGGACTGGAGCCTGATCGCGCCTTGAGCGCCACTTAGCTTGGCCAGCGATGAGGTTACCCATGTCGTTGGTAACTTTGGCGACGATTTTGAGGTGGTCGCACGTTTGACAAAGATAAGGCGGCGGAAGAAACGCCAAACTTCGGCGCCGGTACCCGGACAAGAGAAACGGCGGGAGGCGACTCCCGCCGCTCGTTAATCCAAGGCATAAGGCTTATCGTCTGCCGCCTTGCTGAACGACGCCGTAAAAGAGATCGAATTTTACAAGTTGCCGCGCGGCACTCTTTCCTCCGTGATTAACGCCCTTGCGTTTTGCGGGATGAAGTCTAAGAGAATGAGGGAACTCGATGGCTGCGGGAATAATGCTTCGCGCAATGAGGGCCACAATTTGCTCTTTGATTCTCGCTGCGATTTCGCCGTGCGGCCTGCGGGCGCAGATAGTGCCGGGACTCGATGCAATCCGGGTTGCTTCCGGTCTGACTCAGCCGCTCTTCGTCACAGCGCAACCCGGAGATTTCGGACGATTATTTATCGTGCAGCAGAACGGGCAAATTCGAATTCTCAACCTCGCCACCGGCACGCTTAACTCGACTCCCTTTCTCACTCTCACTGGCTTGGCCGCCGGAGCCGAGCAGGGTCTGCTCGGCATGGCGTTCGATCCAAACTATGCCGCAAATGGAAAGTTTTATCTCAACTTCACCGTCCCCGGCGGCGCTTTTGGCAATGGCGTAACGCACGTTTCGCAATTCACCGTCTCGGCCAATCCTAACGTCGCGAATGCGAGCAGTGAAAAGATCCTGCTCAGGTTCGATCAACCGCAAGCCAATCACAACGGAGGATGGATCGGCTTCAGTCCGCGGGCCGGCGACGCGAACAATCTCTACATCGCCACCGGAGACGGCGGCGGCGCTAACGACCAGGGAACGGGCCACATCGAACCGGGCGGCAACGCGCAAAGTAAGGCGACTTTGCTCGGCAAAATGCTCCGCATTCACATTAATTCCGTGGCCGGGACCTACACGATTCCGCCGAATAATCCCTTCGTCGGCGTCACCGGAGCGCGACAAGAAATCTGGGCGTTGGGATTGCGTAATCCATTCCGGAACAGCTTCGACCGCCAGACCGGCAGGATGTTTATCGGGGACGTCGGACAAAGCGCCCGCGAAGAGATTGACGTGCAACAACCAACGAATCCCGGTGGCGGCGAAAATTACGGCTGGCGTGTTCGCGAAGGAAGCATTCAGAATCCTGCCTTTCCTGGAACACCCACGCCACCGGGCGCGGTCAATCCGATATTCGATTATCCACGGTCAGTCGGTCGAACAGTGATCGGCGGTTATGTCTATCGCGGCCAGCAGATCCCGAATTTGCGTGGCGTTTATGTCTTTGGCGATTTCGTCGGTCCGGACACGGGTCCGAGCGCCGGTCAAATATTCACTCTGAATTACAGCGGCACCATTGCTTCAAACTTCCAGAACATTACCGCGCAGCTTTTTCCGACGAGCGCCGGCGGCTTTGCGCTCGGTAATCTCTCCTCGTTAGGCGAAGATGCGAATGGCGAGCTTTACATTACCGACATCAGCAACGGGAGCGTTTTCAAAATCGTGGCGGCCCCCATGGCGGCCCCCATAAAGAGCGATTTTAACGGCGACAGTAGCGCAGATATCCTCTGGCAACATACCTCGGGCGCGCGCGCAATCTGGCTCATGAACGGCACAACCTACGGCAGCAGCGTGAACTTGGGAACCGTGGCGATTTCCTGGAACGTCGCCGGTTCGGGCGATTTCAATGGTGACCGGAAGACAGACATTCTTTGGCAAAACAGTTCTACTGGTCAGCGCCTTGTCTGGCTTATGAACGGCACCACGCATACGTCCACGGTCAGTTTGGGATTCGTGCCAACAGCATGGAGCATGGTTGGTTCGAGCGACTTTAACGGGGATGGCAAATCGGACATTCTTTGGCAAAACACTTCCAGTGGCCAGCGCCTTGTCTGGCTCATGAACGGCACCACGCCTACATCCGCGGTCAGTTTGGGATTCGTGGCGACAACATGGAGCATCGCTGGTTCGAGCGACTTTAACAGGGACGGCAACTCGGATATTCTTTGGCAAAACACGTCCACTGGCCAGCGCGCTCTCTGGCTCATGAACGGCACCACGCGTACATCCATTGTCGGTTTGGGAACCGTGGCGACATCCTGGAGCATCAGGAATTATTGACCGCCAGCCCCGCAGTTTTCAAACCATTACGCGCAGGCGCGCGCGAGGGATTTCGGACAAATTCGGCGGAAGCAGTGAAACAGCCGATTGACGGCTTCATCAAGATCGAGACTGAGGAAGATCCCAAACAGATTGCGCTCGACGCGGCGCAAGTCGCGGGCGAAGCGCCCAATCTGCAGGAAAATCACGGCATCTCCTCGTTGCAACGCCTCGATTAAGGCGGATAACGCAGCTCCACGTTGTCTTCAAAGCTGAACATCATCGGCCACGTTGCCGATTGAGCGCGGCCTTGCTAAAAATCGGTCTACTTCCTCGTTGTAAGTCTGGAACGGGTCGCCCATGACAAGGAAATCGCGGCTGTCGCACGCGATCGAATCCCAATTAATCACGTACGGAATCTCATCACGACAGGACTGAAAAAAAGCAACGGCACGCGCCCGACCTGATGCGCGGGTATTGGCAGGGGGAATGTGGGTCGCGCCCGGGCGACGGACACTGTTGTTCCACTCCGCGATTCGCTTGCCGGGAGTAACGCCGAAGAACAATCCCCGGAGCGGATCGATGTTGTGATATTCGAGATCGATGCTTTGCAGCCATGGATCGCTCCAGGTCAGGTTTTCCGCCTCGACAAATGTTTCGAGCAACCACTTCTTGGTGATCCAGTCGACCCCGCCTATCAGCGATTGATGGTTTTGCTCAAGTGCTTCAAGGACGAAGCCCCAACTTTCCAGGAGCCAGTTCGTTTCCGCGCTGCTGTCGCCCAAATATTTCTGGGCTAGTTGATGGAATTCCCACTGCACATCGAGCGCGCCGATGCTCTTGCCATTCTCGAGCTGGACAATCCATTGCTGAGTCGTATCGCGCGAGATGTCGCGCGTACTCTGGACCGCGTCGGCCAGAACAAGATTCCGCGGCAAACGGCCATCCTCCAGCAGCGACAAGACGCAAGCCGTCGTGCCGATCTTCAGGGCAGTGGCAAACGGGCTCATGTTGGAGTCGCCGATGAGCAAATGAAGCCGCCGATATTTTCGGTAATCGGCCAGTGGCTCATCCCGGGCGTTGATGATGGCGCGATTGAATTGCACCCACTGATAGATGTCGTTCACGATGTGGTCGGCCCGCTGGCTAAGCTGGAAATGGACCTGTCCTTCCGGTTGCGGTGGCTCGAAATCGAACGCCAGTGGATTGGACTGGCCGACCCGACCCGCCCCGGTAAATATTTGCCTGGTCGCCAAAAAAGTAAGCAGCGTTCCGAGAATTGGGGGCGTAAATTGCGCCTCCCGTCTCATCAAATAGTTCTCGTGGCAACCAAAGGTGGCGCCGGTATGATGATCGACATTGTTTTTGATGAATGACACGTGACCGTCGGCGCCCAACGCGACGAGTGACGATTGGAGCAGATCATCTCCGGCCAGCTCGTAGGTGACAAGATCGTGCAAATGCAAACACTCCGGCGACGCGTACTCGATGTGTCCCATGTCGAGATAGAGACGCCCGCCATTAAGGAGAAAACCTCCATTGCCGGGTGGTTCCTCGTAATCCCGGTAATGCAGATCGATCGTGCCCGCCTCGGCTTTGCGAAAGAGATAGTTTTTGACCTTGGCCGGCCAAAGCTCGGAATTGACGTGCGGCTCTTCTTTGCTCAGAAGACAGCCGTATTCGGTTTCAATTCCAACGATCCGATCCATTGAGGCAATTAACGCACCGAATCGGGAAATCGCTAAGTGTTTTCGCTATTTGCGCCATCCCTTTTCGGCTTCTGACTTCTGACCTCTGATCTCTGACCTCTGACATCCGCTTGAACGAAGGAGAAAACGCCCCGAACTGTACGTGATGGCCACGGTTGCCCTCCGCAGTCCCTCCGAAAAAGTGGGTGGCCTTTTCTATTTCGGCCGCATGCTGGACAAAATCCGATTGCACGCCAGGGGCGAATTGCCTCCGGATTATCATGAGAACCTTGGAAAAGGTTTCGACGAAAAGTGCGTGACCTTTCTCCAGATCGACTACGATCAATTAGTCGAGCGCGTGAAACGCGGCGGCTCCGACGGGGAGATTCTTCAATGGTGCTTCAGCGTCGGCCGAAAGCCATCCGAAAATGATGTTTACGTTTGGAATGAATTCATGCGCAAACGAGGCTGGAACGACGAAGTTTCCGGGACGCTCAAACGACGCAAACAGGAAGCCGACATGTCCGACCGATCGGACATCGAAACGGCGTTTCAGTTCATCGATGCTGACGAAGGGCACCTGCCGAAGTCTGACGGCGGATAAGACGCCAACTGATCACCGATCACTGGTGATTTTTCTATTCCGCCAGGGTGTCGATTCGTTCCGCGAGCCCGAAGTCGAGCTCGGTCAGGCCGCCTTTGCTGTGGGTCGAGAGAACCAGGCGTACTTTATTGTAGCGGATATCCATGTCGGGATGGTGCTCTTCCTCTTCCGCCACTTCAGCCACTGCATTCACGAAATCGATTGCATCGGCAAAATCATCGAACTCAAAAGTCCGCTCGATGTGCTTCTTCTCCAACTCCCATTCCGGGACTTTTTTCATGCGCTCTTTCAGCTCGCCTGCTTTGATCAAGTCAGCCATAACGGGACAACGAGTAACACCCGCAAATCGTTTTGCAACGCCAAACGAGCGGCTTTTTTTGGAGCACAGTCATTTTGGCTGTGGGGCCCGGGGTCAGTCTCGCCTCCCGGGTAAAAACCCGCCAAGATCTAGAATTTCTCGAAGATTTTTCGCGGAATCGAAGACTTCCACCGCGCAATTGCGCGCCTGCCTGGAGAGCCGCGGCCAATCCCGCAGCACTTCTTTCACTGCGCTTTCTGCCTCATCAGCGCCTCGAACAAAACGGAATCCGCTCTCTGGAGGCAGATATTTTTCCGCCCCTGTATCTTCGGTAACGACCGGTCGCCCGAGCGCAAGAAAGGCCGCAGCGCGATCGCTTATCCAGCCGGTCTGCCACGCAACGTCCACGCCTTTAATGGCAGTAAATTCGGCCAGTGCTCCAGCCATATAGCGCCGGTAACGGCCGGGTGTGCGCGCAACCCGATGAGGATCGATAAGGTGCCAGCCGCGCTTGTTGAGACGCGCCCGCTCTGGATCGTCCGCCTTGATATTCATTGCCAGCTCGAAACGCGCTTCTGGAATCCGTTTCGCAAGATCGAGGTAAGGCTCGAACGCAAACTTTTTCGAAAGATCTGGAAACGCGCCGTCGACTTCCACTGCGCCGTTCCAATACCATTGTCCGATCGTCGTGAATTTTGGCAGGCGTGGACGCGGCCGACGGCGGAGAAGTTTCGTGTCCGCCAGCGGATAAAATGTTTTCCACCGAAGCAACGACTTCGGCATCCGGCAATCGCGGCCATGAACGTTCAGGCCAATCGTCCAGAACTCGTGGTGATAGGATTGGCCCATCTCCAGTTTCGTCATCCAATAAAAGATCTCGCTTGGATCGAGATCACAAAAAATCCGGCGCTCGAATTGCAGAAGCAGCGGCGGATGGATTGAATAGGCGAGATTGAGCAGCGCGTTCGGTCCCGCCAGTCGATCAAGCAAAGCGCGTTCCGACATTCCGATGCAACGCATGTCTGATAACTCATGCGCGTCCGATGCCGGGTTTTGATAAAGCAGACAGTAGCGACCAGCCAATCCGTGTGCGCGCAACTGGCGCTGGAAATTATCGATCCGGGCCTCGTCGGCTCCGAAATCCTTTGTCCCCGGCAACAGCTCCAGCCAAATCGCGTCGAGTTTCAATCGCCGCAGCCCCAGCATCCACTGGAGCGGCACCGAAAAATTTCCACCGCCTTCCCGATATTTCGCGGCAAAACCGCATCCGAGAAAAATTGTCATTGGGATGATGATTGATGATTTGTGAGAAGCGAACAACTGCCTCGCCGGTTCAGCCGGTTTTTGGAAGCAAGCGGGAGATTAGCAATAGCAACGCAGCAACGACTAGCCCGAGCACACCCCAGAAAATGTAAAGCCCCGAACCACTAAGCGTTTGGATGATCCGCTCGGTTTTCGAATCCATATTTTGCTGTCGCCCAAGAGTCGCAGGCGCACGTTCTGCGCGAAAAAGCTGATCTGCGACCAGCGCCACGTCGTAATGTGGCGGAGCAGCGTCGGGATTTCCGTAGTAGATCCAGATTGGCTGCGTAAAATCGGGCTCTGTCTTGAAGACAACTCGGCTGACAGGATAATGGCCGTGGAAATCATGCAGCTTGATCGCCGGATTGTCGCCGTTGTCAGTCTCTAAAAACAACGTGCTGCTCCTCGGCGCGGCATCAAGGTGAATCGTAAATTCGTGGCTTGTCTCTCCTGGAACTTTTTTCCAAGTCGCGTGACCAAGGTCGCGAGGGAACTTATCGCCGCGATCGTCCGCCGCTTCTTCCCACAGACGCATCTCGCGCTGGAAGAGCGCGGAATCTACCGCGCATGTGATCCGCGTAATCGGGATGCCGGCTTGCGGCAAGTTGAGCGACCAGCGTGAAAGCCCTGGCTTCTTCAGATCATTGGCCGACGCCGATGCCAGCGGAACCGAGCGAGAAATAGACGGGCGCTCAGATAGAAATGGGAGTTGTCGATCATCGACCACGATTCTCAAATCGCGCTGATCTGGTGCCGCGCGGGCGAGCACATCGGAGTCCAGCTCGATTTGCTGTGCTCCAGGCTTCGAAAGTTGAATTGACTTGCGGAATTTCCACGCAGCGACGTCGATTTTTGCGCCCGTTAACGGCAGCGCCGCGAGGTTATCCGGCTGCTTGTAATCGGCATTTGGGGTCAAAGGTCCTGGCCGCCCTTCGATCGCTTGAACGCTTTTCAATTGGTTATCCAATTCCGAGAGGTCGTAACGCGGCGCAGCGCACTGGCTGTTGCCCGAAAGCAGTTGGTACGGGCCCGTCTCACGCGCAAAAAACAAAAGATTTGTCACGCGCCTGCTGCCGTGGACTGCATTGATCACGAGAGGCGGGCTGTCGCCGTTATCGATGAACACGATCAATTCGCGGCCGTGAATTTGCCTGTCGATAGGAATTTCGACTTGTGATTCCACTTTGCCATTGAAGTCCACCCGATAAACCGACCCGCTACATAGCGCTTGTTCGCTAATATTGTCGTTCGCCAATTCCGGCACGGCGATCGTGACCGGTCGCACAAACAACGGGTCGGTCGTTTCGATGCCCAAAGAAGCAACCGTCAGATTCATCGCGCCAAGATCAACTGAAAGTCGCGTGACACCGAAACTTTCGTCACGCGTCTTAATTGTGAGCGGAAAAGGCTCGGCTGGTGCCTTTGTTTCGGCGACCTGGAGGAGCACACCGGTGAACGGAACCGCAGCCGTGCGACGGTCGTCGATTGTCAGCCGGAGAAATTCCCAAACTCCCTCGGGAAAGGAAACGCTCGGATTCGCCGCGCCGCCTGCCATTCTAAAGATCGGCTTGTCAGTTGCGAGCTGAAGCCACGTTGCCCCATCATGCGAGCCTTCCACTCCCACCGCCTTAATAAATTCAGCGCCTGGGGGCGTTTCGAAGGTCACGCCTTTTAGCACCGATCTTGTCCCAGTCGTCAATGTAATCCGGGTCGCGGTCGGCTCGAGCGCAGTGCGTAATTCCTGCGAGCGCAGGGCAGACTCGCGGCGAGGCATGGGCCGATCGATTAGATACGGAACTTCATGCCCAGCGCCGTCTGCAATGCGCACATCCGCGAGATCGGGGCGCGCGGCATCGAGCGTTTCGGGCGACACGTTCACCCGAACCAATCCGCTTGCTGGCACATTGATGGCCTGGCTGAATCGCCACTCGTTGGGCGTCATTGCACGAAGCGATTCGGCGGACAAGAACGCCGCGATCAAAAGACCTCTAAATCCAAGTTTCATTGAGTCGGTTTTGCAGAAAGACCGAGAAAACGCTGGTAGAGAAAAGAAGCGAAGATCGCGATGATTGCGACCACTACGAACGCAGCGATTCGATAAAGCT
>JBKOWV010000161.1:0-5461 GCA_046724585.1 Verrucomicrobiota bacterium
ACAGGAGAAGGAAATCGGGGCTGCATTCCGCCAGGTAATCGATGGAAAACTTACCGACATCAATGCGCTGATGGGAGGCAAGTACGATATCGGCGAGCTGCGCATCTTTCGCGCATTTTCCGTGCACCCAAACCCTTAACATGTCAGCCCATAATTGATCGGGATGTGCAGATTGCGGAAAACAGGCGAGACTTTTCAACAAACTAACAGGTCATGCGATTCCTTCTTAATTTACCGGCGCCGATTTCATTTTTGATTGTTTCGGCGATTACGGCCTCCTTGGCCATGGCGGGCCTTTACTTGGTACGAAGGAAGTATTCGGCCGAAGTACTAAAGGAGAACCACGAGGTAGCGGCAATCATTTTTAATGCATTCGGACTGTTTTACGGGGTGATGCTGGCATTCGTTGTGTTTGTTACATGGAGCGGATACGACGAGGCCACAAAAAATCTGCAAATGGAGGCTAGCGAAGCCCTGGATATTTTTCACAGCGCCGAAGCATTTCCTGACCCTTCCAATAAAATAATACAACAGGGATTAAGAGATTACGTTGCTTCAGTTTATAACGATGAGGTGGAGAGGATGTCACAAGGAGACATCAGCCTTTATTCCGGCGGAGCTCACACCGAGCTCGGAACATTATTCAATCAGATTGATGCGACATCGGTTCCTAACAGAGAGCTCTACGCCGAAACACTAAAGCGGTTGAACAATCTCGCTGAGTACCGCCGGCTTAGAATATTTGTAGGAAACAACACTGTGCCATCCGTTATTTGGTTAGTCCTACTTGTCGGCGGGGTATTCACGGTTTTGTACACGTTTTTCTTCGGAATGAAAAACATCAAGGCGCAATACTTGATTACGGCAACACTGACGGTGACGATCACGTTAATTTTATTTTTGATCTATGTCCTTGACCATCCCTTTACAGGGCCAAGCAAGGTGAGCACGAAACCTTTGAGCCAGGTGATGGAGGTTATGCAGAAAAACTATCAGCCGGCCGTCACGCGATAGCCAGCGATCTCGACGGCGCCATCACATTGGATCGCGAGAAATCCATCGAACAGCGAATCGACCAGCTGCACGCGGATGGAATTGTCGATCTTCACTTCGACATGCCAATGGATTTGTACGAAAAACGCAATCGCACCGGCGTCCTAGCGACGGATTTCCTGCCGGAACTCGAAGCGGGCGACATCGGCGTGCTGGGCACGGCAATTTACATCGAGGATCGCTATATGCCGGAGATGGGTTTGCGCGTGGCGCTCGATCAGATTTCTCGACTTTACGCCGAAGCGGCAGGGTCCGGGCGTTTCGCGATTTCCAAAAGTTACGAAAACATTCTCGATGCGCGTAAAGCCCGAAAGATCGCGTTGCTGATTACCATGGAAGGCGTTGAACCACTCGGCACCGACCTGGAATTGTTGCGAGTGTTTTGCGAACTTGGCGTACGCGTAATTGGACTCACCCATGCCCGGCGCAATGCCGCAGGCGATGGCGGCGTTTTCGCGCCGAGCGGTTCTTCGCGCGACGGATTGACCGCGTTCGGCCGCGACGTCGTCCAGCAATGCGAAGCCCTCGGGGTAATTGTCGATCTTGCGCATATCAGTCCCGCCGGGTTTGAGGACATTCTGGCGATAATAACGAAGCCGCCGATCGTTTCTCATACGAACGCGAGAAAATATTACGACATCGAGCGCAATATCAGTGACGAGCAAATCAGGATGATCGGCGAACGCGGCGGCGTGATTGGCGTTAATGCCGTGCTCGTCAGCCCAAAGAAAGAGGAAAGCACGCTCGATCGCTATATCGATCACATCGAGCATATAAAAAACTTGATCGGCATCGATGGGATCGCTGTCGGCTTCGACTTTTTTGAGTTCATTTATCGGCAGTGGTCGGAATCGGCACAAAAAGAGCTCGCCGCAAAATTTACAACTCCGCATTTTATTCCCGATCTGAGCAATCACTCGCATGCGCGGAATCTGACGCGGCGATTAATCGAGCGCGGATTTAGCGATATGGAGATTGAGAAGATCCTGCGCGGCAACTGGATGCGGATATTCCAAGAGTGGCTGTAGGGGCAGTCTAGGGAGAGCGCTCTCTAAAGCGCCCCGGCGGCTAAGAAGCCGCCGCTCCCAGGCCGTACCGCTTTTCTCTTGCCTGCGCGGCGCTTCAACGGTTTAACGCTCCAAGATTGAAGCTCATTAACCTCACTCGCCGCACCGAGATCGGCGCAAACTCGTATTATCTCGAAATCGCCGCGCACCGGCTCGTGCTCGATTGCGGGATGCATCCGAAGAACAACGGCGAGGAAGCGCTGCCGAATTTCAAAGCGATCGCGGACCGGAAAATTGAGGCGATTTTGATCTCACACGGCCATCAGGACCATATCGGGACATTGCCAGTGCTCATGCGACGGCAACCAGCTGCACGCATTTTCATGACCGAGACGACTGCGGAAATCGGTAGCGTGCTTTTGCATAACTCGGTCAATGTGATGACGAGACAGCGCGAGGAGATCGGCGCGGCATTGTATCCGCTTTTCACGCATCGCGAAATCGATCGCGCGTCGGATCTTTGGCAATGGTGCCAGTTGCGCCAACCCATGTTGATCTCCGGCGAACGCGCATCCCAGCGCGAAACAGACGCGCTGACATTCGAGTTTTTCGATGCAGGACACGTCCTCGGCTCCGCCGGAATTCTACTGCGCGCTGAGGGCCGGACGATTTTTTACACGGGCGACGTCAATTTCGACGATCAAACAATTATGGAAGCGGCGATTTTTCCAGAGGAGAAGATCGACATCCTGATTATGGAATGCACAAGAGGCGATCACGCCAAGCCTGCGAATTGGACGCGCACTGGTGAAGAGCGCCGCCTGGCCGAAGCAATCGATGCTGCGTTCAAGCGCGGCGGATGCGTGCTGATTCCAGTTTTCGCGCTCGGCAAGACGCAGGAGGTGCTGGCGATGTTGTATAAATTCCACCGGGAACGACTTTTACCGGAGTTTCCCATCTACATCGGCGGTCTTAGTTCAAAAATGACCGACATTTATGATCGCCGCGCCCACATTGCCCGGCGGCAACTGGCCCGCCTGCATTTGATGCAGGAAACGGCGCCGTTCGTCTTAAATGGCCAGACAATCTATGACGCCCCCGTTCGCGCCGGTCGAGTTTACGCGCTTTCCAGCGGCATGATGATGCCGAAAACTCTTTCCAATATTTTTGCGCGTCGGCTGGTTGAAAATCCGCAGCACTCGGTCTTTTTCGTTGGTTACGCCGATCCCGAATCTCCTGCCGGTCTCCTTCGGGACGTAGCGCCCGGCGGAGAGGTGATGCTCGATCCCGACGAACCACCCCAGCGCGCGCGCTGCAACATCGAGCAGTTCCAATTCAGCGCGCACGCTACGCGCGAGACGCTGATTGATTATGCAAAGAAACTTTCACCGCGGAAAATTGTTCTCGTGCACGGCGACCCACCGGCTGTTGAGTGGATGAGGGCGACGCTGACGACCGAGCTTTCACACTCGCAAGTCATTGTGCCGGCGCCGGGCGCGGAATTCGAATTGTGAGACGTGAGAAGTGATTGGTGAAGCGAGAGTAACGCCCATACTTTTCACCTCTCACTAATCACTTCTCACATTTCCGATGAAAATCGCCTCTTGGAACATCAACTCGCTGCGCCGGCGACAGGATCGCCTGTTTGCCTGGCTGGAGGCGACAAAGCCAGACGTTGTCTGTTTGCAGGAGACAAAATGCACGGATGACCAATTTCCCGTGCTCGCTTTGCAAGCCGTCGGTTATCACTCGGCTTATCACGGAGAGAAATCATACAATGGAGTGGCCATACTTTCCAAAGCAGAGCCAAAAGATGTTCGCCCATCGCTTTGCGATGAAGTTATCGACCCACAGGCGCGAGTTATTGCAGCAACGGCAAACAACGTTCGCGTTTTTTCCATTTACGCACCGAATGGACAAGCCGTCGGCTCGCCCGCTTATGAATATAAACTGAAGTGGTACACGCGACTGCGAGATTGTTTGGCGAAAGAAGATGGCGAGGAGGTGGTTGTTTGCGGCGATTTCAATGTCGCGCCGGAAGATATCGATGTTCATGATCCTGACCTATGGCGAGGAGCAATCATGTGCTCTGATGGCGAACGGAGATCGTTTCGCCAATTACGCGAGGGCGGTTTCCGGGACACGCTACGATTGCATCACAAAGAAGGCGGCCTTTTTAGTTGGTGGGATTACCGAATGCTTTCATTTCAAAAAAATCGCGGTTTGCGTATCGACGCGATCTTGGCCAACAAAGCATTGGCGAAGAAATGCATCGATGCTGGAATCGATCGCGATGTGCGGAAAGGGAAAGAGCCTTCCGATCATGCGCCGGTCTGGGCGGAGTTTGAGCTCAGTGAGAGGTGATTGGTGGGAAGTGTATTAGCAACTTTGGCACAGACGAACTTCTCTCTTCTCACGTCTCACCTCTCACGTTCTACTAACGAGATCAAGGACCGCTAATGCGCCTACGCGTTTCCAACCCCCCGCCAAAGCCGCTCATGATTTGGGACGGGGAATGTCATTTTTGCAAGCGCTGGGTTGAACGCTGGCGCGAAATCACTGTGGGCGAAGTTGATTATGTAACCTACCAGGAAGCTGCAAATCGATTTCCGGAAATTCCCGTCGACCAATTCCAACGCGCGGTTGCTTTCATCGAACCAGATGGCAAAGCCTTTTTTGCCGCGGAAGCTGTCTATCGCTCGTTACGATGCCGGTCTTCCAGAAAATGGCTGGCCTGGAGTTATGATCACGTGCCTGGATTCGCGGCAGTTTCCGAACTCGCTTACAAGCTTATCGCTCGGCATCGTGGCATCGGCTCGGCCGTTACCCGCTTACTCTGGGGAAAAGATGTGCGTCCGCCGACTTATTTCTGGGCTCGACGCTGGTTTCTTCGCGCACTCGGTCTCATTTACTTAATCGCATTCGTTTCGCTTTGGGTGCAAGTGGACGGACTTATTGGCAGCGACGGAGTCTCGCCGATAAAGCAATTTCTACCGGCGGTTCAGGAGCGGGTCGGCGGCCGCGCTTACTGGCTGTTGCCGACGCTTTGCTGGTTCAATTCGAGCAACGCATTTCTTCATTTTCTCTGCGCCAGCGGCGTTGCTTTGTCGTTGCTCTTAATCGCCGGATTCGTCCCGATGATTTCGCTCATCGCGCTATTCGTTTTTTACCTGTCGCTTACGATCGCCGGACAAACGTTTCTGAGCTTTCAATGGGACATTCTGCTGCTGGAGACGGGCTTTTTGGCGATCTTTCTCGCGCCGTGGCAAATTTGGCCACAACGCGGACGGGAACCACCAGTCTCGCGCGCAGGGCTGTTTCTGCTCAAGCTCCTGCTTTTCAAATTGCTGCTGATGTCTGGCGTGGTGAAGCTGACCAGCGGTGATGATTCCTGGGGTTGG
>JBKOWV010000003.1:0-3691 GCA_046724585.1 Verrucomicrobiota bacterium
GCGCGCGCAGGGTGAAACGTCGGCGTGCGGCACCGCCGCCACGGTTGCCGGAACGAAGAAGCGCGACGACACGAATCCGCCGATCCACCCCAGGCAAAGCCCGACCGCCAGCGCGCCCCCGAGAAGCGCGAGTTGGATCCAATGCGCGGACTGCGGCGGCTCGGCAGCCGCGAACTCGTCCCGTCGCGGCGGTTTGATCTCGTCATCGACCCGGATCTCGCGATCGAGCGGCGGTGCCGCGTGCGCGACGATCGGCTCGATCAGCAGGAATTTGGACGCTGCCCCCTGCGTAAGCTCGCGCCGGGGCCGGCGCTTGTCCGGTTCGTCGTTCGTTTCTCGTGCCGCCGACCAGAGAACGAGCTGCTGGGGACCGCTCTCGGCTGCCGCGGAGCTCGACCCGGCGGGGCCATGGGGTCTCGGCCGCTCGTCGTCCATGATGGAATCCTCGGTGCGAGCCACGCGTGGTCGCACGCCGGGATGATCTGCCGCAGAGCTAAAGGGAATCTTAACCGGCACCCTCAACCGGGAACATTTGTCCGCCCCTCTCGCGCCGATCATTACGATGAGGTTAACCAGGCAAAGCGTGGCCGATGCGCTGCAGCGCGAAACTCGAGTTAGGCGCTGATGTCGGCCCGGCCCGAGATCCCGTCACCGCTTGCGCCATGCCAGGACATGCTGCTTGTTCATCGGCGCTGAGTAATTCGCCGGTCACCGGCGCACGCCAGAACGAGCGGCAGAAGGATTCCGCGACGGGAGGCGTTCGAAATATCCGATTCCATTATGACTTCGCTTGCCCATCAGCGCGAAGATGGCGCCCTGCGGATCCGTGCATCGGGCGATCCATCTTTTGCCGGGCAGTTCAATCGGGCCGTTGAGGATCGCCCCGCCGCCGGCCTTCACGCGCGTTATCGCCACGTCGATGTCTCCGACGTTGAAATAATAAAGCCAGAACGGGACCGGCTCCATCGCCGGCTTGGTGTACATGCCGCCGATCGTCTCCCCTCCGGCGGAGAACAGCTGGTACGTGCCTGCTGCGCCGGTGTCGGTCTGCGCCTTTTGCCAGCCAAAGAGCTCGCGATAAAAAGCAAACGCTTGCTCCCAGTCGGCGGCGAGCAGCTCGTGCCAGCCGACGCGGGACGGCGCGTCAAGGTCCGGCGGCTGCTCTCGACCGCCGTCGAGCCACTTGAACAGCGCAATTGTTGCCATTTGCGGGTCGACGCCGATCGAAAAGCGGCTGATGTTGGGAATTTCCGTCGGCGGGACGTGCACGGCGCCGCCAAGCGCTTTGACGCGCTCGGCGGCAGCGTCGACGTCGTCGACGCTGACACAGCCGAGCCAGCTCGGCCGAAAGCCCGCTGCCCGCGCGTCCTCCGGCAGGCTCATCAGCCCGCTCACCGGAGCCCCGCCGGCGGTAAACAGGGTGTAGGCCACACCGGGCATCGACGCGTCCTGCGTGCCCCAGCCCACGACCTCGGTATAGAAGGCCTTGGCGGCCTCCATGTCCGTGGTCGCCAACTCGTACCAGACGAAACGGCCATGCGAGTGGACCATCTCGGTTTCCCCGTTCGAGCCTGCAAAGGACTCGCTGCGGCCTCATTTGCGACAAGCCTACTGCATAATTGGAGCAGCGACGATGTCCTTCAGAAAGCCGGGGAACCCGATGTGCCTCCGCGCGTTTTGTGAGCGCGTGCTCGCCGCGATTCGCGTGTTTTATGAACAGTCGTTCACGTTGTCGGCGGGCATCTTGTGCGTGTGTGTAAGCTATGAGTAAGCTAATGCCTTAAGTGTATGTCATCGGCCTTGCCAGGTTTCTGCGCGAGGGCTACGAATACCGCTACTGGTCGGTCCACGTCGTCGAACATCTGCTGGAAGGTACGGGAGGACTAGACAATGCCGCACAAGCAGCAAGCTTCGAAGCGAAAAGTTCGCAAGGAGGCCGTACCGGTTGTCGGAGTCGCCGTCGCGTCTCTGTCGCTCGCAGGCGGAGCATCCGCCGCGACCGCCGTCCAGAGCGCGGATACGCCGTCCCGAAATACCGTGCCGCCCCAGCTCACGCTCAGCGAGGAAGAAATCTCCGACGTCAGCCTGGGGACCTTCTACGTCTTCGACAAGGAATACGCCGGCACGCCCTACATCGGGGAAAAGGTTGCGCAGCGGTGCGGAGGCTGCCGCTGCGGCGGTTGCAGGGGCTGCGGCCGAGGCTGCGGTTGCCGTTGCGGCGGCTGCGGAGGCTGCGGCTGCGGAGGCTGCTGTAGATATATTGGGGGCTGCTTCCTAGTCTGCTAGACTCGAGCCCTTTCCGATTCCGTTGATAGACGCAGCTGGTCATGGCCGGGTTGGATTCGACCCGGCCATGTTGTTTGCGCGAGCGGGGCGGCGGCGCAATGCGAGACAAAGTCCCGCAAGGGCCATCCGCTTTTGCAATAAGCTAGCCGCGTGCGTGCTCAGCTCATGACCGGCGATCGCCGCAACCGCGTTGCGCAGTACGACAGCAAAGACGTCCCACGGTTCGCGCCGAATTTCACCGTCTATGTGCTGCCGGGCGATGTCGTGTGCCTCTATTCGGAGGACCGGAAGTTCTTTCTGCACGGCGAACTCTATTGTGCGCTCGCTTCCGCCATAAGGGAGGGCGGCAGGAGTTTCCGGCAGCTCGTTCGCGAGCTGGAGCACAAATTTCCCGCCGACAAGATCGACGAAGCTCTGACGCGCCTGCTCGACCGTCGTTTCATCGTCTCGAAAGGGCGCTCTTTTACGGACACCGTGGCTGCGTATTGGACGAGCCTCGGCCTCTCGCTGGAGGAGGCGGAGAAAAATCTCGATAAATGCCCTGTGCGCATCCAATCGCTCGACGTGCGCGGCGCAAAAGAGCTCGACTCTGCGCTGCGCGGGCTGGGCGTTCGCGTCGTGCAGCGCTCTCCGGAGCTGATGGTCACGTTGGTGAGTGACTATCTCGATACACGATTGGCGGAAGTGAACCGGCGGCATCTGTCGGACCGCACGCCGTGGCTGCTGGCTCAACCCTCCGGCATTTTCCCCCTCGTAGGGCCGGTGTTCCGGCCGGGCAAGAGCGCCTGTTGGGGCTGTCTTGCCGAGCGGATGCAGCGAAACCGAGAGGTCAGGGCGCTTCTCGACCGCGGAGGAGCGCAGCGCGTCGCCACCTCGCCGCTCGCCCGCGGCGTGCTCGGACGAAGCGGGATCGAGCTTGCGGCCGTCGAGATCGCAAAAGCGATCGCTACCGATTTTCGCACCGATCTGAGCGATCACATCATCAGCCTGGAGCTGCTGGGCTCGACCATCGTGCGCCATTACGTGGCGGCCCGCCCGCAATGTCCGGTTTGCGGCCGTAGGCAGCTGCGCAAACCAGATCGCGCGCCGGTGCCGGTCGAGCTTGGCGCCGGCGGCAAGCTCATCATGACGAGCGGCGGATACCGGACTGTGCCTTCGGGCGCCACAGTCGCGCGGTTTCGCAAGCACGTGAGCCCGCTGACCGGCGTGGTCTCACGCCTCGAGCGCATCCGGGCTGACCTGCCCATGAACACGAATTATCTCGCCACGCACAATTTTTCGGCGCCGGCCAGGACCGTCAACGAGCTCCGGGCGGGACTGAGCGGCGGCAGCTTCGGCAAGGGCAGCACGGCCGAGCAGGGTGAGGCGAGCGCGCTCATGGAGGCGATCGAGCGCTATTCCGGAA
>JBKOWV010000149.1:0-12715 GCA_046724585.1 Verrucomicrobiota bacterium
CGTTGCAGCGCCATGAATGTCGGCATGGCCGAACGCACCCCGAACTTGCGCGCTTCGTAATTGCACGTCGTCAAAACGCCGCGGCGGTCCCGAGCGCCGCCCACGCCGACTGGTTTGCCGCGAAGTGAAGGGCGATCGCGCACCTCGATCGCCGCATAAAAGCAGTCCATGTCGAGATGGATGATGGCGCGCGGCTTTACATCATTTTCCACCGACCAAATGTAGTCCTAATGAGCGCGCTATCATCTTTGATCAACCTCATCGCGAAGCTGATCGTACGGCACCGGCTGCGATCCGCGGCCAGGCCGTAATTCGCGCTCGCCATCGCAGGGTGGCCGTGCTGAAATAGACCTATGGAAAACGAGATTCTTTATCGCAGGGCAGCTGTGCGGGCGACGATGCAACGCGCATTTTACCGTCACGTGATGATTTACATAGTCGTCAATGTGCTGCTTGCTGCGGTTAATCTTTTGAAAGATCCGAGCCATCTCTGGTTTCAATGGGGGATGCTCGGATGGGGAATCGGACTGTTGGTGCACGGACTGAACGTTTATTCGTATCGCTGGTCCGGATCGCACCGGGAGCAGATGATCCAGCGCGAATTGGAACGGCAGGAGCGGATGCAGAGCACGGAGTGACGGAGCAGTGAGTAATGGAGTGTTGCGCCAAGATCCAGTTATCCAGGATCGTGCTTTTTGCCCTTTGCAAAGCGGCCTTCTCTCTAGATATTTGAAACGATAACTTTCTTCGGAAATGGACGCTGCCACTTCTCTCGAAACGCATCACGATCCGCACGACGCCGGCCACGAGCATCACGAGCTGGGGTGGTGGCGAAAATACATTTTCTCGACCGACCATAAAGTAATCGGCATTCAGTATGGCCTCTGCGGCCTGGTCTTTTTGTTCTTTGGCTTTTGCCTGATGATGTTGATGCGCTGGCAACTGGCCTATCCCGGTCAGGCGCTGCCAGTGATAGGCAAATTTCTTCCCTACATTTTCGGGGCGGGCTCGATGCCGGACGGGAAAATGACGTCCGACTTTTACAACTCGCTCGGCGCAATGCATGGGACGATCATGATTTTTGCTGGGGTCGTGCCGTTGGCATTCGCAGCTTTTGGAAATTTTGTCGTGCCGCTGCAAATCGGTGCGCCGGACATGACGTTCCCGAAAGTTAACGCCGCGAGTTTTTGGGCGTTTGCAGTTGGCGGGGTAATCATGATGATCAGTTTCTTCGTGCCCGGCGGCGCGGCCAAAAGTGGCTGGACTTCCTACACGCCGCTGGCGGCATTTTCAGACAGGGGACCAGGGATTGGTCCGATTTTCAACGGACAGACTCTTTGGCTGATCGGGTTCATCTTTTTGATTACGTCGTCATTGCTCGGCGCCGTCAATTTCATCACCACGATCATTCAATTGCGCGCCAAAGGGCTGACCTGGATGCGGCTGCCGTTCTTCGTGTGGGCGCAGTTTGTCACCGCATTTCTGTTGCTGCTGGCGTTCCCGCCGCTCGAAGCTGCGATCATCATGCAGTTAATGGATCGGGTTGCGGACACGAGTTTTTTTCTGCCCAGCGGTCTGGTGGTAAATGGCGCGCAGGTGCAGATCAGCGGCGGCGGCAGTCCACTGTTGTGGCAGCACTTGTTCTGGTTCCTCGGCCATCCGGAGGTTTACGTGCTGATCTTGCCGGCGTTCGGGATTGTCGGCGAAATTCTGGCGAACAATTCGCGCAAGCCGCTCTGGGGTTACAAGTCGCTCGTCTTTTCCGTGCTCGTGATCGGCTTTTTGTCCTTCATCGTCTGGGCGCACCACATGTGGCTCACCGGCATGGGGACGGCAGTGAGCGCGTTTTTCCAGACGACTACGCTGCTGATCTCCATTCCCTCGGTCATCATCTTAAGCGCGTTCTTCATTTCCCTTTGGGGTGGCTCGATCCGGTTCAACGTGCCGATGCTTTTCGTGATCGCATTCCTGCCGATGTTTGGAATTGGCGGCCTTACCGGTATTCCGCTCGCCTTCAACAGTGCCGACCTCTATCTACACGACACCTACTATGTGATCGCGCATTTCCATTACATCGTGGCGCCGGGCACGATCTTCGGGCTCTTCGCCGGCATCTATTACTGGTTCCCGAAAGCGACCGGTCGAACGATGAACGAGTTCTGGGGCAAGGTGCACTTCTGGCCGACGCTTGTCTGTATGAACGTCATTTTTCTACCCATGTTTTTGCAGGGGATGGCTGGTATGCATCGGCGCTGGTATGACGGTGGGCAGGGGTGGACGGTTGGGACCGAGCACACAATTTGGGGATTGACCGGCTTTCAATGGAACGCGCCCATCTCGTGGGCGGCCTGGATAATGGGCCTCGCGCAAATTCCTTTCATCATCAATTTCTTCTGGAGCATCAAGCACGGGAAAAAGGTGAACGACAATCCATGGGAAGCGACCACATTGGAATGGACGGCGCCTTCTCCGCCGCCGCACGGAAATTTCCTCCATACGCCCGTCGCCTATCGTGGGCCATACGAATACAGTCTTCCCGGGCGCGAGCGTGATTTCACGATGCAGAATGAGCCGGTGGAACCGGCAGAGCGGACTCGCCGCAAGCCTCCGGTCGAGCCAGCCCTCGCCTGAGCCAACGCGATGGAGATTCCATACACCGTCTCGACCCGACCCGACACGGGCCTGTGGAACGCCAAGATCGGTATCTGGCTTTTCCTAGCCTCGGAAGTGATGCTCTTCGGCGGACTTTTCTCCGCCTACATTTTTTTGCGGATCGATTCCCCGCCGGGCATGTGGCCTCACGGCTTGCTCAACGTTCCTGTTGGCACAATGAACACGGCCATCCTCATCTTGTCGTCGGTCACGGTGGTGCTGGCGTGGGCGGCGCTGAAGATGAGAAGGTACCGGGCCTATTGGTGGTACATGCTGGCCACGATCCTGTGTGGCGTGATTTTCTTGACGGTCAAACTCGTTTACGAATGGCCGCAAAAGTTTGACCACTTCGGCGCTTACATTAAGCCGGAAGCGCTTGGGAAGTACGAACAATATCTCGGTAATGAGCATGCTGCCGCGAAAGGTCTGCCGCCGCGCCTCGAGATCACCGGCCATTTACATAATCGTGCCGCTCTAAACGATCCCAAGATCAAGGAATACGAAGTCGCGCTCGATCCACTAAATGCCGATCCGACCAGCCCGGTGATGGATCGTCCGCATTTCTTTCCTTTACACCCGACTCACAAGATCGCCACGATCGAGAAGGAGGACGTGCAATACGCGACGATGTTCGTGCCCAAGCACAGCGCGTATTTTGCCAGTTATTTCACGATCACCGGTTTGCATGGACTGCACGTCCTCGGCGGGGTGCTCGTGTTCATTTACATGTGGTTGCCGGTCAGCAAGAAGCTTTACCAGCGCAATCCGGAACATCTGGCCAATCGCGTCGAAGTTTCCGGTCTCTTCTGGCACTTTGTCGATCTGATCTGGATTTTTGTTTTCCCGCTTTTTTATCTGCTCTAGGCCATGAATAATCCGCCCGACGTTTCACCCGACCCGCGCGAGCACGAGGAGTACGCGCATAACATTCAAAAGCACGTCCGAGGTTATTTGATGGTCGGCGCGACATTGATCCTGTTCACCGCAGTCACCGTGGCGCTTTCCTATGTCGACTTTGGCGCGCCGAAGGCGAACATCGCCGTGGCCATGCTGGTAGCCACGTTTAAAGCCGGGTTAGTGGCGGCAATTTTCATGCATCTTGCCGCGGAAAAACGGCTTATTTATCGCATCCTCATTTTCACCGGCCTTTTTGTGCTCGCACTTTTCTGGCTTATATTGCTCGCGTGGTACGACTACCCGGTCGTTCGTTAGATGTCGCTTAAAGGGTTCCATATTGTTTTTATTATTTTCTCGACGCTGCTCGCGCTCGGGATCGGAGCGTGGTGCATCTGGGTCAATCTTGTCGAAGGCGCGCCCGTTTATCTCGCCGGAGCGATCTTCTCGTTTGTGGCCGCGGTTGCGTTGATGGTTTACGGCGTCTGGTTCTATCGAAAAATGAAACGGCTTCGCATCATCAGATGAGAGCGAAAATCCTGTCAATTTTACTCTTGTCGATCTTTTCGCCAGTTGGTCAGGCCCTGGCGTGCCCGTTTTGCTACGGCGCAAAAGATGGAAAATCGACGGAGCACATGGCGGTGGCGATCTGGTTTCTGTTTGGCGCTGTCATGTCGGTACTGGGTGGGATCGGCGCATTCAGTTTTCACCTCTGGCGGCAGGGACGCATGCCGGCTGAGCCTTACCAGGAGATCGCGGAGGAAGATCTGAGCAAATATGAGTAGCCTCGCGCTTATCAATGAATTCCTGGGAATGCCGCCGAACGCTTCCTCGCATGGATATCAAATCGACCATATCCTGGAGTTCTGCCACTGGTTCATGGCCGCGCTCTTCTTTGGTTGGTCGGCGTTTTTTATTTTGGTTTTAATTCGCTTTCGGAAACGGCGGCATCCGGTTGCTGATCACCACGGGGTGAAAAGCGGCATCTCGACGCATCTGGAATTCTCGGTGGTTTTGATTGAAGCTGTGCTCCTGCTCGGCTTCGCGATCCCGCTGTGGGCAAAGCGCGTGAACGAATTTCCACCCACCAAGGACGCGACTCTCGTGAACGTCGTCTCGCAACAGTTCAGTTTCAATTATCACTTACCAGGACCGGATGGGCAATTTGGCCGGCGCGATGTCAGCTTTGTTAGCAACACAAAACCGGTGGGCCTCGATCCAAACGATCCGGCCGGCAAAGACGATATTGTGACGGTGGGCGAACTTCATGTGCCGGTGAATCGCCCTGTTATCATTGAGCTTTCATCGAAAGATGTGGTCCACGATTTCTTCCTGCCGCACATGCGCATTGGAGCCGACGCCGTTCCTGGTTCGCAGATTCCGATGTGGTTCACGCCAATCAAGACCGGGACTTACGAGGTCATTTGCGCCCAGCTATGCGGTCTGGGCCATTATTCAATGAAAGGGACGCTGGTGGTCGATACCCCAGAGGAATATCAGGCTTGGCTCAAAGAGCGGGCTGAGCTGGCCGGCGGCGGGCAAAGCGCCCCTCCTGCGCCGGCGCCGAAAACAGAAAACAAACCGCCTGAACCTGCGCCGTCTCCGAGCCATAGCGGTTAAGTTCTCTTTCTGTAGCGGCGGTCTGTGACCGTCGCATTTGTTTCCATCGCGGTTATTTTCCAACCGTGGACGATACGATCTCGAATCGTGGCGACTCTGAAAGATTTCCGAGCCGCTCCAGAATTTGGCTGAACCGTTTCGCGTGGCTCACTTGTGCCGCGACCTTGTTGCTAATTTGCAGCGGCGGAATGGTCACGAGCAAAGGCGTCGGTCTCGCGGTGCCTGATTGGCCGACCACGTTCGGCTACAACATGTTTTTATTTCCCGTTTCAAAATGGATTGGCGGCATTTTCTTTGAGCATACCCACCGCTTGATCGCCTCGGCAGTCGGATTCCTGACGATCATTCTCGCGATTTGGCTTTGGCGCAGTGACAATCGACGTTGGGTGCGCAATCTTGGCATGATCGCCCTGGCCAGCGTTATCCTGCAGGGAATTCTCGGCGGTCTTCGCGTCACCATGCTGAAAGACGAGATCGGAATCTTTCATGCCTGCCTCGCGCAAGCCTTCCTTGGACTCCTCGTGTTTATCGCGCTGGTCACGACCAAATTTTGGCGCGCGGATGCAATGACGTGGTATTCAGCGGACTACAACTCTGCTGGTCGCACATGGCAGAGCCCCAAGTTCCGAAAAATCGCGCTCATTAAAGGACTGGCGATTGCTATCACGGCCGCGATTTATCTCCAGCTTGCGCTTGGAGCGACGATGCGTCACCAACATCGCGATCTGGCGATTCTCGATTTTCCCACGGCAAACGGCGCTTGGCTTCCAGACACCAGCGAAACCGCGCTCGCGAAAATTAACGCTTGGCGCGATGCGCGCGGCTTGTCAGACGTGGACGCGTTCCAAATCTGGCTGCAAATGGCGCACCGCTTTCTCGCGCTGTTGATTGCCATCGGGATAATTACATTTTGTCTGCGAGCCCGGAGAGATGCGCCAGACGTCCCCATGCTGAAGAGTCTGTCGCACTTTTGGATCGCGCTGGTTGTTTGCCAAATTGCGCTCGGCGCCTGGACGATTTGGAGCAACAAGGCCGCGGATGTCGCGACGGCGCATGTCGCGGTCGGCGCGGTCATGCTATCTTTTGGAGTGAGCATCTCTCCGATTTGTTGGCGAATTTTGGCGGTCTCGCGGTGCGGCGCGCCCGGCGATTCAGCTTCCGCCCCGAAAGCTTTCGGAGCTATGGCGAAGGAGGCTCGCACCCTGCCAATCTCTCGATCCACATGAAAACCGCTGCACTCGAAGCCCAAAATACGGATATCGCATCCACGCGAGGGCGGCTCGGTTCGGATTTGGCTGAATTGGTCAAGGCGCGGCTTACTCTGCTTGTGCTGCTCACGACTGCTGTTGGTTTTTATCTCGGGGCAGAACCGCCCGTCGACTACATCGCGCTTTTTCACGTTGTCTTTGGAACTGCTGCTGCTGCGGCGGGCGCCGCCGCGCTTAACCAATGGTGGGAGCGCAGATTCGATGCGTTAATGTATCGAACAAGAACGCGGCCGATCCCGGCCGGCCGGATGCGTCCCTTGGAAGCGCTCGTTCTCGGGGCCGTCTTCTCGATCTTCGGAATCGGCTACCTGGCGATTGCCTGCAACATACTTACCGCGGCGCTAGCGACGATAACGATCGTGATTTACATCTTCGCTTACACGCCGCTGAAACGCACCAGCACGGCAAACACAGCCGTGGGCGCAATCCCGGGCGCCATCCCGCCCATCGTCGGTTGGGCAGCTGCTCGTGGAACGATCGATCTCGGGGCATGGAGCCTTTTTGCCATTCTGTTTTTGTGGCAACTGCCCCATTTCTTCGCCATCGCATGGATGTATCGCGAGGATTATTCCCGCGCGGGCTTCCGAATGATTTCGAGCGACGATCGCAGTGGCGAGCGGAGTGCCAGCCAAAGTGTGTTCTTCTGCATTTTGTTGCTCATCGTTGCTGGGCTCCCCGCTTCTCTCGGAGTCGTGACGATGCTCTATGTTCCGGTTGAGCTTGCGCTTGGCGGGTTGTTTATCGCTGTTGCGATGCGGTTTTTACGACTGCGCACGCCCGCGTCGGCACGCCTGTTGTTTATCGGCTCGATCGTTTATCTCCCGCTGCTTTTGGGCGCGCTCGTGCTGACCAAATCATGAACACGACTTCTGCGACAACGCCCTCGGCGTCATCGCGCGGTGCAACTGCGTGGAAAGTGACCTTGATCCTCATTCCTTTCGTTACCCTGGCACTGTTGCTCTGGATGCGTCAGCTTGAAGTGAGCGCGCTCCGGCAGCGGGCGGTTCCCTCATACGGCGTGGTGCCGCCCTTTCAGCTCGTCAACCAGAACGGTCAGCCGTTTGGATCGGCGCAGTTAACCGGAAAAGTTTGGATCGCTGATTTTATTTTTACAAGCTGTCCCGGACCGTGCCCGCTGATCAGTACCCGGATGAGTGAATTGCAGAAGCCGTTGGAAAATACCGATGTGCATCTGGTCTCCTTTAGCGTCGATCCGGCGACCGACACACCGGAAGTCCTGCGCGCGTATGCGGAGAAGTTGCATGCCGATCCGAAGCGCTGGGATTTTCTCACCGGATCAAAATCTACCATTTACAAACTTTCACACGACGGCTTCAAACTCGCGATATCTGATGGAGGTAATGCCGAGGGAAATCCGGTCCACAGCACACGGATGGTGCTGGTGGATCGGCATGGTCAAATTCGCGGTTATTACGAAGGGACAGAAGCCGACGCGATGACAAAATTACTTGCTGACACGAATCATCTGCTGCGCGAGCAGCCGAGGCAACTGTAGCCGCCTCGCTCTGTCGAGACGCTTAACCTGCGTTGTTACCGGGCACGGCGACACAGCGCCGTGGTTACAACTGTTTGCATAACTTGCCCTAACCCACCGGCTCTGGAGCGGTGCTTGGACCTTCGTCGCAGACTATCTGGAGATAGTCCCGATACTCGCCTTTCGGCAAGCGGTCGATAATCCTCGACAATTGTGACTGATTGATAAAGCCCGTGCGCAGGGCGACTTCCTCCAGACAGGCGATTTTCAATCCCTGTCGATGTTCGATGGTCGCGATGTAATTGCCGGCTTCGAGCAAGCTGGTCTGAGTGCCGGTGTCGAGCCACGCCATCCCGCGGCTGAGCAACTTCACGTGTAGCTGTTTCTCCTTGAGATAGAGCAAATTCAGGTCCGTGATCTCGAGCTCGCCGCGCGCCGAGGGACGCAGGGATCGGCAGAGATCGACGACGCGCTCATCGTAAACATAAAGCCCCGGAACTGCGTAATGACTCTTCGGTTGCTTCGGTTTTTCCTCCAGACTAATCGCCCGGCCCTCGGCGTCGAACTCCACCACTCCATAGCGCTGCGGATCGCGGACTTGATATCCGAAAATGCAAGCGCCGCGCTCGATCGCCAACGCGTCCCGGTAAAAATCGAGTTTTCCGTAGAAAATGTTGTCGCCCAAAATGAGCGACGCGCCGGAAGCGCCGAGGAACTTTGCGCCGATCAGGAAAGCTTGAGCGATTCCTTCCGGCTTCGGCTGCTCGGCGTATTCGATGCGAATGCCAAGTTGCGTGCCGTCGCCCAGATAATCGCGCAGCATCGGTAAATCTTTCGGTGTGGTAATGATCAGCACGTCCCGCAGACCGCCGAGCATCAGCGTGGCCAGCGGGTAACAAACCATTGGTTTGTCGTAGATCGGGAGAAGCTGTTTGCAGACGATCTTCGTGAGCGGGAAAAGGCGGGTCCCGGCTCCCCCGGCAAGTAGAATAGCCTTCTTCATTTTCGATTTTCGATTTTCGATTTTCGATCGCCAGAGCTCCAGCGCAAAAGCAATTCCGCCCATTGCCGCCAAAAACCTGGGCCTGCGGCCAAATCGATCCCGATTTTTTGGCTGACGAGCCCGAACGCCTTTCGCGGAGCAGAACGGAATGTGGTCTTATCAAGGATAAATGCCCTGCCGTTGTAGGGCGTTTCTGTGAAACGCCCGGCCTGTTGCGATGTGGCGTCTGACACAGACGCCCTATAATTGTATTGCTCGAGCAATCTCCGATTGCTCAGACGACCGCCCACACATTGCGACAACGCGTTCTGGATCCAGTCTCGGGGTAATTCTGATCGCAGCTCAATCGTGGTGCTTGCGGTAATGTTGAGAAGTTTCTTCAATATGAGAGCACAGACGAGCGCACGAGAACTGGTCGCGTGCACGTGGGAAATGTTGTTCTCTCGAAGGAGTTTTTGTAATCCCAAAGCAAAACGCGCCTGCCGCAAAAAGATTGCGCTTGGCGCCCGGACGCTTTGCTGCGCCCGTTCGTCTTCCAATTTTTGCGCGAGCGCTGGGTTTGTCCGCCATTCTGCCTCGATCACCATCGGATCCGGCAAGAATTCCAGCCAGGGCGCCACTCGTTCCATGGAGCGACTTAAACGGACGGCTGAGTTTAATTCGCACACGAATGGAACGATCGAGACGCCTCGCCGCTTCATCTCTCCGAGTTCGCGTTCGATGAAAGGCAACTCCTTATCCGGCCAACGATCAATCAGATAGGCGATCTGATGTGCCGCTATTGCCGCTTCGCCGCTTGCCGCGCCGAAGGTCGCGGCGGCGACCGAAGGCGGGTGCGAAGCGCGCCGCTGCTGGGGTTCACGGCGGCGGGCCGATGTCCTCTCAAACAATTCAACCAGCGGCGCAACCGTCTGGTCGATTCGGAAATGCTGCTCGATTCGCGCTCGCCCGGCGCGACCGTAACTCGAGCGCAATTCGGGGTCCCGGATCAGTTGCTCGAGCGCCGGCACCAACGCGGTCGTATCGCCGGGCGCCACTAACAACCCCGTTTCGCCGTGCACGACTAATTCGGGGATCCCAGCAAGCCGAGTCGAAACAACCGGACGCGCAGTCGCCATTGCTTCGATGATTACGGTTGGAAAGACATCACTGGCGCCCTGTTTGTCGGTCACCGAGGCGAGCGCAAAGATATCGGCAACTCGCAATTTCTCGATCACCGCTCCTTGCGAAAGAGAGCCGGGCAACTTAACCCGGCGTGAGAGCTTCAGCGTGTCGATCCTTTCCTGAAGATTGTCGCGCAGCGGACCGTCGCCGATGATTTCGCAGGTGAAATCGAGTCCGCGTCGCGCTAACTCACCGCAAGCGTCGATGAGATAATCGAACCCTTTGAACGCCACAAGCCGGCCGACGCTGATAATGCGTGCGACTGGATTTGCCGTCGAAGGATACGGCGCAGGAAAAAACTCCAGGTCGATGCCGTTGTAGATCCGGTGAATTTTCTCGGCGGAATCCGGGCACCGCTGACAAAGCAGCTCGCGGCTGTAATCAGTTTCAGCTGCAACAAACTCCGCGGCGGCGCAGATTTCACGCAGGAGATCATCGTTACCGAGGTCCTTCATGAAATCCTGTCCGTGTGCCGTGACACTGAAAGGGATTTTCGAAATTTCTTTTAGGAAAATCGCCGTGTGCGCGGCGCGGTTGGCGAAGTGCACATGAAAATGATCGACGCCGTTGCGCGCAAAAAGGTCCGCAAAGTAAAGCGCATTGCGCGCGCGCTGTTCGGCCTTGAAACTCGGACCGTATTTCCGCTCGTGCTGATCGACAAGCGCACCGGGCCATTTCCCGGTCGTTTTCGCGTCTTTCTCCCAAATTTTTAAGATTTCCTGGGGAGGCGCGTAGCGGACGGGCGCACGCAGCCTCGAGATATGTTCGTGCCGCAAACTGGTCAGCGGTGGATAAACGGAACCAATCTCAAGTTCGATCCCGAGCCGTTCCAGCCCCAGCATCTCCGCATCGCAAAACGTCTGCGAGATAACCGGATACCGGGAATAAAAATATCCGAGGCGCATCGAGATCGATGATTACGCGCGGCGCACAGAAATAGCAACGATCTGTAGTGACAGGCGGGCCGCCCGCGTTTAAAAAAGAATGTGCAGCCGAAATGGCTGCCTCCACAGCTACGAAAAGCGAACGTCTTTGCCCGGGTCCATCTCGAAATCCAGGATCAAAGAGTCCGCTGTGTTCGGTTTGATGATCTCCTCCGTGAACTTCACGAAAATCGGGTCCTCGCGGAAGATGGCGTACTTGTCCATCGACTCAAAATCAATCGCGATAAAGAACGGCCAGGGCAATTCAGAATCGACCCGCTTTCCGCATTTGATGCTCAGGACCTCCGGAATTTTTAGCAGTTGCATCCGCGCGTTCATCATCATCGCCTCTACACGAGCGGGAGTGACCTCGGGCTTGAGTTTGTAGAGAACAATATGGTGAATCATGGAAGCTAAAGCTTTTAGGCGGTTCCCGTCAGGCGCGCAAGTGCGAATCCGTCGGTGCGCAGATGTTATGGCTGCGCCCACGTGATTCGCTAAGAACTTACCTCGGATCTACGGTTCACAAAATCGTGAAATGCTTGACACGTTGCCACGCTCCTGGGTAAAAACGGCATTCGATAACCCAATTCAGTCTGGAAAACAAAATCCGCTTCTAACTCTGGCTCTTTCACTCGCCAGGACGGCGGCCGACTCTGAACTCCGAGATGGCCATCCATCAATGCCAAAGCGATCCGGGGAGTATAATCGAAATGTTGGAGGATTGGCTTGGTTGAGAAATAAAAAGCGATCGCTGCAACGAGCGAAAGGCCGACTGCGACTCCAAACTCTCGGATCATCGGCTTCTTCGCTGCATCGGCCGCCATCACCAGCTTCACTTATCCAGGTTGGGGCGAATTGACTACTCCAAAAGAATCGCAATATGCCCCTGAACTTCGCAGTGCTTCGCCTGGGTGGAACGATTGCGTGCGAGACCGCTTTGATCAAAAAACTTTAGGAATGGGAGAGGTGGATTTTATCGTTGAGGCGATGAAGGTGTTGCTGGTTAGAGCCAATCGTGCATCTTGAGCGCTTGCCGGCGCATCTCGGGAAAATCATCAGAGAAAACTTCAACCGAGATCGGTTTCGACCTCTTTCAAGACCGCGTCCGGCGGCAGGGCCGCGCCACAGTGCTTGGGGTTATCTCTTGAATTCGAGCGCGCCCTTCTTGAGCGCGTAAACGTACCCCACCATCAGAATTGAAATAAAACTGAGCATGCTCCAGAAGATTAGTCCGCTTTGCTTGATCGCGTCTCTGTAAACCACCGCCCAGGGGTACATGAAGACGATCTCGAGGTCGAAAAGGATAAAGAGCATCGCCACCAGATAAAACTTCACGCTGAACCTCGGATGCCCTTCCCCCTGCGGCAGCATACCGCATTCGTAAGCCGTATCTTTGGCTCGGGTGCGCTTTCCGCTTTTTCCAACCAGAACACTGACCAGCAGCGCGGAGCCGGCAAAGAGTATCACTACAATAATCTGCAGGAGAATCGGCAGATATTCGCGCAGCATCCGGAAAGTCCCCGCTGAAGCTGAGTCCGGGTTCGCTCGGATCAGCTTATCTTACGCCGGCGAGATGGCCATTCTGCTGGGCGATTGCGCTGGCCAAAGCCGAAGGCAAGCCCTTGTATTTCTTGCCGTTCTTCTTGACCGCGCCGCGCGCCACGAGGTTTTGCAATTTCTCGTAGGCTCGCAA
>JBKOWV010000089.1:0-13447 GCA_046724585.1 Verrucomicrobiota bacterium
GTAGCTGACGATGATGCGATGCCGCAATACGTCAGGCCCGATGCTTTTCACGTCCTGCGGCGTGACGTAACCGCGGCCGTTTAGGAACGCGTGAGCCCGCGCGCCGAGCGCGAGATAAATCGTGGCGCGCGGCGATGCCCCGTAACGAATAAGCCCTTCAAGCCGTAAGTTGTAGGCTGCGGGTTCGCGCGTCGCCCAGACAACATCGACAATGTAATCTTTCACCCGGTCATCGATGTAAATGCTGTTGACTACGTTGCGAGCGGCGATGATTTGCTGCGGCTCAATCACCGGATTCACTCGCAAATCGGGCGCCGAAGTTGCCATCAAATCGAGAATGGTTCGCTCCTCGGCTTTCTGCGGATAGCCGATGCTCAATTTGAACATGAACCGATCGAGCTGTGCTTCAGGCAATTGATACGTTCCTTCCTGCTCGATCGGGTTTTGCGTTGCCAGAACCAGAAACGGATCGGAGAGGGGATAAGTTTGTTCGCCGATGGTCACCTGCCGCTCCTGCATCGCTTCGAGCAAGGCGCTCTGAACTTTTGCCGGCGCACGATTGATCTCGTCGGCCAGGATTAGGTTGGAAAAAATTGGTCCGAGTTTGGTCGTAAATTCACCGGTGCGCGGATTATAAATAAGCGTGCCGATCAAATCTGCGGGCAAAAGATCGGGCGTGAATTGCAGTCTTTGAAAACCGGTTTGAATGCACGCGGCCATCGTCTTTACGGTGAGCGTTTTGGCCAGCCCAGGCACGCCTTCGAGCAGGATATGACCATTGGCGAGCAAGCCGAGTAAAAGGCGGTCAACCAAATACTTCTGGCCCACCACAACGTGCCCAACCTGTTGGCGCAATCCCGGAATCCATTGGCCCAGTTCCCGCACCTGGGCCGTAATTTCTTGCGTAGATTTCATGTTCGTGATGAGACACGTATTGAGCAGAGAATGTTCGATTAAACTCCGTCGCCGCGTGTGCCGGCCGCGACTGGTCGCTGTAGACGGAATCGATTTGTCACCCTGGTCTTGAAGAAGGCGGATGACCCCGGCTATTCCTCAGTCCTTTTTTTTGTTTTAGTTTTTTCGAAAAGTTCTTGCCAACTCGTTAATGCCTTTGGTAAAAGGCACGCCCTTGCCAAGTTTCCCCTCATTCTCCCTCAGAGCCACCGCCATGAAATTTCTAGGCGGTGCCGTCGCGCTGGTTTTGTTCGCCAGCATTCAGTTCACCAGCTCGACCGGATTATTCGCACAGCAGCCGACGTTGGCGCCGCCTGAGCCGATGGGCGTGGTAGTTAATCTCGGGCACGGGGAGGAGTTCACCCTGAGCAGTGAAGGAGGCGGCGGCCAACAGAAGATTTTGCCCACGGTAACGCTTCCTCCAAATCAAGCGGCGGCGATTACTCTTCAGGTTCCAAGCGATAAGGTGGGCGCGCCTGTCATCGTTGGCACCTATGATGGGGGCCAGATCAGCGGGATCAACCAGGGTGCTGTTGTCCCTCCGGATGGAGCGGTTCCGTTCCGCTTTCAACCGGGTGGCGGACTCGGAACTTACCGGGTTCTGGTCCTGGTTGGAGCGGAGCAACATCTTCTTCAGTTCCGCGTTAAGCCGCCCGCAGGGTAGCTGGCCCATCATGAAACCACGCTTTTGTTGTAGCCGCTGGGCGCTGACTGCGACTTTTTTCTTAGTCTCTCTCGTTGCGCCTCTTCGAGCGGCGCCTGTGGGCAATGATAACCCAAACGGTCCCGCAGGGGATTACAGTGGCAGTATCACCACTGCCGGATATTACGATCCTTTTTCCGCCAACGCCAAGCGGGTGATCGACGACATTACCGTGCCCGGCAGCGTGGGCGCTTACCCGCTCAAATGGAGCCGTTATTTAAACACGCGGGGCGGGCCGTGGCCCGACACCTTCGGATACGGCGCGGCTTGGACCCATTCCTACTGCTGGGGATTATCTATTTACACCCGCGACCCGCAGTATGAGGGACCCATGGGTAGGCTTGGTTATCCCGATGGCCGGACTGCCGATCTCATGAGCCAAGGCGGAGGGATGTATGGAGCCGACATTCCCGGGCGGGATCAGGTCCGCGACGTTGTCCAGGACATGGGCAATGGCAGATACGACCTGTTACTCGGGGATGGGGGCAAGGTAAAGTTCGGGCCAGTGGCGGGAATTACGGGCCTTGCCGTACAGGCCATCGTGGATCCCTACGGCCTGACGACCACTCTGACTTATTTGTCGGGGAGGCTGGACAAGATCACCGAACCGGGCGGACGCTATCTGAAGATAAACTATAGTCCGTTCGATTGGTATGAAATTTACTCGGGGCAGACCTACTACTATTACCTGATCACGAGTGTCCAGGCTTTTGACGGCCGAGGCAACCTCATCGAGACGGTAAGGTACACCTACACGCGGGTACATCATACGAATAATTCCCCTCCTGATTACTATGAGTTAACCGGGGTAAATTACGATGATGTAACCAGTGCTTCCTACACTTACCAGCCGAGCAACGGTAACGGCGCAAATGCGGTCTGGTTCGAACTTGTCAGCACTTGCGATGATGTGCGCTACAACGGTCCAATGCGGCAGATCAAATATGAATATCTGACTTACGGTGATATTGGGGGGCCCGTCTCCTGGGGTCAGATCAAGCAAGAAAAGAACAAGGCGACGAATCAGATCGTTTCCGAAGTTACCTATCCTGATGACGGGGTGACGGGTACCGGTGCTTATCGGCGAACCGAGACCCGAGGCGACGGTCAGACGCGCGTCCTCCAGTACGAATCCCAAGGTGGGACATGGGGAAATGGCGCAGAACTGATTCGTTATACCGATTTCCAGGGTCACTCCACGAATATAACCTACTCCTCCCCCAGTGCTGGCGTCACCCGTAAAAGCGTGACTGACGCGCGCGGATACACAACTCACATCGATCGATCGGGGATCGGCGTCGTCACACAGATCACCCATCCCGACAACTCCACGGTCAAGTACACATATTTTAATACCCGTTATCTTGACTCAACCACCGACGAGCGCGGCAATGTCACTCAACATTTGCGTGACGGGAACAACCGGATCATCCGGACCAATTTTCCCGATGGAGCCTATGAGACATTTATCTACAACGGTTTCGCTCAGGTGCTGACCCATCGCCTGAAAAACGGTGCCTACGAGCACTTCACCTACGATTCCCGTGGCCTGCTCACGGCCAAATGGAATCCGACCTGGAATTCGACGGCAGTGCCGGGCGATCCGAAAACCATTTACACCTATTACACCTCTGGTCCGTGGACAGATCGGGTCAAAACTATGACGCTGCCGGCAAATGTGAGCGGCTATCAGGCGTCCGAGACGTATGAATACGATCGCAACGCTTCCGGGTTCGCCGTGGCCGGCCGTGGACTGGTCACCAAGATAACGCATGCCGATGGCACGTATCAGGCTTTTGGCTACGATGCTTACCGGAACAAGTTGTGGGAGGAGAACGAGCTGCGCCAGCGCACCACTTACACCTACGACGCCTACAAACGGTTGCTGAGCACGACGAATCCGCTCAATCAAACTACCACTTACAGTTACGAGGGCACCAATGGAGCGAACAGTTCGCCCAATCTGCATACCACCGCTTCGGTGCGCTTCCAAACCACGGCCACCGGCATCAAGACGGCAAATGTTTACGATGCCAACTTCCGCAAAACCTCGACTACCCAAGCCCACGGCACAGGCCTGGCGGCAACCACTACCTTTACCTACGACACCGTGGGCAATCTCACACAGGTGCTCGACCCGCTAAATCATGCCACTACCACCACCTACGACAGCCGGAACCGCAAGAAAACGGTTACCGACGCGCTCAACCAAGCCACGACCTTCTACTATGATTTTGCCAACAATGTCATCAGGATCGATCGTCCCGATGGGACGATGGAGACAAAGAGTTACGACCCACTGAACCGGGTGCTCACCGACACCGTGCCGCAGACCGCCACGGTCAACCTGACCACCTGGTTTACATATAATCCGTCCGGGACAATCGCATCCGTGAAGGATCCCAAACTTCAGGTCACGACGTTTACCTACGATGCGTCGGACCAAAAGAAAAAGATGATCTACCCCGGCGGGACGCAATCCCAATCGTGGATCTACGACGACGCGCATAACCTGGCGAGCCGGACCACGGTAGGTGGCGAAACGCAGAGTTTTGGTTACGACAACCGGAACAGAAAGCAGACGATGGTGTGGAGCAATCAGGCCGAATGGGCCTATTTCGCGTACGACGCTGCCAGCCGGCTGGTGACGGCGAAAAACGGAACAGGAACGTGGAACACGAACATCATTTCAACAATCACTCGCACCTACAATGCTGCCGGCCGGCTTTCACTTGATCAGCAGAATGTGACCGGTCTGGGGGCCAAAAATGTGAATTACGTTTACGACGCGGATGGGAAACCGACGCGGATGTATGTCACCGGCGCGAGCTACGATTACACCTTTTCCTACGATGACATGGGGCGGTTTGAGACAATTTCGCCCTTCGGCAGCTTTGTGCTCTTTCAGTATTCTTATGACGCGGCCTCCAACGAGATCAAACGTCACAATGAGGTGAACCTGGTGGACCAAATCTATCCGCGGGATGCGTTGAACCGGATGTCGGCCCGGGATGTGAAAAAGTACGCGTACGTGCTTTCTTCCGAAGCATACACTTACGATGCCATGAGCCGGTTGACTTCCGTCACGCGGGAAGACGGCAAAGAAGATCAGTTTGGCTACTATCTGGATGGGGAGCTTTATTGGGCGCAATACGGCGTGAGCGCGCTACGCACCGTGACCTACAGCCTGGACAAAGCCGGCAACCGGGTGGGGGTGAATGATGATGGGAACCCAACCTGGTACACGACCAACGGTCTCAACCAATACAGTGCCATGGGAGGAGTCACCGTGTGGAACGGCGCCGAGCACGAAATCAGCGCGTATCGGGCAGTTGTTTACACCTATCTGAACGATGAACACCTGATCGAGGCAACGAACACCGTCAACCAAGACAATTATCAGTTGGCCTACGATGCGCTCGGGCGCTGCGTGAAACGGACGCTCAACGGCGCCGTCACCTATTACACTTACGATGGCGAGAAATCGGTTCTGGAATATAACTCGGCTGGAACATTGGTGGGCCGCAATCTCTACGGCAAAGGGATCGATGAAATTCTATATCGGGCATACGGCAACCAAAGCTATTATTTCCAACAAGATCGCAACGGAAACGTGACCCACCTGACCAACGCGAGCGGCGCGATTATCGAGAAATACAAATACGACGCCTTTGGTGCGGTAACGGTTTACGACGGTGGTGGCAACCTGCGCTCAGGAGGTACTGCCTACAACAATCGGTTTCTGTTTACCGGGCGCGAATACGCCGCGACGTTCGCTTTCTACGAATACAGAGCAAGAGCATACAATCCGACGCTCGGCCGGTTCATGAGCGAAGACCCGAAAGGCTTCGATGCGGGTGATTACAATCTCTTCCGCTATGTTCACAACGATCCATTGGATCGCGTCGATCCCATGGGACTCGGCGATGAATCGGTTAACGCAAAAATGGTTAGTATGATGAATCTTACAATGCACGCCCAGACGGTTCTGCCGCTCGGGAGTAATATCCCGGTCCTGGCGGCGCAACTACCCAACGGCCAGTGGGTTGACTACCGCGCAGCCGGAGGCTTAACCATGGCGCAGTCGTTCGAAGCCATGGGGCAGGGCTTGTCCATCGGACAGCGTTTACAGGCAGCACCGCGAGAGTCGGCGATTTCCCGTGTTAAAGATCTACCTATAGATGAGAGCGGCAGCAGCACGAACATGCGCCCGGGCGATATATTTGTAAGTCATTACGGGTACCCTACTGACAAGTATTTTGATACGAACTCGAACATCGCTAGGATTGGCAATCACAGAAATACTCTCAACGACGATTCGCTTGCCCTCACTGCAAAAGTGGCAAGATCTTATGGGCTGAAACCAGGAGACAAAGTCTATTTCAATGGGAGATACCTGGGCAATTACGACGACACTGCTCCTCAAAAGACGCAGTCGAGAATAGATGTTTACGACCGATATGGCAGACATCCACAAAATTGGGGTGGCATCCTGCGTTCTCCTTTTACAATTAGTAGTCGACCTTACTTTGAGCCATGGACCCCACTCGAAGAGTAGTGCACAATTGGCAGCGAGTTGTATTCGGCTTGCGAGTAATTTGGATGTCTTGGTCGCCGCGAAACAGACTCCCGCACGCTGTCATTGCGCTGGGTCTGTGTTTGGGGACGGCACGCAGCGATAGTGAGGTACCACCATCTCAGCTGTTTTCTCCGGATAAGACCTTCCGGGTTGAGATCATCACAACAGCATTGCCTAACTCGGATCCTTACGAAGAGTTTTACACGATTGTTCTTTCGCGCCAGGGGAATGTTATTTCCAAGTTTCCTACCGAAGGCTATCTGCTGAATGCTTTATGGAGCCCCAACGGAAAATACGTCGCGGTGAACAATCGTCGGGGCAGTAGTGGTGACTATCTATGGGTCTTTCGGTTGGCAGATGGGAAAGCTGTAAAGCTTCCTGATGATGACGCTGCAGAAGCGATCGTGCGTCAAGTGAGTACAAAGTTTCCACAATTCAGCATCGGCTCTTTTAATCGTCGTTATACTTTGGCTCGGCGCTGGAACAGCCGAAGCGATCTTGAAGTCAGAACTGAGCTGCAATTTTTTAATCTGAACAATGCCGTTATTCGGGTTGATGAGCTGGATAGAGTTGAGGGAGACCGTCTCGTGGCTGTATCTCAAACGATCAAGGAAGTTCCTCAGCGCGCGAGCAAGTAGAGCTGCGCCTTGGCGTTACCAACTTTTTTCGCTGCTGACCAAAGGGAGCCGCCGCACTTTTTTTGCGGATTTCCCAAGCAAATGTTAGGATCCGACTCGCCGTGGAAGATTATACTTTCGATCGGAGGCAGAAAATGGGGTCAGTCCTCACTACTGACACAAACTGATGGTCTCGCCTGAAGCTGGGCGATGCCGCGCCAGCTGCGAATTCAATACGAGGGAGCGATTTATCATTTGATGAGCCGGGGTGTTACCTTTTCGCTGCGGGGACGCAGCGTGAAAATTATCGGCAGCCCGGGATAGGGTTGCACCTTTCGAATGCGCGCTTCGAGATAGCGACGATAGGTTTCGGATAGCAAACGAGGATCGTTCACGAAAAAAACGAACTCGGGCGGTTGCAGAGCCTTCTGAACGAGGGGCGCTTTCGCAAGCGCCCTTTCGGCGGACTGGAGACCGCCGCACCTTGTTTGCGCGGCGTAAAATAATTTGAGTCGCCGGCCGGAGATCATCGGTGGCGGATTGGCAGCGAAAGCCGCTCGCAGCAATCGATTTAGGACCCCCGTGCCGATGCGCTGTTGCGCCGCATGCCGGAGATGTTCTACGAGCGCAAACAATTTGTCGATGTTTTCTCCGGTCAGGGCGGACGCAATCAGCACGGGCGCGTAATCGAGAAAGAAAATTCTGGCGCGCGTTTCATCGACGAGTTGCGCGATCGTCTGTTTTTCCCTGCGTTGCGGTCTGACTAGATCCCATTTGTTCAGGACAACAATTGCGGCTTTCGCCGCCTTTTGAATCAGTCCTGCGATCCGTTTGTCCTGGGCCGTTACACCCATGGTAAGATCGACGATGAGAATACAGAGATCGGCGCGGCGAATGCTTCGTTCCGCGCGCATGACGCTGAAGACTTCAACCGGGCTGGAGTGTTTGCCACGTCTGCGAATTCCCGCCGTGTCGATAAAGAGAAACTGCTGATCGTCCTGCTGGTACACAATATCGACGCTGTCGCGCGTTGTTCCCGGCAGCTCGCTTACAATGGCGCGTTCGCTGCGCACAATGGAATTGATGAGCGAAGATTTGCCGACATTTGGGCGACCGATGATCGCGATGGCGACCGGATTTTTGATTTTTGACGTTTGATGTTTGATGTCTGTTGCAGCAATGGGCGAGGGAAGAAGCTGATCCATCGCCTGGAGCAATTCCGAAATGCCGCGATTCTGCTCGGCACTGATGACATGGCTCTGTTGAAATCCAAGCGATGCGAAATCAGCTGCCAGGTTTTCCTGTCTGTCATTGTCGATCTTGTTAATGACAAGGACGACTGGCTTGTGAGACCTGCGCAGCATGCGCGCGAGTTCTTGATCGATCGGTGACAAACCGTCTTTCGCATCGACCAGAAAAAGCAAGACGTCGCTTTCGCGAATTACTTGCTGAACTGCGTGTCGAACCTGCGCGGACAATTCGGATTCGCCGGCGCCGGCAATACCGCCGGTGTCCCACACAACAAATGGCTGAGTTCCGCGTGTGCAGACAGCCGAGATGCGATCACGCGTGATTCCGGGTTGATCATGCACGATGGCGATCCGGCGGCCAACCAGGCGATTAAACAGCGCCGATTTTCCTACGTTCGGCCGGCCGACGATCGCGACGTTCGGCAGGTTATTCGCGGCGTCGTTCATCGCCAGGAAACCGGGGCTCAGTGCTTGGTCGCGTGGGCGTGGCCTTCAGCCTGCAATTGGCGCACGCCATCCATCACGTAAACCACGCCAGACAGCAGCGTGAAAAATCCAGCGCCAAGCACAATGTAAAACAAGGGAATAAAGTGGAATTGCAGCATCACCCATCCAATCGCGATCATTTGCCAAACAGTGGCAACTTTACCCGACCACCGCGGTTTCACCTCCACTTTACCATTGAGCAAATACAGAACGGCGGACCCGACAAGAATGACGGCATCGCGCGAGATAACTAAAACGGGAAACCATGCCGGGAATCTTCCGTAATCGGGATCGATGTCGCTCCAATTACTGATGCTCAATGTAATGATGCCGCTCAAGAGCAGGCCTTTGTCCGCAATCGGGTCGAGAACGACTCCAAGCGAACTCCTCTGATTGTAGCGACGGGCGACATATCCGTCCAAACCATCGCTTACGGCAGCGATCAGGAAGATGGCGATGGCAGTAAAGCGCTGCCATTCGAGGGGCTGGCCGCGCTGGATGCTTTGGCCGTAATAGATGGCCATCGTGACGAAAGCCGGGATCATTAAAATCCGGACAATGGTGATTTTGTTTGCAGTCGTCATGATGAGAGCGCGCGCGGGGCGGAGATAATTCTAGGGCGTTTGATTCGCTCGCGCCAGCTCGCTCACCCTTCGAGCTTCCCGTCTATGTCGCCAGGCGCCCGCCGGCTCCATTCTGTGAAACGCAATCCTGGATTGGCGTTCGCCCGCAGCGAACGCCTTTCAACGGCTGTTTTACGACTCCTTGCGCTGGAATCTACGTTTCGAGCATGGCTGGAGCTGCCGCCGCCGCGACTTCGTGAGGACCTTCGCAGAACTCCTCGATCATCTTTCTATTAAACGCTGGAATGTCATCCGGCTTGCGGCTGGTCACCAAGCCATTGTCTACTACGATTTCTTGATTGACCCAGTTTCCGCCGGCATTCTTTACATCCGTTTTAATCGCTGGCCACGAAGTCAGCGTTCGGCCACGGACAACCCCGGCGTCGATGAGGACCCAGGGAGCATGACAAATGGCCGCCACCGGCTTGCCTTCGTGGAAGAAATGCCGCGTAAATTCCAGTGCGTCCTCATTCGAACGCAGGGCATCCGGATTCATGAATCCGCCCGGGATCAAGAGCGCGTCAAATTCCTCAGGGCGCGCCTTGTCGAGTGTAAGATCGACCTCAAATGTGTCGCCTTTGTCGGCATGCTGCATTCCCTGAATTTTGCCGGACTTTAGCGAAACGATTTTTGTTTCTGCGCCGGCCTCATCAAGCGCCTGACGCGGTTCTGTCAACTCTACTTGTTCGAAACCATCCGCCACAAGAATGGCCACTTTTTTTCCGTCAAGTTTCCGTGCCATAAGATTTCCTCCCGTTGATGTGGTTTGCCCGGTCGTGAGAAATCGACCGTACTTAAGCTACGAAACGGAGCCGGTGATCGGATGTAATTGTAATGCAGCGCCAATCGGATTCCCCGCCAACGCCGGGGAGTCCGCCCTGCCATTTACAAAATGGGTTTTACTTCAGAATAAACCAGCGCGGGTTCGTTTGCTCTGCCAGCCGTCTGCATGGATAAACCGAATCGTTCGCAATACGGCGCAAAGGCTTTTTCGCCTTCGCCTGTCTGAAGCCCAAACTGCGAGAGGTTATAGCGATGAAAACCATGCTGTTCCTGCGGCTGGTTCGCGAGCACAACGCGCATTCGCTGCTCTGCCTCTCGGGTCAGTGACCAGCCGAAATGATCATAGATGCGGCGGACGGCAGCGATGGGGTGTCCACGGATCTCACTGTAGGCCAGGTCGCAAATACGACGCGGCTCCAATTGATCGCGTTCTTGCAAAAATTTATCCAGCGTTTCCGACCAGTATTGAATGGCCTCCCGGCAGACGACGACGGGATCGACCGCATCGCTAAACACGCGACGGAGGATTGTGATCAAGCTGGATACCGAAGCCATTGCCTCGAGGGGCGTTCGGTGTGCCTGGACAAAGAGCGCATCGGGATAGACGGAAAGTAGCGTTGGCAAGGCAAACATATGCGTAGGCGCCTTCAGGACCCAACGGGGAGCGCTCCGCCGGAACTGCAGATGTTGAAGGAAACGCCGGTGATATTTGTATGCGGGCAGCAAATCCTGACGCAGAAACCAGGCTCGATACGACGGGACGTTATACATCGTGTCAAACTGATCGCTCAGAAAGGTGGGAGCCATGAGGCCGACACATTCCTGCGGCAGCTCGGCGCCCAAGGGATGGATGTGGCGAAACGTGGGTGCCAGCCAATTGAGACAGTTACAACTTTGAGTCGCGCGCCGAATTCGTCGTCGCTCATTCTCGCTGGTGGGCGGGGATGGCGTCATTACTTCCCAGGTAAGCGGAACTCGATGCTCAGGATCGGCCGCGAGCAACGTGTGCAAGAGAGTGGTGCCGCTCCGGGGCAGACCGACGATAAACAGCGGTTCGCGGATTTCCTGCCGCGCAACGCCGGGATAAAATTGACGATCCCGTTCCAAGAACAAACGTGAGCACAGTATGCGCAAGAGATCGGCGCGCAGGGCAATCCTTCCGATCAGGTTAAGTCGGGCCTCGCGTTCGCAGGACTCGAGCAAGCGAGAGAGCGCTTCGATAAAATCGCCGCTGCCAAAATCGCTGAGACCGCAGCGGCGCATCGCAGTCTCAATCAAGTCAGGGGCAAGGACCGGGGGGCGCGGAATTCGGGTTTTGTCCAGCAGTGCTCCGCAACCATTGAGAAGCCGCACCGGCAGCAGAGAGCGAGTCTGCTCGAGGGTGGTGGCAGAGGAATTCATTCGATGAAAAGAATTGGTGACGTTGCCAGTTTTTCGTGCGGCTGGCTAATAGACTTTTAGGGCAATGCGAATGCGGCGCGCAACAACTGTCAAGCAACAAAACCGGACCGCCGAAGGACGGTTGCGGCCCGCGTACAATTGTTCCATCGTGCCCGGTATGAAAACGGAGAAAGCTACCTTTGGCGCAGGTTGTTTCTGGGGTGTAGAAGAAACTTTCCGCAAATTGAAGGGCGTGATCGCGACCGCGGTCGGGTACGCGGGCGGAACGAAGGATAATCCATCCTATGAAGATGTTTGTACGGACGAAACCGGCCACGCCGAAGTGGTGGAAGTGGAATTCGATCCATCGCAAATCGGTTACAACCAACTGCTTGATGTTTTCTGGTCGAACCACAATCCGACGACGCTGAATCGGCAGGGGCCCGATGTTGGAAAGCAATATCGATCCGTGATCTTTTATCATTCGCCGGAGCAAAAAGCGGCCGCCGAATCCTCGAAAGGTGAGCTGGAGAAGAACAGACGTTTCAATCGGCCAATCGTGACGCAACTCGAGCCGGCGGCGAAATTCTGGCGCGCGGAAGAATATCATCAGCGCTACCTTGAAAAGCGCGGTCAGTCGCATTGCGCGATTTGAGCAGGATACGAATAGTGATCAGTGACCTGATCACCATGTTGCAGGCCCCTGAATGAAAGCAGAGATCATCCGAAGCGCTAATTTTGCCGCCGACGCAGCCGACTTTATCATCGGACAAGCACACAAGGCACTTGGCGAACGCAACGAGTTTAGGATTGCGCTATCAGGTGGGAATACTCCGCGGCCAGTTTATACACGGCTCGCGACCGTGGCGCGCGACCTGCCATGGGAACTCTTTCGAATCACTTTCGGAGACGAGCGGTGCGTCCCGCCGGATGATCCGCAGAGCAACTTCAGAATGGCCCGAGAAACTCTCTTCGTGCCCGCGGCTGTTCCTGAAAAGTCAATCATGCGCATGCGAGGGGAGATTGATCCGCAAATCGCGGCCCGGGAATACGAAGAGCATCTTGATGTTTTGGCTATCCAGCGCGGCGAGCCCATTTATCGGCACGACTTGATTCTGCTAGGCTTGGGAGAGGATGGCCATACCGCATCGCTGTTTCCGGGGACCGCGGGTGTTGAAGAAACCACGCGACGAGTGATTGCGAATTTTGTGCCAAAGTTTAATTCCTGGCGATTGACGTTCACTTTTCCGCTGATCAATCATGCGCGGCAGATTTGTTTTTTGGTGGACGCAGCGAAACATAAGGACTTGATCGAGCGCGTAATCGACGGCGATCCAAGCTTTCCCGCTTCGCGGGTGAATCCTTCCGCTGGAGGATTGAGATGGATTCTCGCGCAGGGTTGATGCTTTCTTAACCACGAGAGTGCGCACGATCATCGTTACAGGTTCGGCGGGCCTGATCGGTTCTGAGACCGTAAAGCGATTCGCGAAGGATGGAGAGCGTCTGATTGGGATCGACAACGACATGCGCGCGGAATTCTTTGGCGCGGAAGCTTCGACGAAAAAGACACGGGATGATCTGATCGCAAACGTTCGCGGTTACGAACATCATGATCTGGACATTCGGGACGCTTTCGCGGTCATGGAGTTATTCAAAGAGCAGCGCGGCGCGATCGCCGGGATTGTGCACACGGCTTCGCAACCATCGCATGATTGGGCAGCTCGCGACCCGCAAGCGGATTTTACGGTCAACGCCAACGGCACGCTGAATCTGCTGGAGGCGGCGAGAAAATTTTCTCCCGAAGCGCCATTTATTTTTACCTCGACAAACAAAGTCTATGGCGACACGCCCAATCGGCTGCCTCTGCGTGAATTGGCGAAACGCTGGGAAATTGAACTGGGTCATGAATACGCACCGGGAATTTCCGAAACGATGAGCATCGACTACTCCAAACATTCGCTCTTCGGCGCATCGAAAGCAGCGGCCGATCTTTTGGTGCAGGAGTATGGACGTTATTTCGGAATGCCAACTGTCTCTTTTCGTGGCGGCTGCCTCACTGGTCCGGCGCACGC
>JBKOWV010000075.1:0-2242 GCA_046724585.1 Verrucomicrobiota bacterium
GTCGGCGCTCTCATCCAAGACGAGGAGAACTTCGCCGGTATAATCGCGCGGGCCCCAGACAAAATAATTTTGATGGCCACAGATCGCGGGCGGCAGGCCGAGCTTGGGCCCGAAAAAGTCGATCGCGCCGGCCTGGCCGTAATTTTGGCAGAAAATCGCGGCTCGTTTCCGATCGCCGGGCGATAGATGCGTGTAAACGTGCGCGACTGAGCGGACCATTTCTTCCCAGCCGAATTGATCGGCGAAAAGCTGTGGCAACGCCGCGGTGTGCGAAGTCTCGGTGCGCGGCGGTTCAAAGTGGATCGATTTCATATAGGCGACCAATTTTTCCGGTGAGAGAATCGGCACCACCGTCGGCGCGAGCAGCGCGGCCACTGCGATCACCGCGGCAAGCAATGCCGGCTTGAGCCATTGCAATCGAACGCTGAAGAGACGCTCGACGCCAACGCCGCCGGCAGCGAAGAGCATCGGATACGCGGGCGCGAGATAGTAATGTTTTCCGTGCATGATAATGAACTCCGCGAGGGTGATCAGGTAAGCGATGGCGATAACGCGGTAGCGGCGGCCCTCGCGCGAGGCGAGCAGCCAGATGAGTCCGCCCAGCCACAACGGGAGCGTGGCCGGATTCATGATCAGGACTTGTTGCGCCATGAATTGCGCGGGTGTGAGCACGACGTTTTTGTTGCTCTGCGCGATGTTGCGCAACAGCTCCCAGGTGGGCCAATCATGCCGGATCTGCCAAATGACGTTTGGCAAGGCAAGGGCAAGCGCGATCAGTCCGCCGAGCCAGATCCATTTCTGACCGAGATGGCGGCGCTCGGGGGTAAGCAAGAGAGCAATGCAGACGCCGGCGGCGAAGAAAGCCATGGAATGTTTGTTCTCCAGGCCGAGACCAACGACCACGCCAAACCACAACCAGAGCCGGGGCGAGCCGCCATTGATAATCCGGACGAGCAGATAAATGGCGCCCATCCAAAACAGCGGCTCAAACACGTTCATGGAAAAGAAATTGCCGACCGCGAGAAAGACGAGCGCGCAAAGCGAAGCAGTACAGCTGAGCGCGACTGCCCAACTCCGTCCGCCAAGTTCGCGCGCGATCATCCCGGTCAGGACAACGTTGAGCGCGCTCGCAACCGCTGGAAGAAAACGGATCGCGAAAAGTGAATCGCCGAGCAGGACACGGCTCAGCCGAATAAGCAGGGCGGAAAGCGGCGCCAGATCGACATAACCAGAGGCGAGGTGCTGACCGCAGGCAATGTAATAGAGCTCGTCGCGAAAATAACCGTAACGGCCGTTGGTGAGGAAATGGATGAGCAGAGTGACTCCGCCGAAGAAGACGATCAATTTTTGTTCGGTTGCGAACCGGCCTGGTATTAGCGTCGCTCGCGCCTCCATTTCGGGCGAATTCATGGGAAGCGATTACGCGCAAATCGCCGCGCAATTCAAGCCTGTTCGTGCGAAGGCGTGACAGCGCTCGGCGCGGACTGATATTGTGCGCAAAATGGAAGCCCCCGATTGGACGTCACTGAGCGATCAGGAACTTCTCGAGCGTCGCATCTCCACGCTCGGTTTGCGGCTCGAGGGCACGACGCTGGAACCGCTAATTCGGCAGCTCTACGACGAGCTTTCGGCCAAGGGACTCACGTTTCATCCCCCCTGTCACATCGGCGATGAATGGTTCGTGCCGATCGGTATCCCGGCCATCTTCATTCCGTTTTTTCTGGTGCACGATCGGCTGCGGGCGCTCGAGCGCACAATGATGCTCGAAGTCGAAGGCGAAACGCCGGAGTGGTTCATGAAATTGATGCGGCACGAGGCGGCGCACGCTTACAGCTACGCATTTCAGCTTCAACGAAAGAAAAAATGGCAGCAGACTTTTGGACAAACGTCGGACGAGGAAACACCGAGCTTTTATCGGCCGCGCCCGTTCAGCCGCAGTTACGTCGTGCATCTTGACGATTGGTACGCGCAGGCCCATCCGGACGAAGATTTCGCGGAAACGTTCGCGATCTGGCTCACACCCGGGCTCGACTGGCGCAAGCGTTACGTCGGCTGGAAGGCATTGCAAAAACTCGAATACGTCGATGAATCGATGCGCTCGCTGGCGGGGCAGCCCCAGCTGCACGCGCCAAAATATCGCGAGACCGATTACAACTGCCTGAACGTCAAGCTCAAGACCTATTACGCACGGAAACGGAAGTTCTACGAAGACTTGTATCCGGACTTTTACGATGTCGATCTG
>JBKOWV010000072.1:0-13500 GCA_046724585.1 Verrucomicrobiota bacterium
GGTAATAAATCCAAGCCGCGGCCAGATGCGGCTCGCCGCGATCCGGCGCCAGGCGCAAAGCGGTGTCGACCGCCTCTTTGGCGAGCGCAATGCGGGCCGGGCTGTGGTCAATCCCGAAGAAGTAGAGCCCGTCATGGGCACGCGCTAAAGCACAATGGGCAAGCAAGAATGTTGGGTCGTGCGCCACCGCCTGATCGAGCAAGCGTATTGCCTGACGCAGGTTGTCCGCTTGTCGCGTGTCAAACGTCGTCATTTGAAGCAGCGTCTTGCCGCGCAAATAGCGATCATAGGCGATGAGGTCGGTCGTGGGCGCCTGCTCAATCACCGCTCTCTCCGCGGGCGAGAGCTTCGCTTGAAGCTGGTTCGCAACGGCTTTGGCGATCTCACTCTGGATAGCAAAGACATCCTCGAGTGGCCGATGATAGTTTTCTCCCCAGAGGTGGGTATCGGTTCTGGCGTCGATCAACTGGGCGCTCACCCGCACGCGGTTTCCCGCCCGTTGCACGCTGCCCTCCACAATGTGCGCGACACCCAATTCGTCGGCGATCTCACGCAGATTGCGCTTGGCTCCCGTCTTGTATTGCATGACCGACGTGCGGCTGATGACTTTCAAATCGGCGATGCGCGCGAGGTTGGTCAGAATTTCGTCGTGGACGCCGTCTGTAAAAAACGCGTTCGTCGCATCTTCACTCATGTTCTCGAATGGAAGCACGGCAATCGATTTCTCGCCGACAGGAGCTGCCGCCCCAATCTGGGCAGGCGCGGTTGATGGCGCGCTCATCGCCCAGGCAAAGATCAATGCGCCGGGGAATCCGAGAAGAATAATGCCAATCAACACTTTCATCACCCAAGCCGGCGCGTCGAAGGCTGGGAAGAAGATCGACGCGCCCTGAATGAGCAGCCACGCGACCACGGCGTAGGCGATCGCTGCCTTATAAACATTGCGCCGCTTCAGTTCGCCGAAGAATTTCTTCGGATTCATTCGAGTTTATTTCTCCGTCTCCTTGGGCGCGAGCGAGGCGACGATTTTCTCGAAGCGCGGATCGCCGCGGAGCGGGTCCCAGACCGCGAACAGTTTCAAGGCGCCGTAGCTCAGCATGAGCGATGCGGCGGGCGCACGCAGTCCAGTTTCCAGTTGCTGCAAGGCAAGCTCCTTGTCGCCGGCCCACGCTGGTGCAATGGCGAAATATTGAAGCACACGGCTGCCGTTGGTGACGTCTTTTTCCAGCGGCATGAGCGCGATCGCTCGCCGGCCTTCGTCCAAGGCCAGGTCTTTCCGCCCAAGAGCAGCGTCGATTAAGCAGAGGACGCAGAGAGCCGGGCCGTAATCCGGCTGCGCCTGCACGATCTTTTCCTGCTGCGCGCGAGCCGCTTCAAACGCAGTGCGCGCTCTTGCCTCATCTTTGGTCATGCGCACCAGCAGACCTTCCCCAAAACTGTGGCTCAGAATAATTGGGGATTCGTTCCAGCAGGGATTTTCGCCGAGCGCGACGAGTGCTCGTTCGGCCGCAGCTGGATCGCGTTCGGCCAGAGCGCAAAAGAACCAGATGTCCGCACCGCTGGCGATGGCTCCCCCTTGCGCGAGGATTGCATCAATCGTCTGGTGCAGCGGCCGAGTGTCCCCTTTCCAGCAGAGATAAAATAGGCCGCGCGCGGTGCGCGTTTCGACGTTGTCGGGCATGATCGCTAACGCCTGATCCAGGGCAGCGATCGCCTCGGCATAACGCCCCAAGGATTGGTAACTGAGCGAGATCTGTTGCAGAGTAAAAAAGTTGCGCGGGTCCAGCTCCACCGCGCGCTGCAGGTTCTGCAGACCTTCCTCCTGCTGGCCGCGCCGACGCAGAACGTAGCCGGTCAGTTCGAAGAGACGCGGATCATTGGGTAACGCTCGCCGTGCGATCTCCAATTCGGCGAGGGCGCCGGCATAGTCGCGCCGCCCGTAATAGAGATAGTTTGCGCGGGCCAAATGAGTTTCGGCAGCGTCCGGCCGCAGCCGGGTCGCGGCTTGCACAGCAGCTTCAGCTAGGGCAAGCCGGGCGGGAGTGTGATCAGACCCCGTTATTGCATAAACGGATTCGTGCGCATAGGCGAGCTGGCAGTAAGCGTCGAAAAATGAGGGATCGCGCTTCACCGCTTCATCCAAAAGTTCAATTGCCTTCCGCAGGTCTGGCTCCTGCGTCGCGCTCAAACCTGCCGTCAGGACAAGTGACTTCGCCCGGCTGTAAAGGTCGAAAGCCGCCAAGTCCGTAGTGGGCGGCTGCTCGATGGCTTTTTTCTCGTTAGGCGAAAGCTTCGCTTGCAACTGGTCGGCAATGGCTTTGGCAATCTCGCTCTGAATGGCAAAGACATCGGCCAGATCGCGATCGTAGGTCTGGGCCCACAGATGCGCGTCGTTGCGAGCATCGATCAACTGCGCGTTAACCCGAATCTTGTTCGCGGCTCGCTGCACACTGCCTTCGACCACATGCGCGACGCCTAGTTGTTGCCCGATCTCGCGCAGATTGCGCTGAAGGCCGCTCTTGTATTGCATTACGCTGGTGCGGCTGATCACTTTCAAGTCCGCGATTCTGGCGAGGTTGGTGAGGATTTCATCCTGCACACCGTCCGCGAAGAAGGCGTTGGCCTTTTCTTCGCTCCGATTTTCGAAGGGGAGCACTGCGATGCTTTTTTCGGGAACTGGTAACTCGGCCGTGGCAAGCGGTCCTCTATAACGAAAAAGGAGAAAACCGATCAGGGCGATCACAGCCAGCAGACTCACCACGCCTAATGACACCCATCGGAATGCGGCCCGTTTTCTTCGTGCAGCAGCTGCGACGCGCGCCGCCTTCAGCTTTTCCGGCACTGCCGGGTTCCCAAGCTCGGCAGTGTACAGATTCACCACCGAGACGCGAACGCCATGTTTTACTTCACACTCGCCAAGTTCATGCAGGTGCGGCTGCCAGTGAGGGTATTGCTCGAGATCTTCAGCGACATGCTTCGAGAGCAGAATGTGTCCGGCATCGCCGCAGTCCATGACCCGCTGTGCGATATTGATGCCGGCGCCAGCCACGTTCGCTTTTCCGGTTGCGTCGATGACCCCGCTGACGGGTCCACTGTGTATGCCCATTCGCAGCTGAAGTTCCGGATGCTGCTTGAGCGCGCGGCTTATTTCCAACGCGCATTCAACCGGCGCTTCTGGGCTATGATAAAAAACTAGCGTGATGCCGTCGCCTGTCGGGATTTTGATCAAGCGCCCCGCCGTTTCCGCGGCTTGGAATTCATCCGTGCCTCGGACAATCTCGTTTAAGCGCTCGATTACCGCTCGTTGCTGATGGATCGGCAGCTTCGAGTAACCGACGATGTCTGTGAACAACACATGCGCGATCTCCAGCTGAATTTCCTTTTTAATCTCGGCAGCCATATCAGTGTTCGCACAACGACTGCGGCACAACATAATCTCGGCTTAACTGCCGATAGTCGAGAACAAACCCGAAAGCATAGTTCGTCCGCTCGCCACGCAACTCTGGCTGCGATGCCTCAGCGCGAATACTTTCGCAGTTGGACGTTCAGCGTTGACGTTGGGCTTTTTCATCCGAAATAGCACCCAATCATGGCACGACTTCACGAATCTCAGGGCAAAGCCATCCTTGCCGCTAATGGATTCAAAATCCCGCGCGGCCGCGCCGCTTCAACCATTGATGAAGCCGTGGCAACGGCCAAACAACTTGGCGGCCAAGTAGTCATCAAGATTCAAGCCTGGACGACCGGGCGGGCCGGCATTGGTGGCGTGGCCTTCGCTAAAGGGTCTGAAGAGGTTCGCGATCACGCGGCGCGCATGCTGGGGATGAAGGTCGGACAGTTTCCGATCGAGGCCGTGCTCGTCGAGGAAAAGATCGATATCGAACGGGAGTTTTTTCTTTCGCTCGCTATTGATGATGCCGCCCGTGCCCCGGTGATTATTTTCGCTGCTGGCGGCGGGACTGGAATCGAAGAGCGCGCAGCTGCAACGCGGCGCATCACCTGCGATGTGAAGCGCGGGCCGCTGAATTTGACCGTGAGCGAAGCGGTCGCATCGTGCGGACTTTCCGCGGCGCATGCGAAGGAACTCGCCGAGTCGATCCGAAAATTATTTGGCGCCGCGCGCAGCGTTGAAGCGCGGTCCCTTGAAATCAATCCGCTGGTGCTGACCAAAGATGGTCAGTTCGTTGCCGCCGATTGCCGGATCACAATTGATGATTACGCCGTGGGTAGACACCCCGAACTCGGGATCGAAATTGCGAGAGAGTTCGATCATCCGCCTACGCCTCTGGAACGCGTGGCCTATGCGGTCGAACAAAACGATCATCGCGGCACATTTTATTTCGCGCAGTTGGCCACGGCGGCGGCGAAAGATTCAAAAGGCCTGGTTGGTTTTCATGGCGCCGGCGGCGGCGGGTCGATGATGTCGATGGACGCCATCGTAAACGCTGGATTCATCATTGCGAATTTCACCGACACCAGCGGCAATCCATCCGCGTCCAAGGTCTATCGCGCCGCCCGAATCATTCTGGCCCAGCCAGATCTCGTCGGATATTTCGGTTCGGGCTCCGGCGTCGCGAGCCAGGAACAATATTGGTCCGCCTACGGATTGGCGAAGGCATTCTGGGAACTCGATCTCGACATTCCCGCGGTGATTCGTTTGGGCGGCAACACCGAAGATCGTGCCGTGGACATTTTGCAGCGCATGTCCGGACTGCTTCGCGTGCCGGTCGAGGGTTATCGTAAGAACGATGCGCCGGCCACGATCGCGGCACGCTTTGCGGAACTTGTCGGCGGCGCGGGGGGCGCTAAATGGAAACCGCGCACTCCGCGTGTGGCGAAGTTCGTCAAGGATTCATCGGCCACCATGCTTCCCGTTAAAAGTGGTCGCGTCTGGATTGATACTGCGAAGTGGCCGGAGATTCGTCCGGCCGTCGAGACACATTCCAGCGGATTGATCGTCGATCGCGGGGGAGCCCCGGTATCAGCGCTTTCGAGCGAAGAGTTCGCCACCAAAGATTCCGAGTTGCTCGCCTGCGATGTCGAGTGTCGACTCGCCGGAATCGAAGGCTTCTACTTGGAACTTGATATTCCCGGGCTCAATGAACTGATTGGAGGTGCGCGCTAAATGGCGATTTTGATCGACGAGACAAAGCGCGTTCTCGTGCAAGGCATCACTGGCCGTGAAGGCCGGGCGCGCACGCGATTGATGCGCGAGTACGGAACGAATGTGGTCGCAGGCGTGACGCCGGGCAAAGGCGGACAGGCGGTGCTTGGCGTGCCGGTGTTCAATACGCCACAGGACGCAGCGAAAGCGTTAGGCAAGATCGATATCTCGGTGCTTTTTGTGCCGGCGGCGGGCGTGAAAGAAGCGGCCATTTCGGCCATCGAGGCGGGCATCAAACTCACCGTGCTTGTGCCCGATCGCGTGCCGGTGTGGGACGCCATGGAGATCGCAGCAGCGGCGAAAGCGAATGGCGCGATGTTTCTTGGACCTAACACGCTCGGAGTGTTGAGTCCGGGCAAAGGCGTGGTCGGTATGATCGGTGGTCGCGCGGAAAGTGCGCGACAATGGTTTAAGCCCGGCATTCCGAAAGGCGTCGGCGTGATCAGTCGCTCCGGCGGCATGGCTTCGAGCACGGGCTACTACTTGGGACAGTCGGGGGTGCGCATCTCAACGATTGTGCATATCGGCGGCGACGCTGTTCTTGGAATTCGCATTCCCGACGCAGCATTAATGTTCGAAGCCGATCCGTTCACGGAAGCGATCGTCATTTTTGGCGAAATTGGGTCGTCACAAGAAGAGGAACTGGCGCAATTGATTCGCGATCGAAAAGTCAATAAGCCAGTGATCGCGTACATCGGCGGGAAAGCGGCGCGCGAAGGCACTCGCTTTAGTCACGCGGGTGCGATTATCGAAGGTGGCCGAGGCACTCACGCTGGAAAAGTGAAGGCGTTACGCGCAGCCGGGGCTACCGTAGTCGATGCTTTTGGTGAGTTGCCGGGCGCGGTGGTTGAAATTCTCAAGCGGATGAAAGGACAGAGTCTTATGAGCGAAACCGACAGGAACGCCGTCTGGAATACCGCAGTGACGCGCGTCGAGCCTAACCGGGTTGCGGTGCGCGGGTACGACATCGCCGAGCTGATGGGACGCGTCTCCTTTGGTGCAGCGGTATACTTAATTTTGACCGGCGAATTGCCATCGCCGTCAATCGCGCGCTTGATGGATGCGATTTTAGTAGCATCGATCGATCACGGCGCGACGCCCCCGAGCGCATTGGCTGCCCGGACCGTCGCATCGACCGGCGCGTCTTTGAGCGCGTCAGTCGCCGCCGGCATCATGTCGATCAATCGTCATCACGGTGGCGCGATTGAAGATTGCGCCCGGCAACTGAAAGCGATCGCCGATCGCGCAGCGCATGAATCCATTTCCGTGGATGAAGCCGCCACCCGCACGCTCGCGGCCATGAGAGAAACGGGCGAGCGCATGCCAGGATTTGGTCATCGCTATCACACCAAGGATCCACGCACGGCGCGGCTGTTCGAACTGGCTCGCGAAGCCGGCGTGGACGGAGCGCACATGAAAGCGGCGCGGGCCGTTGAAAAGTCGTTCGCCGACGCCAAGAAAACGCTCCCCATCAATGTGGACGGCGCCATCGGAGCCATCCTGGCGGATCTGGGAATGAATCCCGCCGCTTTCAACGGCATTTTCATGATCGCGCGCACGCCCGGGCTCGTTGCGCACGTGATTGAAGAACAAACGCGCGAAAAACCGATGCGTCGAATTGATCCCGTCAATCACGGTTACGACGGACCGCCTCCCAGAAGCCTGAAAGAATAACTATTAAAAAAAGGAGGAAGAATGGCGGAAGAAAAAATACTCACCAAGCACCCACTGGGTAAAAGCGGGAAAAAAATCAGCAAACAAAAATACGAGACGCTCAAGAAGGCTATCCTATCAGCGCTGCGAAATAAGGAACTCACTCACACCGAGTTGTTCAATCAGCTGAACAAGAGCTTAAAGAGCAAATTTTCAGGGAACATAAGTTGGTACGGAGAAACCGTTAAACTCGATTTGGAAGGGAGAAAAATAATCGAACGAACTTCTTCAAAACCCCAAAAATATCGGCTGAAATCGATGTAACCATCATGACAACAACTCAACCAACCAGTTACAGCGTCACTCAAATCGCGCAACTCTTTCCCAGCTTGAGGAAGATCAAGGATAAGTCGCTGCGCGAGCGAGTGGCAGCGGTCTGGAGCGAAGCCATTACCACGGGCTGCGGCGGCAAGGGCTGGACTTTCGACGAGCTTCGCGCGGTCAAGTTCACCCTGCTCGCCGGCGACATCGACATGGCTTTCGTTGAGCATCTCAATTCCTGCGCGCTGCAATGCCTTGCCATCGCCGATGTCCTGGAGAAATCCTTCCGCTGCGGCATTCCCGTTCAGCGCGATTACTTGGTCGCCGGTGCCCTGCTCGCCGATGTCGGCAAGCCGCTGGAGTACGACAAGGACGCGTCAGGCAAGGTGGTTCAAGGCAAATTTGGGCAGCAAGTGCGGCACCCATTCTCCGGCGTCGCCCTGGCCTACAAGCACGGGATTCCCGGCGAAGTGTTGCACATCATCGCCACGCACAGTCACGAAGGCGACAAGATGGAGCGTTCGATCGAATCGATCATTTTCCATCACGCAGATTTTGTGGACTTCGATATCGCAAAGCTTCTCGGCAAACGCGCGGCAAAGAAGTGAAGCGCTGAAGTCAGGAAAGTGGCCCGCAAAACTCGCAAATTGACGCGAATTTTCTAGTCCATCTATTATTCTATTATGTTCCTTTTTAGCGTGATTCGTGTGATTCGCGGGTAAACCTCGAAGGAATTATTGATATGGGCCTGACGCTGGTTGAAAAGATCGCTGCACGCCATGCAGATGGACTTGCTCCGGGCACGGTGGTCCGCAGTGGAAATTTCATCTCGATTCGGCCGCGTCACGTCATGACGCATGACAATACCGGCGCGGTGATCCCGAAATTCAAGCAAATCGGGGCGACGTCCATCGCCGATCCAGCGCAACCGGTGTTCGCCATCGATCACGACATTCAAAATGTCACGCCGAAAAATCTGGAGAAATACGCGAAGATCGAAGCATTCGCCCACGAGCACGGCATCGATTTCTACCCGGCAGGCACCGGCATTTCGCATCAGGTGATGGTGGAACAGGGGTATGTGGTCCCCGGGGCCATGGTGGTGGCAAGCGATTCGCACTCAAATTTGTACGGCGCCGCGGCGGCGCTGGGCACACCGGTGGTGCGGACCGACGCCGCGAGCATCTGGGCAACCGGAGTCACGTGGTGGCAGGTTCCCAACGTTGCGAGGGTGGTGCTCAAGGGAAACCTTTCGCCGGGTGTCGTTGGCAAGGATGTCATCATCGCGTTGTGCGGACTCTTCAATAAGGATGAGGTGCTCAATCACGCCGTTGAATTCGTGGGCGACGGCGTGGCGAATCTTCCGATGTCCGCCCGCATGACCATCGCCAACATGACAACTGAGTGGGGCGCGCTGGCGGGCGTGTTTCCGTTCGATCAAGTGACAGTGAATTATTTGCGCTCACGCGTCCCTGAATTCACGAATCCGAAACGCCCGGGTACGCGGGGACCGAAAAGTCTCTCAGGATACACGGGCGCCGATATCGACGCCTGGTGGAAGAATCGCCGCGAGATCAGCGCCGATGCCGACGCTGATTACGCCATCGAACTGGAACTCGATCTCGCGACTGTCGTTCCGCATGTGTCCGGGCCTAACGAAGTGAAGACGATGGTGTCGCTGCCGGAAATGGAGCGGAAGCATGTGGCCATTCAGAAGGCGTATTTGTTGTCATGCGTGAACGCGCGTTTCGAGGATTTGCATGACGCTGCTGAAGTCGTGCGCGCCAAGGGCGGGCACGTTGCCGACGGTGTGGAATTTTATCTCGCCCCGGCAAGCGCCGAAGTCCAAGCCAGATCGGAGTCCACCGGTGATTGGCAAACTCTGATAGGCGCAGGCGCCATTCCGCTGCCGCCTGGTTGCGGAGCCTGCATCGGCCTGGGGCGCGGTCTGGTGCAAAAAGGCGAGATCGCGATCAGCGCCACCAATCGTAATTTTAAAGGCCGCATGGGCGATCGCGATGCCTACGTGTATTTGGGTTCGCCCGCTGTCGTCGCCGCGAGCGCACTGGCCGGATTCATTTGCGCGCCAAAAGATTTCGCAGAGCGCCCCGCGGGCACTGCAGTTCGACGTGCCCAAAGCAAACCGAAACCGCCGGCTTCGGTTGAGATCATGGCCGGTTTTCCGCCAAGCGTGCGTGGTCGTGTTCTCTTCATTGATAAAGACAATTTGAACACCGACGGCATTTACGGGAGCAAACACACTTACCGCGACGACATGACGCCAGAGGAAATGGCGGCAGTGACATTTGAAAATTACGATCCCAACTTCAACACGCTTTATCAAAAGGGCGACGTCGTGGTCGGCGGACTCAATTTTGGAAGCGGATCAAGTCGGGAGCAGGCAGCGACGGCGCTGAAGTTCAAAGGCATACCGTGCGTCATCGCTGCCAGCTTTTCGGAAACCTACAAGCGCAACGCGTTTAATAACGGCTTTGTCGTTTTTGAATGTCCTGAGTTAGTGACGCACCTGCGCGCCACGCTGACCGATCGCGCTCCGACAACCGTGGGACCCGACGTCACGATCGATTACGCCAAATCCACTCTCACACTCGATGGAAAATCATTCGCCTTTCCGCCACTGAGTCCCGCAGCGCAGCAACTAATCGTCGCCGGCGGCGCGGAAAGCTTGGTGGCTTCGCGCCTTCGCAAAAAGTCGTAATAAGCCACGCAAATTTTGGCCTTACAGAAGAACTGCCAATTGTGAGGCGGCCTCTTTCTCGGTGATCTTCTGCGCGACTCGCAGGATTCCTCGCGGCACCCACTTGGGAAACGGAGTGATCAGCAATTTGTGCTTGCCAGACGGCGTGTGCACCTCCTTGACCGCCGCAAGTCTCTCTTTGGAAAAACGGCGGGCCAGTCTGACCAAGGCCGGCCATAGACGTCGATGGATGTAAGTAATTTTCCCATCCACGAGTCGACACACCAAAACGTCGGGAGAACCGCGAATCGATCGCGAGAGTCGTAATATTTCGTTCGCCTTCGGATGTGCCCACCAACTACCCCGCACTGGTTCTCCTACTACGATCTGAGCGAGGCTAGGGACACGCGCGCGTGCTGATTCCACGGCTATCCCACATTCTTTGATCCATTCCAGGGCTTGCTTTGCGTTCATGCCGAGCAACCGACTAGACGTCTAACATTACAGATTCGGTAGCAAACTCGATGAATTGTGCCGCGTTACTTGCGCGCGCAACCCTCGCCGATAAAATCGGCTTCCTATGGCTAAATACAGAATTGCGTGGATCCCCGGGGACGGAGTCGGTCATGACGTCATGGAGGCGGCGCGGACCGTGCTCGATCGCCTGAAACTCGACGCCGAGTATGTCCCTTGCGATATCGGCTGGGAATTTTGGTGCAAGGAAGGCAACGCTCTTCCCGATCGCACCGTGAAAGCGCTTAAGGAAACCACCTGCGGTCTCTTCGGCGCGATTACCAGCAAACCACAGGACAAAGCCAGGGAAGAATTGATTCCGGAGCTTCAGGGCAAAGGGCTCGTTTACTTTTCGCCCATCGTCGGGCTGCGCCAGATGTTCAACCTGCACACCAACATGCGGCCGTGCAAAAGTTACCCAGGCAACCCGCTGAATTATCGCGGCAGCAAGATCACCAACCCTGGCGGGGAAGACGTCCAAATCGATCAGGTCGTGTTCCGTGAAAATACCGAAGGCATGTACGGCGGCGTCGAGTTTTTCCCCTTGCCCGAATCGGTGTACACGGCGCTTTGCGCGAACCCGAAGATGAAGAAGTGGAAAGACAAGGCAGGACTCGAGAATATCGCGCTCTCCACTCGGATCATGAGCAAGCAAGGTTGCACTAACATTTGCAAACAAGCGTTCGAGTTCGCAAAAAAAACCGGGCGCAAACGCGTCACGCTGATCGAAAAGCCGAATGTCCTCCGCGAAACCGGCGGATTGATGACACGTTGCTTCCGCGACGTGGCAAAAAACTATCCCGACATCACGGCGGACGACGCGAACATCGACGCCATTTGCATGTGGATGTTCAAGAACCCGCAGGATTACTCTGTGCTAGTGGCCGAAAATATGTTCGGCGACATCGTCAGCGATTTGTGCGCCGGCCTTGTCGGCGGACTCGGGTTCGCGCCCAGCGCCAACTTGGGCGACAACTACGCCGTATTCGAACCGACGCACGGGTCGGCGCCGAAATACGCCGGCCAATACAAGGTCAATCCCATCGCCATGCTTCTGACGGTGAAATTGATGTTCGATTGGCTTAACGAAACTGAGCGCGCAACTCGCCTGGAATCGGCGATCGCCCGCGTCATCGCGGAAGGGAAAGTGCGCACCTACGACATGGGCGGCAATGCTTCTACGCTCGACGTGGCCAAAGCCATCGCTGACTACGCTAGCTAAAAAGCAGCCGCGAAACACGCGAATTAACGCGAAAGTTTCTCGTTCCCGTTGGCTTGTTTGGGTTCCTTTAGTGCAATTCGCAGGCGAAATCACTGCGATCCGCGACAAGGCGCTAAGGTCTTGGTGAGGTTCTCCACTGAAACGACGGCTTCGGCAGCCTAGGAAACGCTCGAGAATTCATGTCTGTACTTTGCCAACCCGGAAACCCCTTCTATTTTCGCTTGGTCCAAGACCAGCAACATGAAGACGTTATCGGGAACGTTCCATTCGCATTTGATTCCATGCTCGCTGGCGGGTCTGAATCCGAATCGGGGATAGTAGTCGGCGTGACCCACAACAATAATAAATGGACAGCCCGCATCCTTGAGCTTCTGGATCCCCGCTTCGATCAGTTTGCTTCCAATTCCCTGGCGCTGGTATTCCGGCAGCACTGCCATCGAACCCAATGCCGCACCGGTAACGTTGCCCGCGACAGATACGGGACTGTACATGATGTGACCCACCACTCGATCGTTCAGTGTGGCAACTAGGGAAAGCAAAGCGGCTCCGTTGGCTCGCAATGCGTCGACGATGTTGCTTTCTTAATCTTGCCCGAATGCGCGCCTGTTCAGGTCACGAACAGCCGCCATGTCATCCGGAGATTCTTCTCGAATTTCGATTAACAGGTTAGCTCTCCTGGCTGCCTAACGCTGGGATAACCGTTTGCGACAAGCGCAGTGAGGGGCAAGTCGGTTCATGCAATTGTTGGGCGGCGCTACTGATTTCTCCACCCGCTTTTTCGGCTTTGTTTCGAGCGATGGATCAGACGTGTTGATCAACGAGGATTGGGTTGCCGTCGGGATCCACTACCATAAAACTTGCGGGGCCCTTCGTACTCTCATCTGCCTCGCTCATTAACTCCACGCCTTGCGCTTTCAACTGGTTCTGGAGTTCCCGCACATCTGTGAAAGTGTCCAACTTCTGGGCATTGCTGTCCCAGCCCGGGTTGAAGGTTAACGTGTTCCTCTCGAACATCCCTCGAAAAAGGCCGATCGCGTGCTCTCCGTTCTTCAGGATCAGCCAGTTCTGTGAAATATCTCCGACGAAGACCTTGAAACCGAGCTTCTCGTAAAAGGCCTTCGAAGCCTTGATATCCTTCACAGCCAAACTAATTGAAAATGCGCCCAGTTCCATTTTGCACCTTTCAGCGAATGCTCACTTTTTCTCAGGAGGCGCTGACGCTGGAAGATCGGAATTCCAGGCATCCGCCACGCATTTCCACGATCCGTCGCTCTGCTTTTTCCAGACCTCGAGGTATTTGCCGCGATCGTTGACCGGTGTGCCCGTCGGGTCATTGAGCGTCACTTCATAAGTTCCACTCGAGAAGGCAAGGTCGCCTGACTGCGCCACTTCCACCTTTTTTGTTTTCCAGCTGATGTTCGCGTCGGTGAGCAAATCTTTCCAGATTTTGCGAATCGCTTCCTTGGTGGTCGCGCTGGCGGCATTCGGAGGCATCACAACGGCGTCCTCGGAGTAGTAGGAAACCGTTTTGTCCACATCCTTGGCGCCCGCCGCTTTCGACCATTGCTCGTCAAGGTCCCGAATCGCCTGCTCGATTTTCGGGTCGCCCGCCAGGCAGATCGTCGCTGCCGCAAGCCCCATCGTAAGAGTTAACAGCGTTTTTGTTTTCATGGCACCATCGAGCCCGGAATTGAATGCGGCGTCAATCTTTTAACCGCGGATTACGCGGATTTAGCGGATTCCCGATAAGAACTTAATTAGTGTCCATTAGTGTTCATTCGTGGTTAAACGTTCGGTTGCGATTGCTATTGACGCCTAACGAAATTTTTGCCGGAATCCCCGCATGATGAAAACTCGAATTGCACTTGTGACTGTGGCCCTATGGTTTGCGGCGGGAGCAGTCTGTTTTGCGGCCAACCCTCACATGGG
>JBKOWV010000124.1:0-2312 GCA_046724585.1 Verrucomicrobiota bacterium
GCGCCACGTCGCGCTCCTCCACCCAGAGAGGGTCGGCCGGCTGGTCCTTGATCTCGCTGGCTCGTACTACTTTGCCCAGCCGCAACACCACTATCTGAATCTTGCCCTCGCGCGCGAACTCGCGACAGACGTACTCGCCCAGGTGCTTCGCCAGCACGATCGTCGTCATTGACAGTAGCGGCAGCCAGTTCTCGCTGACGGTGTAGCTAGGCTCATAGCCGGTCATCAATTCGAGGGTGCTCAGGAAAACGACGCGCGGCACTTTTGCCTCGGCAGCCGCCCACAGCAGGTTGTAGGTGCAACGAGTCAGAAAATCGATCTGTTGTTCAGGGGTTTCCTCGGGTAGGGGTTCGGCCACATGCACGATCGCCTCCATGCCTCGAACCACGTCATCGGTGGCGCTGTCGTGACCGAGCGCGCACTGGACAAACTCGTACTCGCTGCGGACCGGCGCTCGCTCGGTCAGCCGGATCGAGTAGGTTTCTTTCAATCCGGCAGCTAAAGCCTGCGCCACCCTTCCCCCGCCGGAGGTGACAAGAATCGACTTCGCCTTAGGCGCCTGCGCCGAAACGAGCGGCGCGGCTCCGGCGAGTCCGCTGGTTGCGAGAAATCTGCGACGGTTTACTCTCAGTGGCTGCTTCATTGTCACGACCCGGGAGAGGGATTTGAATCCACGCGGACAGCGCAAGCTTGATCTTATACCAACTGGGCTTCCCCAGGAATAGTGGACACCCTGGTTATGCTGCGATTGGTGGACTGGCATAGATCCTTTCATATTCTACCGGTGATCTGAAGCCGAGGTAGGAATGGCGACGCCGCGTGTTGTAGAAACACTCAATGTACTCCGCGATCGCGAGGGAGGCCGCCGCCCGGGTCTCCCAATCGTGGCGGTGGATCAGCTCATGTTTGATCGTCGAGAAGAAGCTCTCGCTGACGGCGTTATCCCAGCAATTACCTTTACGGCTCATGCTGGAGACGATATCGAGTTCGGCCAGAGCGTCCCGGTACGTCTTGCTAGCGTACTGAGTCCCGCGGTCCGAGTGATGCACGAGGCCGGCGTGGGGAAGGCGCCGGCCAACAGCCATGCACAGCGCGTTGAGCACGAGGGAAGTCCGCATGTGATTGGCGGTCGCCCAGCCGACCACTCGTCGCGAGAACAGATCGATGATGATCGCCAGGTAGAGCCAACCCTCCCGGGTCCAGACATACGTGATATCGGTGCTCCAAACCCGATTGGGTTGAGCTGCCTCGAATTTCCGGTCGAGGGCGTTCTTGGCAATGGGCTGGTCGTGTGCGGAATCGGTCGTGATGCGGAACCTCTTCGGCCGACGCGCGAGCAGGCCCAGTTTCCGCATTTCCCGTTCGACGCGAGTCTTGCTCACTTTCCAGCCCTGAGCGACAAGCGCCGCGTGAACGCGCGGGCTGCCGTACGTGCCGCGGCTCTCGCCAAAGGCGACTCTGACGGCCGCCTGGAGTATCGCGGTAGTTGTTGCCCGCCTCGAAGCCGGTCGCTTCATCCACGCGTAGAAACCGCTTGTGGACAGGCGCAGGACGCGGCACAGAACTGTCACTGGGTAGAGGGCCTTCTCCACCGCGATGAACCGGTACCTCATCGACTTTCCTTGGCGAAGAAGGCCGCCGCTTTTTTTAAGATTTCGCGCTCCATCTGCAGCTGCTTGTTCTCGCGGCGCAGCCGCTGCAGCTCTTGGCGCTCCGCCGTCGTGAGCTCGCCCTGGCCACCCCGGCCTTCGTCGATCTCGGCCTGGTTGAGCCAATTGCGAACAGCTGACTCGGAAAGGTCGAGGTCACGCGCGATCTCCGCGACTGTCTTCCCGCTCTCGCGAATCAAACGCACCGTGTCTTGCTTGAATTCATCCGTGAATTTTCGTCGCTTTCGTTTCGTCATGGTTACCCCTCAAGGCATTATCCGCCTCATTGGGGGTGTCCACAAAACTGAGGAAGAGCAATCCCATTCGTGGCTTCGTACTGCTGATGGCGCGCGACGATCTTGATGCGCCGCTTCTTTTTGTCGGTGGCGTAGGCAGTGAAGTTGGCCAGAAGATCCAGAACAACGTTCGGCCGAAGCATCGGAGTTGATCGCCTGGTCGATTCGCTGCAAAGCAGGCGCGTCATGGTCCGCCTCAATACGCCAGGGACCCCACAACTCGATCGGCAAGCCAACGGAGCCATAGCGAGTTTTAGGGGAGATTCCTCGCCGGAGGGCGTAAACTTTCGAATCCAGCAAAATGTTTGTAGCGCCCCGGTTTCCCACTTCTCCATGTACGTTCTAGCCGTAAAATGATCCTTTACCT
>JBKOWV010000113.1:0-6964 GCA_046724585.1 Verrucomicrobiota bacterium
AACGTGACCTCAAACATCATGTCGCTCGGCGGCATCGCCATCGCTATCGGCGCGATGGTCGATTCGGCGATCATCATGATCGAGAACGCGCACAAATCGCTCGAAAACTTTCGCGACGAGTATAAGCGCGAGCCGAACAACATCGAACGCGCGGGAGTGATCATCGCCGCCGCGAAAAGCGTCGGCCGTTCGCTCTTTTTCGCGCTGCTCGTTATCACCGTGAGTTTCATCCCAGTCTTCACACTCACGGCGCAGGAAGGCCGGCTGTTTAAGCCGCTCGCATTCACAAAGACATTCTCGATGTTCTTCGCTTCGTTCCTCGGCGTCACCCTCGTGCCGGTGCTGATGCTGCTGCTTATCCGCGGGAAAATCACACCGGAAGAGAAAAATCCGGTCAACCGATTTTTGATTGCGGCTTACCAACCGTTCGTCAATTTCGTTCTGCGCTATCGCTGGTTCACTCTCGTTGCGGCGCTGGTCATTCTTCTGCTTATCATTTTTCCATTCAGCCGGCTCGGCAGCGAATTCATGCCGCCGCTCAACGAGGGTACGCTGCTTTACATGCCGACCGCGGTTCCCGGGATGTCGATTACCGAAGCGACCAAAATTCTGCAAATCCAGGATCGACAACTAAAAAAGATTCCCGAGGCAATGACCGTGTTTGGCAAGGCCGGCCAGGCCGAAACGCCTACCGATCCCGCGCCGTTGTCGATGTTCGAAACGGTGATCACACTCAAACCGCCGAACGAATGGCGCAAGGGAATGACGTGGGACAAGCTGCTGGCCGAAGTCAACGCGAACATCACGACACCTGGCATGGCGAACATCTTCTGGATGCCGATCCAAACACGCACCGAGATGCTCACGACCGGTTTTCGCAGCGTTCTTGGGGTGAAAGTCTTCGGGCCTGATCTCGGCGGAATCCAAAAGCTCGGCGAGCAGATTGAAAAAGAGCTCACCAAGTTTCCAAACACGCGCAGCGCTTTCGCCGAGCGAACCGTGGGCGGTTACTTTCTCGACTTTGTTGTGAACCGCGAAGCCGCCGCGCGCTATGGGCTGAAAGTTGGCGACGTGAATGATATCATCGAAACAGCCATCGGTGGCAAAAACATCACCACCACCGTTGAAGGCCGCGAACGTTATCCGATCAACACCCGCTACGCGCGCGATTTTCGCCAGGACATCGACGCGCTTAAACGCGTGCTCGTGCCGACTCCTACCGGCGCGCAAGTCCCCATCTCACTGCTGGCCGACATTCGTTATAAAACAGGACCGCCATCCGTACGCAGCGAAAACGGCAAGCTCGTCGGGTTTGTTTTCGTCGATATCACCACGAGCGACATCGACGGCTACGTGCGCACGGCGTCGCAACAGCTCAGCCAGCGCATTCAGTATCCGCCCGGCTATTATATTGAGTGGGCGGGGCAGTTTCAATATCTCCAGGCGGCGAAGGAACGACTGAAAATTGTCATCCCCTTCACGCTCCTGATCATCTTTATGCTCATCTACATCAGCACGCGCTCAGTTGTGAAAACTGCGATTGTCTTACTTGCTGTGCCGTTCTCATTGGTCGGCGCGTTCTGGTTGCTTTACGTGCTTAGCTATAACATGAGCGTCGCTGTCTGGGTCGGCTTAATCGCGCTCGCCGGCCTCGATGCCGAGACTGGAGTCGTTATGCTCCTCTATCTCGATCACGCCTGGGAAAAGTTCAAAACCGATGGACGAATGAACTCGATGCGTGACTTGCATGACGCCGTACTCGAAGGCGCAGTTGGCCGGGTTAGACCGAAGATCATGACCGTATGCGCTATTCTTTTTGGCTTGCTGCCGATCATGTGGTCGCCCGCCATGCAAGCCGGTGCCGATGTGATGAAGCGGATAGCGGCGCCGATGATCGGCGGCGTTGTAACCTCGGCAATTCTGGAGTTGCTTATTTATCCCGTAATCTATGTCATCTGGCGACGACGCGAGTTGCCTGATCAGATTGAAGAAGAAGCGCCTTTGATTCCGCAGGCGCTGATTCCGTCCGGACTCAAAATGAATAGGTAGAGAGTTGGATCGAAAACATTTGGCTGGAGATTTCGCAACCGGAGCTGTATTTCTCTGCAACGTGAGACGACTGAAGATTTTTGCAGCGAGCGCATTGTTGGTGGCTTGGATACCGGCGACTTCGTTGTGTCTGGCTGAGAATGCCGGGGTCGTCGTAGAAATTGATCACTGTGGGGACTCTCCATCTTCACAGACGTCGCCTTGCTGTGTGCTGGCTTCCGCTTCTTACAAGCTCGATGACAACGGGTCCGCAGTCGTGTCGGGGCTCGGGAATAAAACATCGCTTTTTCGAGGTACATTCGATGCTCATCCTCAAGTGGGCACCTCACCGGCGCGGAGCGGTTGCGAGTCGCCTCCAGAACTGCGAAGCAGTTGGCAGTTTTGCATTCGCGCGGCAGCAAATCCGCGCGCTCCTTCTTCCGCCTCCTAACTGAATCCTCATCCTGAGGATTGTCGGGCGGCGTTTTCTACGCCGCGGTGTTTCGTTGGAATTGCAGTTGTGGAGCAGTTATGAGGCAAAATATTTTGGGGCTTTTCATTGGCGTGTTGATCGCCGGCGTTTCACCAGCGCACGAGGGGAACGGCTCCGTTGCGTCCAATCAAATGACGCCAGCGGCGCTCGTGAGACAGGCGCTCGCGAATAATCCGGAACTGAAGTTTTACGCCGCCGAAATTGCCGCCGCGAAGGGAACGCTGAAAGCGGCCGGGACAATGCGCAATCCAGAGCTGAATACAGAGGCTGGATACAAGAACACGCGGGATAACTCCGGCGGTCCCAGTGGCGAAGGAGCGGCGTGGTCGGTCTCGGTCAACCAGACGTTCGAATATCCGGGGCGAATCGCTTTGCGGAAGGCGATTGCGAAAGGCGATATCGCTCTTGCGGAGCTTCATCTCCAGCAGTTTCGGCTAACACTCGCTGCCCGTGTGCGCACGCTGGCTTACAACATTTCGATTGCGCAAGAGCGGTCGATTGCAGCGCGTGAAGTGGCTGATCGATTTCAGGCGTTGAGCGATCTGTTGGCCCAGCGACCGGTGGCGGGTGTAACCCCGTTGTTGGAAACGAGAATCATTGATGCGAACACACTGAATTTCCGGCGGCAGGAACGTGAAGCCGCGCTTGCGGCAAAAACAGCTGCCGCCGAACTGAATCAACTGTGTGGCCAGCCAGCAACTGCGGCTCTCCGGGTGAACGCAGACGAGCTGAACTTCCTCAAAATGTCTCCGCAAACGCTCGTTGATGCTGCGCGTGCCAACGCATTCGACATTCACATTCGTCACGCGGAATTGGTGCAACAAGGATTCAAAGTCGCGCTCGCGAAGAACGAACGTTTTCCGGCCATTGCTATCGGGCCATATTACTCACAAGAGAATGCCACGCACAAAGAGCATCGGGCTGGCATAGGGATTTCGCTGCCACTGCCATTGTGGGATCGGAACATTGGAAACATCGAGACCAGCAAGGCGCGCGAAGAACAAGCGCAAGCATCGCTCCTCGCGACGCAACGAGAAGTAGAACGACGGGTCACGCAAAGCGCTGCGACATTTGAGGCAAAGCGCGAGCAGATCGCAAAATGGCAGGCAGATACGGTCGCGAAATTTCGTGAGGCCGCCGAACTCGCGGACCGCCATTATCGACTCGGCGCTGTTGCGCTGGCGATTTACGTGGAAACCCAAAGGCAGCATTTCGAAATAGTCGGTGCGCTGCAGGAGATGAAGAAAGATGCGCTGCAAGCAGCCCAAGAACTGGAAAGTCTTACGGGATTGAAGCTCTACCGCGAGGAGGAGCGGCCATGATCGACAAGGTTCTGGAATTCGCGGTACGCCAGCGTGTGCTCGTGTTGATGGGTGCGTTTGCACTGCTGCTGGTCGGCCTTTGGTCGGCAAACAAATTGCCGATGGACGCGATTCCCGACATCACCGGGGTGCAAGTGCAAGTCAACACGACGGTACCGGCGCTTGCCCCGGATGAGGTCGAGAAACTGGTGACGGTGCCGCTGGAAATGGCGCTCGGCGGCGTAGCAGGCGTAACGGAGATGCGATCGCTTTCGCGCTTTGGCCTGTCGCAAATAACCCTGCAATTCACCGACAAGACCGATGTGTATCGCGCACGCCAGCTGGTAACCGAAAGATTGCAAGGTTTGGCCGATTCGCTCCCGCCCGGCCTTACGCCGAAGCTCATTCCGATTACCACCGGGCTTGGCGAAGTTCTCTACTACAGCGTCGACTATTCAGCGGACGCTACACACGCGCCGAGGACGCGTAAAGCGCAGCTAATGGAGTTGTGGCAAATCCAGGAATACATCATCAAACCGCAACTGCGTACAGTGCCGGGAGTCGCAGAAGTGAACGCCTACGGCGGTTATGTGAAACAAATCGTCGTGCAACCAAAGATCGACAAGTTGCGCGATGCCGGGCTGACAGTGAATGACCTCGCGCGCGTCGTCGGCGAAAATGTCGAGAATACCGGCGGAGGGATCGTTAACTCCGGCAACGAACAACTCGTGATCCGTGGGGTTGGCCGTGTCGTTTCACCACAAGAAATCTCCGAGCTTCCGGTAAAGTTCGCGGCCGGCGTGATGCCGATGCGCGTCAACGACCTGGCGGAGGTTCAGATTGGCCACGCGTTTCGGACCGGGGCTGCGACCCACGGCGGGCAAGAGGCTGTGGTTGGTGTGGTGATGATGCTGATGGGCGAGAACAGTCATGCGGTCGCTGAGCGTGTTGCCAAAAAAGTCAACGAGATTCAAAAGCGGCTGCCGGCCGGCGTCGTTATCAAGCAGGAATACAACAGAAAACATCTGGTACACCGGACGATTCGCACGGTGACAACCAATCTGTTCGAGGGCGCGTTGCTCGTCACGGCAGTGCTGCTGTTGCTTTTGGGAAACTGGCGCGCTGCGTTGATCATCGCGGCTGCGATTCCACTGGCATTTCTCTTTGCAATCACTGGAATGACTCGGTTCGGCATTTCGGGAAATCTGATGAGCCTGGGCGCCATCGATTTCGGGCTAATCATCGACGGCGCGGTCGTAATTGTTGAAAATGTCGTCCGGCAGCTTGGCGCGAAGCAGCATCAACTCGGACGGAGGCTTACGATTGGAGAGCGACTGCACACCGTAGTTGACGCCAGCAAACAAGTCGGCAGACCAATGTTCTTTGGTGTCCTGATTATCGCGATTGTATATCTGCCGATCCTCGCATTGTCGGGAGTCGAAGGGAAAATGTTTCATCCAATGGCGTTGACGGTCATGCTGGCGCTCGGCGGTTCGCTCGTGCTCGCGCTGACTTTGATGCCCGCGCTTTGTTCTTTCCTGCTGCGGGGAAGAATCGCGGAACGCGACAACCTACTAGTGCGCTTCTGCAAGCGAGTTTACGCGCCGGTGCTCCATCTCTCGCTGCGGTTACGCTGGCTCGTTGTGCTCGGAGCGGTGACGCTGTTTGCGTTGGCAATCGTAATCTTTAACCGGCTGGGCGCGGACTTTATTCCGAAGCTCGATGAAGGCGCGTTTACCATGATGGTATATCGCACGAGTAGCATCAACATTGACGAGAGTGTCGAACAGCAACGAAAAACCGATCGTGAAATAGCGGTGCGCGTACCAGAAGTCGCGCACGTGTTTTCACGGATTGGCAGCGCCGAGATCGCCACCGATCCGATGCCGCCGAGCGACTGCGATTTTTACATTTATTACAAGCCGCGCAGCAAATGGCGGAAGATCGACAACAAAACGATCAGCAAAGAGGAGCTGGCGAAAATCATCACGACAGAGATTGAATTATTAAATCCCGGTGCACATGTGATGGTGGCGCAACCGGTCGAGATGCGCTTCAACGAAATGCTTGAAGGAATTCGCGCCGACATCGCGGTCAAAATTTTTGGAAACGATTATGATGTCTTGGAACGGCTGGGCTCCGAAGTGAAAGAAGTTCTGGAACAGATTCCCGGCACGCGAGAGGGCGAGGGCGAAGTTGAATATGAAACGACAGGTCGGGCGCCGATGCTCGAGATTAGAGTGAAGCGCGACGTTCTCGCCCAATACAATCTTCACAGCGGTGACGTCAATCAGACGATCGCGGCGGCGTTGGGTGGACAGACGGTTGGCACGTTGGTCGAAGGCAATAGGCGGTTCGACATTGTTGTGAGGCTTAACGAAGCGGATCGGGAGAACCTCGAAATCATCCGCGCATTGCCTGTTCGCGTCGGTGAAGCCGGCATGCTGCCGCTTGGCGCAGTCGCGGATATTGAACGAGTGAAGACAGTCTCGCCGATTTTGCGTGATTCGGCGCAACGACGAGCGGCGTTAATGGTAAATCTGCAAGGGCGTGACGTGGACAGCTGGGTGCGCGAGGCCGACGCAAAAGTCCGCGAGCAGGTGCAGCTCCCGGAAGGTTACAGCATTGAGTTCGGTGGCCAATTCGAGAATCTGCGGGAAGCCAAGGCGCGACTCGCCATTGTCGTGCCAACCGCGTTAGCCTTTATATTCATACTGATCTTCATCGCGTTCGGCAGCGTGCGACAAGCACTCCTTGTTTATTCCGGCGTCCCGCTCGCGGTCACAGGCGGCGTGGTCGCACTATGGCTGCGCGAAATGCCATTCAGCATCTCCGCTGCTGTGGGCTTCATCGCTTTGAGCGGCGTCGCCGTTCTTAACGGCGTTGTGATGATTAGCTATTTCAATCAACTGCGCGAGCGCGGACTCGACACGCGGTCTGCCGTAATCGAAGGATCTTTAACACGCCTGCGGCCAGTTCTAATGACTGCGGCTGTAGCAGCATTCGGCTTCATCCCGATGGCTCTCTCGACCAGCGCGGGCGCAGAAGTGCAACGGCCATTGGCCACGGTGGTGATCGGCGGAATTGTTAGTTCGACGTTCCTGACCCTGCTTCTCCTGCCTGTGTTGTACGATTGGGTAGA
>JBKOWV010000167.1:0-3569 GCA_046724585.1 Verrucomicrobiota bacterium
GACCAGAAGGTCACCTTTCGCCGTTCTCGGACCAAAATCCCGCACAACAAGTTCATCGTCCGCCTCAAGGGCGGCACCGATCCTGTCGAGGTCTGGACCGGCTCGACCAACTTCACGGCCTCCGGCTTTTTAGGGCAGACCAATGTCGGTCATCGCGTCGCCGATCCGGCAACGGCAAAGCAATACTTCGAATATTGGAAGCTGGTGAAGGCCGACCCGGAGCGCGCTGCTGCCAGGGCTGAAGCAATGGCGCTCACGCCTAATCCCGCGGAAGTCATTTCAGAGCGATCGATCGTTCGACTGTTCTCGCCACGCAAGACTTCCGAGTTGCTCGGTTGGTATGGCCGACGGATGCTCGACGCCGCGAATTCGGTGTGGTTCACCGCGGCGTTCGGAGTGACGGCAAACTTGGTCGAGCCGATTGCCAAACGGCGCGACCAAATGCGCTTCGTGTTGATGGAGAAGCCAGCGACCGCCGCGGTGAAGACGAAGCTCACGGAGGATTTCACTCACGTCGTCCTTTCGTATGGCATTCCCCTCGGCGAGCTCTACACAATGAAGAACGGCAAGCCGACCGCGCGCAAACCAATTCAGGAGTTCGCGCTCGACAAGTGGTTCTTCAAAGAGGAACTCTACCGCCCGAAGAATGACGGCTTTGTATTCTTCGTCCACACCAAATTCCTGCTCATCGATCCGTTGGCGGACGACCCGTTGGTGTGCAGCGGCTCAGCGAACTTCTCACCCAACTCTCTGTTGCAGAATGACGAGAACATGCTGCTCATCCGCGGCGACACCCGCGTCGCCGACATCTATATGACTGAGTTCGATCGCATCTTTCGTCATTTCTACTTCCGTAACATCGCCAATGAGTTGGCCGACAAAGGCGACGAAGCTGTGGCCATCTTCCTTGATGAGACTGACCGATGGACCGACAGTTATTTTAACCCCAATACCGTGAAGGCTAACCGCAGGCTAATGTTCTTCCGTCCCCAGGAAACGACGTGGTTCGGCAATGCTGGAGCAAGGTGACTATGGCGTCAGTCCGTAGTCCGCACGACCTAAAACTTCACGACAGTATCGTGGAAGAAGTCCTTGCCCCTAAGCTGTTGCGTCGTGAACAGGTCCGATTGGCGCCGAAGTTCGCGCACAAGCGTGGTCCGAGGCACTTCGGTGTGGCTGGACACACTCCCATGCTTGCCTTCCATGGTCGACATCAGGGACAGGAGGCGATTTGCCGTTCTCCCTTCGGATTTATTCTTGAACAGCTTCCACAGGGATTTAGGGGTCGCGTTGAGACTGCCGTGATGACCGACCTTATATAGATTTACGCTCGTCAGAAGAGATTGATACTTCTTCTGGCTGAGTGCGTATTGCCAGTTCTCGATTTGCGCATCGCCTGGGAAGAGAAGCTTCTTCTTGCCAACCTGGAACAGTAAAATGACGCTCGTGTTATTCATTTCCTGGTCGAGCATGCGCACGATTTGGAGCAGCTGCTCGCCGCGTACCGTGCGCGCGTGATGGATCAGCCAGCGCGCGTTGATGCGATGTGAGAAGCCGCGGCTTTCCACGTAACGTGGGAACAAGGTGGTCCGCGCTTTATCCGCAGGTGCGGCCAATGGCGTAGCGCTGACCTGAAAATGCCAGAACTCGTCGGGATCGCGCGAGCGCCGCCGCTTGATCGTGTCGGTCTGCTTGAGTGTTGGTGGCCCAAGGACTTCGACCTTGACTCCCGGGAGCATCTTCTCCAGCCCTGATTTGCTCCCACAATACACATAGGAATTCTTGGCCATCGTCATGAGGTTCTTGACCGCGCTCGGGTTAGCGATGTTGCTCTCGCCGAGAAATCCGAGTTCGCCCCTCAAGTTCTTCGGCAGGTTACGGGCTGCCAGCGACTGGTGTGCAAGCTCATGCATGAGCGATAGCGCAGCAATCTGCTCGCTCGTTCCCGTGCCGAACTTCTTGATCTTTGCGTTGCTGGCGCCCGGACCTGTGGCCTTTGGTCCTAGCTTCGGATCTTCGGTCCAAGGTTGTACCACGAGGTCAGGCTTGAGCGATCTGATGACATCGCCTGTTCCTTTGCCAGCTTTCTCCGTGGCAAACCCAGAAATGTGGTCACGGTGTCTGTGGGTGGCGACGACGGCATGAAGCTTGCCCCCGGTCCTTTGCTTGATGTTTTCGGCGATGTCCACCATGCGCGACTTTGGTACCCCTTTGGGAAAAGCAGTTGATCCAAAATCGATTAACACGTGCTTTTCAGATTTTTGGCTGTACCCGAAACTGATGAGAAAGCAATCGCCGAATCCGACATGGTAAGTGCGGATCGACGCGCTTGTGGGCGCCTTCCCCATCGCAATCTCCTATGCCATCAGGCGCATACGGTGGAGTTGCGCGAATTGTGACTGCAGGGCCGAGGGCGGCGGCGGCGGAGGTGGTTCATCGAAGAATCCCGATTCTCCCAAATAATCGAGCCGCGCCTGCTGGTGTTTCGTATTCTCAATTCGGTTCGCGATTTGATATTTCAGCTGCCCATACTCGTCAAAGATGAGAGCTCCTCCGCCAAAGATCCTGATGCGGCGCCCCGGATCGATCCCCTTTGGCGGAATAATGCCGAGCCTCTTCTTCAACTCGTTGGCCTGCAGCGTCAGAATCTGGATGTATTCGGCCACGGTTTCATGCAGCACGAAACCGTCGGGGCCAACGCGCACTGCGGGGCGAACCGATTGGACTTCGACATAGCTATCCGTGTCAATTTTAAGCGAGTGCCGATTCTCCCATATGAATCGAAACACCTCTTGCGGCTCGTGCAACATCGAATTGTAGTGGCTTCGGCTGTAGATCAGCTCCTCGTTGCACCGCTTCCACGTGCCGTCGACATCGGTTTCGCCGGCTTGCTGAATGCCATAGTCATTGAAATTTTTGAGCAGCGACTTGCGATAGCCGTACTTATCATCGTCCGGAACGACTTCGCGGTCGATGGTCAGAAGCGCGGACAGGTAATCGGAGAAGGTCAAGTCAGTCGGTGGGCAATAATCGAGGGCGCGGATCGCCATCGTCAGGAGGTGGCCGGCGACGCGCGCGCCCTCATCCCTCACGATGCTTCGGTCCTTTTTGCCGGGTGCAACGGGACCGATCTTTGCAACCCGTGCCAGCCAGATATCGAGAGCTGCATTCAAGACCGCGGCCACCAGCAGTTCGCCTCTTCGGTGCGGCTCGCCGAACTCCGGATACAACTGAGCGGACATGTATGGCTTACCGGGCGGCAAATTGACGGACCGGCGGAGCGCATCGCCGCGAACCGCCGACAGTTCCGGGCCCATCTGCTCGGCCAATCCGAACAGAACCGACTGCATTAGGACACCTCGCTCCAGCAATTTGGAAGAGATCAGGTTGCTTCGCCCGGCGGACGCCAGATCCAGCCCGGCGTCGACCACGTCAGGCAGCGAAAACATCGAGAGCACTGCCACGACATCTGCGAAGGCTTCGTGGAAAGCCGCTTGGTCAGGCGTGGAGGGCTCCACGTATCGTCTACGCAAGCCATCAAGCAGCGCGTGCGTTGTTTCGTGTGCCAC
>JBKOWV010000178.1:0-2116 GCA_046724585.1 Verrucomicrobiota bacterium
GCGTTGAACCCGAGCTGATCCCCGGCCGCCTGCACCGGATCGCCGATCTGCTCGTTCTGGCGGTAGCTATGGACATAACCACCAGCCACATCGACTCCTCCGTTCCACAAGTTCGGGAGAAGATGCGCGTTGAGCGTAACGTCCCACTCAAAATATTTGTCCCGAAAGAATGAATGGCCGATGTAGGCAGACTCTTGAGCGGCCTTGATGTTATCAAAAGGCGCGAAGCCGGCTGGGATCGCAGCCCCCGTAACAGGGTCAATCGTGTATATCGGGGCCACGCCAACCGGAGGCGCGTTCTGGCCAATGAACGGGTTGAAATTGCCGGCCACGACTTGGTCGACTATTTTGGTAAACGTGGCATCGCCGTGGTCGATTTCTTGCTCCTCGAAGCGCTCGTAAACAAAGCCGGCGTCATATCCAAAATGGCTGATCCAGTCGTTGTCCGCGAAATCTAAGTCACCTTTCACAGCGATCACCCAACGCCACCAATCTTTATCGAAGGTACTTTGACGGTCACCCAGTTCTCGTTGGAGGCGATACCTCACCGAGTCGAGATCGGCACCGAATGGGTTGAAGGGTGAGGTCACCACCGGTGTGACGCCGTCACTGCCGACGTCGTCGGCGAACAAGGTGAACGGAGAACCCGCCAGACCGTTATTCTGTCGCAGGTGCGTATACAACATGTCGCCGTAAACCATGAGAGCATCGCCAAATATCTTGTATCTGCCAGTCACGTAAGTCATCGACTTTTCCATCGCCGGAATCGCCGGCGTAAAAGCACGGAAATTGAATCGAGACGGATCAGATCCCGGTGCGAATTCCCCGGGGCCAGGGTCGTCGGGCTCAAATCGCCGGTAGCTGGCTGGAGTCGGCGCAATGGTTGAGAGGTCGTTGAGAACAAGCTGTCCGGTCGAGATGGTGGAAGCCCGGCCGGCGAAGGTGGGGCTATTGTTATTGATGCCGCCGAGATTCAATGGCAGGAGCCCAAGAGGGGGATTAAGACTGGGAAGATTACCGTTGCTCAGGTCCCCTGTCGCCGCGATCGTGCGATCGATAGAAGAAAGCTCTGCGCGATTGTAATATTCAGCCGCGGCAAAGATCGCGACTTTGCCATCCAATCCTGTAACTCCACCGCGAATCCACGCCTGACGTTGATTCGCATCCGTGTCCGTCGTAGTCCCATATCGAACCTCAAACTCAGCGCCTTCATATATCGGCCCGTAATCACGGATATCATTCCACATCATAAAATTGACAACACCGGCGACCGCGTCTGAGCCGTAAATGGCTGAGGCGCCATCCTTCAAGATGTCAACCTTCTGAATCGCGCTGATCGGGATAAGGTTGACGTCCGGGCCCAGAAAAGAATTGCCTGCAATGAGGCGCCGGCTGTTCATGATGACGAGCGTGTTTTCCGGGCCAAGGCCGCGCAGATTGATTTGGGCCGTGCCATCGCCGCCATTGGAGTCATTTTCTGTCGCGGCGTTTCCGACAAAGGTAGGAAGCTGACGCAATCCTTCCACCGGCGTGTAGCTGCCCGATTTCTGGAGCCACTGGGCTGTGTAGGTAGTCACCGGAATCGAGGCTTGCTCTGCCGCGGTCGGAACGTTCGAACCGGTAACGATGACTCGCTCGGCTACCGCCTCCACTGCCGGACTTGGCGGCGCAGGCGCCGCAGGCGGCGGGGGCGCCTGCGCAAATGCGTTTGATGCAAAAATTAAAGGACATCCGACGCTCGCCACGAGAGCGATGCGCACGAATCCGAATTTATTTAGCACGTTTTTTATCATTAGTTTCTCCATTGGTTTGGTTAGGTTTTCGCAGGGATTATCCAATCTCTGAAGCGATGACAAGCTTTTTTTTCACTTTTTTCAAAGTTTTTTTGAACGGCTGTTTGGGCCTGTTTGTCGTCACGCTCCCCCGTTTATTGAAGATTCAGCGGCCTGACAAGGTTTTTTTTCACTTTTTTTTGCCCCCCGGCAACCATCGAATCCGCCTTCGCGCCGCCGCGAGCAGGCTTTGGTCGCGCCCAGCGGCGCTCCTGTGCACGCCGCCTTCCGCGCCCTAGCCTAACCGAAGGCGGGTCATTCGAGATTCGTGCTTCGTCATTTCA
>JBKOWV010000114.1:0-3819 GCA_046724585.1 Verrucomicrobiota bacterium
TTACAATTCCCGCGCTGTCAGTCCGGCCCGGTACGACGTCCGGCAACGTGCCATTGAAGAGAATTTGGTTGATCAGCCTGGCCAGTTCGGGCGTCACCGCGTATCTGCCGAACAACGCATTATCAACCTTGGGGCTGGTACGGCTGTAGCGGTCCTTATCGGCAATGGCAACCAACCCCTCGTTGAAGAGCGGATTGCCCTGACGCGCGACCTGCACCCACGGTCCTAAGATTTGCGGATCGCGATTGTCGCGCAGGATTTGTATCTGACGACGGCTGGTGGTTGCATAGACGCCGACGATTTGCCGGTCACCGCCCAATTCGCTCACCGGGATCACCAGCGCCATGAGGTGGATATTGAATCCGCCCTGGGAATCTTTGCCCGGAGAACGAAGCTGCAAGAGATCGAATATGGAAAGGATGTCCCCGTAGAAGCCATCGTCACGCTGCCCGGCGAACGCGAAGTAACCGCCGCCCAGATTCTTGATCGCTTGCGTGGTGTAACGATCCAACTGAGCTTCCGTGGCGACACCGTCCTTCGCGGGATTGTTGCCGTTGTTGCCCTGATTATAAAGCGGAGTGGCAATGCCCTGATTGTTCGGCGGAACAGTGCCCGTCCCAAGCAGCGTGCGGCGGTCGTGTTGGCGATGGTCCACTTTAGTGACGGTATACGTCTGCACCAGGTTCTGAGCGGCGTCCCCGACATTGTTAACGACGCCAAGGTACGACTGCAGGATTGTGTTCCGATTCCTGAACGTCGTGTTAAACGCGAACTCGTAGCTCAACGTGGCTCTGCCAGCAGCTACGTCGCTACCGGTGGCAACGCGGATTTGATAGAGCACGTTGTCATCGAAGTTGTACTTGTTTGGGCCGATGCCGGGCTCTTCGTGCGGGTAAACGCCCAGCGCGGTAACCAGGCTTTTTATTCCGTTTCTATTTTGCACGAACGCGTAAACGTCCGTGGTGTTGGCTGACGGATCGCGAGTGATCAGCGGCGCGTCCATGTGACTGGAAGCTTGCGCCGTTCCGATTAAATGCGCCGCCAGCAGTGCTGCGACACAGCGGGACACGAGGTATGTTGTTTTTTTCATTTTTTACGTTTTGGTTTGGTTTTGGGATTTCCGTTCGGTATTTCGCCCTAGCGGAAGGGTTATTTGCGAGGTTGAGGCAGAGAGCGCGTTCTGTTTGGCGCCCCATGCCTCAAGGTTTTGAAGTTCGCTGCGCTCAGATGGCAAAAGCAGATGCGATAGGCCAATTGCTTTTACCAGCCAGCGCTTTGCATCGGCAGCGTGACCGGCTCGTGAAGCGATTATCGCTGCGTGGAAAAAGAGCCGCCCGTCTTCCGTGCCTTCCGCCAATGCGCGCTGCATCTCGCTGTGCGCTTCGGCCACGTTGCCAGCCGCGGCCAACGACCATGCGAAGGCATCGTGAGTGAAGACATCACTGCGCGAAGCAAATTCCGCTCGTGCGAGGCTGAGCGCCGTCTCAGGATTCTCGTGCCGCGTCGCGAGAAAGAGAGCCAGTGTGCGGGGATCCCCGGTCGCGCCGTGCTGGCGAAGCTGCGCCTCGATTCCAGACGCTTCATTTTCGCGTTCAGCTGCGCGCAGCGCCTCGGCGAGCGTCCACTGATAGTCGGGGAGCGGATTTGACTTCGCGGCGCTTTGCAAAGCATCGACGGCTTCGCGGAAGCGGTTTTGAGAAAGCAGGATTTTTCCCTGGAGCAGTAGCGCTGGGGCATAATTGTCTTGTAGCGAGAGGGCAAACGCGTCCCGTTGCTCTGCTTCATCGAATCGGCCGGCCTGAAACAGGTAGGTGGCCAATCGCGTACTCACCCATGCGGCCGATTCGGCATCGTGCGGGCTGGCAGCGCTCACAGCCAGTTGCATCGCCTCGATCGCTCCGGCGAGATCGCCTTTGAGCCAGCGCACGTGCGCGGCGCGGGCGTACGCGTGCAGATCAGGCTTCAAATTTATCATCAGCTGATAGGCCTCAACCGCGTCGTTCAGCCGCCCTTGTTCCATCAAAGCGTCGCCCAGAAGACCGTAGTCAAAGCTGAGTCCTCGCTCCTGCACGAGACGCCGCGCCAGCGTCTCGGATTCCTTAAAACGATGCAGGCTGTGCAGAACGTGCCCGCGCAACAGCATCGCCTCCTGGCTTTGCGGATTGCGCTTTTCGATGCATCGTGCGCACTGCTCGGCCAGTTTGTAGAAACCAGCGTCGAAACTTTCGCGCGCTTTAGCCACAAACGCCCAGCCGAGTTGTTCGAGCCCAAGTTGAAGATTCCTGCCGCTGCGAATTCGCTGCTGGAGCCGAGAAATTTCTTTGTCGATGCGGCTGTCGCCTGTCTGCGACGCTAGCACCAAAGCCAGCGGATCATCAAAAGTTGGGACGGATGCAGACGCTTTGTTCGGTTCACTCTTGTTCTTTGGCTGTGGGGACAAGATGAGCAAGCAGGTGATAGCCAGCAGCAGCGCGACGACCGAAATTAAGATCTTTCCACCGCGCTTGCCTGCGCACTTGTCGATCGCTTGCTTGCAAGTTTTCATTTCTTCGCGTTCGGCAAGCATTACGCCGAGACGCAGCGACTGGATGCGGTTGCGGCGCAAAAATTTTTAGATGGCGCAAAGAATTGCTCGGGAGAATACCCACTGTAGATACGGCGCTATGGGGCGTCCTCACTCGTGTGAAAAGTAGCGCGAGAGGGGACCGGCCACCCGCCTTCAACCGGCTACGGCGAGCCAGGCAGGCCGATGGCTGCAACATTTATGAATTGCTCCAAACGGCTTCGCAGTGAAAGGCCCAAGCGTGGGGGCGCTCTCCAGGCTCGGCCGCGCTTTCGGCCGTTCGAATCAAAATTCCATCGTAACAGTGACTTCGAAACTCCAGTCGCTATCTTCGTTCTCCAGGTCGAGTGATACGCTGTAACGACCGGAACCGCCGTCATCCGGGCGATCGAACAGCCCGAGCCGATCGATAATACGTTCGTCGATCGCGCGCTCGATTCGATCGTCGCCGTAATCGAGGTGGAAACTTTGCCCAACCCTGTCGCTCGTTTTGGCATGATCGCCTCGCGATGCTGGCTGCTCTCCCGACCCGATGGAACTAACACGCGCCTCCGACTCAGAGGACGCTTCGCCGATAACCGCCTCTGATTGATCAGTGATCGTCACGGCTTTTGCCGCCGTGGACATCCGCAAGGACGATGCGATGCTTTCCTGCGCAACCACTGAGCCGGCGGCAAACATGCCCAGTATGAAAATAAAGATGCGTACTTTCAAATGACCGGTGATACGCTGCAGCCATCCGCCTGGATGCTTTGTCTTAACACTCGCTAACGACGGCGCCGGTCGTGCGCAGAGGACAATTACGAACTATTTCAGGTAGTACCGACGAGTAAAATGGGTCCCTCCTTTTTCGGGACGCCACCTTCGCGTTCCAAGCTGATCGCAAAAGCTTTTACATGTTCCGCCTTCTCAACCGGCTTGAAGCGAACTTGCGCAACACCATTCTTATCTACCCGAACAATACCCGCACTAATTGGATCCTTGTGCTCGGCGTCGACCGCCCACAACTGATAATCTTTACCCGGTTGCGGGGCAGGGAGGTTGCTGATGCGAATCACGCCGCTTTGACGGCCAGGTTGCCATGCAACGGTCGCTTTCGCATCCGCTGGAGCAGGCGCGGACGGCGCGAGGCTGAAAAACGTCGTCTGCATCAGCGGGTCGGCCGCGCGTATGTCAGCGAGCTCGCGCTCCAGGCGTACGCGATCGAGAGCGATCAAACCGCAGAACACCGCCAACCCCGCCGCTATGGCCCACGG
>JBKOWV010000032.1:0-8213 GCA_046724585.1 Verrucomicrobiota bacterium
CAACGTTGACGTTGCGTACCGTGGCGCATCCCGCCGTCTTACAACCGAGCTCCGACAATCCGACGCCGCTCGGTTACACCTGGAGCCTGCTCTTGTTTATCATTCCGATCGGCGCGCTCGGGTGGTGGTTTGCCTCCCGGCCCGACCTGAAGTTTCCGCGCGCGGCCTTTTGGCGTACGATCGCCGTCCCTCGTTTTAATCGCCGGCGCTGTTGTTTATCGAAAATCGTTCTCCGGCGCGTCCGCCGGATTCCCGTGGTACTCTATCTACCTTACCTGTGCGTCCTTTATCCCCTCGGTGGATTTTTCAAAACCGCTCAAAGCTTCATCAATTGGCGCGCATTCAGTTTCACCTTCTTCCTTCTCCTTATGATCAGTCTGCTCTGGGAAGTGACCCTTGCGCTGCCCTACGGCTGGTGGCGATATCGCGACGAGGCGATGATCGGAAGGTCGGTGCGCGGTCCGAATTGCCCATCGAAGCGCCGTGCGTCTGGATGGCGGTGAGCTTCACAACCGTGATCGTCTACGAGGTAATCAAAATCTGGAAAGCGCTCGGCAGGCGCGCCCTCTCGGCCTTTTTTGGAACCGCCGACACCAAAGTTGGTTGACTGCACGAGAACGAAGGTGCCGGTGGATCTTTCTGCGGTGGAAACCAAATCTTTTTTGTTTTGCGCCAGCGCCTGCCATAGTTTGTTCGGATGACCATTCAAGAGCGCATCGATTCTGATTTGAAAGAAGCGATGCGAGCAAAGGACACGACGAAACTTGCGGTTCTGCGCATGTTAAAATCAGCGTTGAAATACGCCGCGATTGCAAAATCCGGCGCGGAAGCCGAGCTGAGTGACGCCGAAGCCGCTCAGGTGATTCGCAAGCAGGTCAAACAACGCCAGGATTCAATTGAGAGTTTCGAAAAAGCAGGTCGCCCTGAACTGGTGCAGAAGGAGCAAAAGGAATTATCGATCTTGAATGGTTATTTGCCGCAAGCAATGAGCGCCGCCGAGGTCGAACAAACTGTGCGAGAAGCAATCGCCGAAGTTGGGGCAACGTCAAAGGCGCAGATGGGCGCCGTCATGAAAGCCGTGCATGCGAAAGTCGCGGGCCGTGTCGACGGCAAGACGCTCAGCCAGGAAGTGTTACGACAGTTGTCCTGAGAAGCAAAATTAATGACGAAGCCCGAATGACGAATGACGAATTACTGACGAAGCTCGAATGACCAGACGCAACCGCGCGACTTGTTATTCGTCAGTCGTTATTTCAATCTTCTCCGCACCAAAATAATCGCGCAACCTCTCGGGCAGCCGCACTGAACCATCGACCTGTTGATAGTTCTCGATCAGCGCTGCGAACAGTCTAGGTAAAGCCAGGCCCGAACCATTCAACGTATGGCAAAACCGGTTTTTTCCATCGCGATCCTTGAACCGAAGGTGCATTCGGCGGGCTTGGAACTCCTCAAAATTGGAGCAACTCGAAACTTCGAGAAATGCGTTCTGGCCCGGTGACCAGACTTCGAGGTCGTAGGTCTTGGCCGACCCGAAGCCCAAATCGCCGGTGCAAAGCTCGACGACGCGATAATGTAAACCGAGCAATTGTAAGATGCGTTCGGCATCTGCGGTTAGCGCTTCCAATTCGTCGTACGACTTCTCCGGCGTCGTGATTTTCACCAGCTCCACTTTGTCAAACTGATGCACTCGGATGATCCCGCGTGTTTCCCGACCGGCTGCGCCAGCCTCACGCCGGAAACAGGGCGTATAGGCAACAATCTTCTTGGGGAGCTCGTCAACGCTCAAAATCTCGTCGCGATGAAGATTTGTCAGTTGGACTTCCCCCGTCGGCGCAAGAAAAAGCTGGTTCTCTTCCAACCCGTACATGTCGGCCTCGAACTTGGGCAACTGCGACGTGCCGATCATGCAATCGCGCCGCACCAAAAACGGCGGGCTGATCTCGATGTAGCCGTGCTCTCGTGTATGCAGGTCGATCATGAAATTGATCAAGGCACGTTCCAGTCTCGCGCCCGCGCCCGTGAAACAGATAAAATCGCTGCCGCTCAGCTTTGCCGCCCGCTCCAGATCAAGAATTTTTAGTCTTTGACCGAGCGCCACGTGATCGGCGGGATCGCTCAACTGAGGTTTCACAGTCCAACTGCGCACCACGCGATTGGCGCTCGGGTCGCTGCCGACTGGAACGCTCTCGTGGGGCAGATTCGGAGTTTCCAGGAGTAAGTTTCGTTGCTCTTCATCGAACGCGTTTGCGCGTTCTGTAAGATCGCCAATCTCCTCGCCGATCTTGCGCACCTGCGCTTCAAGTTCCTCGCTCGCCTCGTTACGCGAGCGTTTCACGCCGATCTCTTTGCTTAGACGATTCCGATCAGCCTGCAATCGTTGCAACTGGGTCTCGATCTCGCGTCGCTCTGCATCGACACGGAGGACTTCGGCGATCTTGGCCTCATCGCCACCGCCTCGTGTCGCGAGTCGCTCACGAACAAAATCCGGCTTCTCACGAATCAAACGGATGTCGAGCATGCCTCGTGCATATCAGCGCGGCGCGACAACTGCAAATCCTGCGATTAACGTTTGGACCATGACTGCCAGAACCTATCTTCGAACTTGCGCGTCAATTTTTGTCGTTACGTTGTTACAACCAGCCTGCCTCGGGCAGAGCCCGCCCCCTTCCTCCACCGCGCGAACCGCTGATACTGTCCCACAACTTTTGGGCGAAAATGTCATTTCGACCGGGGACGATGAATCGCATCCGCATCTCACAGCGGACGGCAAGACGCTCTACTTTTTGAAAAACACACCCTCCTTTAACCACTGGACCATCGTTGTTTCACGCCAGCAGAATGGAAAATGGACGACTCCCGATGTTGCTCCTTTCTCGGGACAATACGCCGACGCCGATCCGTTTATCACGGCTGATGGCGAGCGGTTCTTCTTTATCAGCACGCGGCCGGTGAAGGGGAAGCCGAAGGAAGATACCGATATATGGATGATCAGAAAAGCGGGCGCGAGTTGGAGCGAGCCGGAGCACCTCAGCGCAATTAACAGCGAAGCAAGCGAATGGTTCCCGACTGTGAGCAAGAATGGTAATCTCTATTTCGGTTCGGAGCGGCCCGGCGGCAAAGGCAGATGCGATCTATACTGTTCAAAACTCGTCGATGGACAATACGGACCGCCCGAAAACCTGGGCGAGCCAATCAACAGCGAGGCCAACGAGGTCGAGCCCTTCATTGCCCCGGATGAGAGCTACCTGATCTTTGCCGGAACCGGTTTGCCGGAGAGCAAGGGCGCTTACGACTTGTACGTCAGTCTTCGGCGGGACGGCACGTGGACGCGACCGCGGCATCTTGGCGACAGAATAAACTCAGTGGGCTGGGATTTTTCTCCCAAAGTTTCGGCGGACGGAAAGTGGTTTTTCTTCACGAGCACGCGCAGCTTCGCCGATAAGCCGCTGGAAAAGCGCCTCACCTATGCCGAGCTCTTGAAAAAACTGCACAGTCCGGGTAACGGCTTGCGCGATATTTACAAGATCGACATTAGCGTTTTGAAACTGGAATAGCGCGTGACATTGCTTCGCATGCACGGATAATTTCCCGTGGAGAAACTTGACCTCCTTGCGGTCGCGCTCGGCTTGGCTGCGCTGGCCGGCATCAACCTTTATCTCACGGTCTTCGTCACCGGCCTGGCCATCCATTTCCACTGGATCACGCTCGCTCCGGCCTATCAGTCGCTCGAAGTCCTGGGCCACCCGGCGATTATCACAGTCGCCGGCATTCTCTATTTCCTCGAATTTTTCGCCGATAAAATTCCGTGGGTCGATTCAGCCTGGGATGCCGTTCACACCGTGATTCGCCCGATCGGTGGCGCTTTGCTCGCGATTCAGGTTCTCGGCCAGCCGAGTCCTGTTTTCACCGTGATCGTGGCCCTGCTCGCTGGCGGCACGAGCCTCATCGCGCACACCGCAAAGGCAGCTACGCGTCTCGCTACCAACACATCGCCCGAACCATTTTCGAACATTGGACTGAGTCTCGGCGAAGATGCAGCCGTGATCGGCGGACTCGCTCTCGTTCATTTCAATCCGTTGCTCGCGTTGCTCATCCTGGTGCTCGGCATCGCCGCCTTTTTCTATTTTGCGCCAAAGATCCTACGAGCAATGAAAGCGAAGACGTGGCTGGCCTGGAAAAAATTGAATGGACCGGCCGATCGTGGCATGCCGGTGAAATTGCCGATCGCGCTGTCGGCTCGGCTCGCGGCAGTTTTCACCCGTGAAAATATTCTGGGCGAAACCATTGCCTGGGCGGTGCCGTGCATCAGCGGTCGGGGCGGGCATATTCCAGCAAATCTTTTCGGCGCGCTTGTCGCGATGAATGAAGAGCCGCGAAAACTGGTCTTTGTCGCGCGCAAGAACGGCCGACCCTTTACGGGCACGATGGAGTTGGAGGGCTCGACCGTGACGCACGAACCGAGATTCCTTTCCGAGAATCTTGTTATTTTCCCGGCTGCCGGAAAGGGCCTGAAGTATTTGTTTGTTTTCCCACGATCGGATGCGGCTTTGGTCGAGCAGATCGTGGGATATCTGCGCGAGCGGCTTACTGAAGTCGTCAGTCGCGCTGAAGAAGAACGAATCAGTCCCGCAGTGTCGATCTAACCTTTCTTGTCATTCCGAGCGGAGTCGAGGAATCTCTTACTGTCAATTAATGAGAGATGTCTCGCCTTCGCTCGACATGACAAATTGCTATGCCGAAATGCGCGCAGCCGGTCGCGTCCGCGAACGCGCCCTTTTCCTGCTGCCGCGAATCCCAAATGAATTGGAGCTGCAAGCGCGCTGGTTCGCCGGAGATTTCGGCAAACACTTTGTCAGCACGACCGGTGACAGAATCGATATCGTCCAATTCGGCACGTGGAACCGCGAAGCCGGACCGGATTTTCGCGATGCGGCGATCAGGATAAACGGCAGTGATCCGATTCGGGGCTGCATCGAGCTCGATGTGATCGATCGCAGTTGGGATACGCATGGTCACGCGACCAATCCGGCATTCGACGAGACGGTGGTCCACGTTTTCGTCGAGAAGAGCACTCGCGAATTTTTCACGCGAACAAAATCGAACCGCAACGTGCCACAAGTCTGCATCGATCTCGCAGCTCTGCCGGATGCGTTTAGCGCGAATATCCCGCTGGCGCGCCCGGGCCGTTGTCAGGCGCCGCTCAAAAATTTACCAGAGGAGCGAGTCCAGAGCGTGCTGAACGCCGCGGCACAATTCCGATTACAGCAAAAGGCGACTCGGATTCGCAACAAGATCGAGATCCACGGGCGCGATCAGGCGCTCTTTCAGGAAATCGCGGTGGCGCTCGGTTACAAGGAAAACAGACTGCCTTTTACACTCCTGACACAACGGCTTCCGCTGAGGTTGCTGCGCGAAAAATCCAACGATGTCGAAGCGCTGCTTTTTGGTATGGCGGGCTTTCTTCAAACGGCTGATCTCCATGTTTATAAAAGCTCGACCCGCGAATATGTCCGCCGATTGTGGGACCGCTGGTGGGCTCGTCGCGACGAGCTGCAACGATTGATTTTGCCGGCCAAGCTCTGGCGGATCAGCAGCACGCGGCCGGTGAACCACCCGCAGCGGCGCGTTGCTGCGCTCGCAATGCTGGCGCGCGACTGGCCCCGCCTTCAGCGCGCCTCGGGTAAAAGCAGTGTCGCCGCAGCAAATGATTTCTTTCAAGGGCTGGATCATCCGTTTTGGAATTTCCATTACACCCTCACGGCCGAGCCATCGCCCAAGAAAATGGCGCTGATCGGCGAATCGCGCGTCGCCGATATTCTGGCCAACGTGTTGTTTCCGTTTTGGCTCGCGGAAGAGATCGACGCTTGGACAGAATACGTGAGTCTGCCGGCGTATTTATCGAATCGCCGTCTCGAAACTGCGGGCACTCGTCTTTTCGGAACTGATCCTCGGCGCGCGCAATTTCTAAAAACTGTCGCGCACCAACAGGGCCTGCTCCAGATTTACGAAGATTTCTGCATGCAGGACAATTCCGATTGCGCGCAATGCCCGTTCCCGGAGCAGATGGTCAAATGGAAGTGATTGGGTTAAAACCGTTAAAGGGTTACAAAAGTTACAAAGTGCAAATCTGATGGCGAGAAGTTGTAAGCTTTGTAACGATCTAACTTTTTAACGATTGGACGTGCCATTAACTCAGCAAGCGGCTACTATTTCGCCGATGTCTCTACATAAGAACCGCCCGACTGCCTTCACCCTCATCGAGCTCCTCGTCGTCATTGCCATCATTATCATTTTGGTCGGGCTTCTATATCCCGCGTATAACGCCGTCCAAAGCCAGGCGAAACGCACGCAGGCGAAAAATGATCTCACCCAAATCGTCACCGCGGTGAACGCGTACTATACCGAATACGGAAAGTATCCTCTAGTCACTGCCGACACGACCTACGGACCGGCAGGCAATCTAAATAATTTGTTATTGAACGAGTTGCGGGCGACAGCCGCCGCGACTCAGAATCCGCGACAGATCGTTTTCATTAATCCTCCATATGTGAAGGATCCTGCAAATCCACGCTCTGGGATCGGAACCACCACGGGTGCCGATCAATATTTTGATCCGTGGGGAACGCCGTATGTCATCAAGATCGACGGCGATTACAACAATCAACTAGCCAATCCTTATAGTCTCAATGCCGGAGCAGCAACGCTCCAAATAGGCGTCATCGCATGGTCGTTTGGCAAGGACACTCAATCTGGCAGCGTACCGGGTCCGGCTGCCGACAAAAACGTGGGTAACGCGGATGACGACGTGATTTCCTGGCAGTGATTCGTTTAGAGAGCGCGCATACGATGGGCGTCACGGGAGTTACAGGGACAATCCGATGTTTCGTCCCAGCCGCTGCCTATCGCACCAGTTTTCGCTGCTTGAGCTCCTCGCCGTAGATTCGCTGGAACTCTGCCGCATCCTGCTTGAGCACCGGCAGCAGGCGCTCCGCAGGGACGGCTTCCCTCAAATTGAAACCGGTGTAGCTGGTGTAAAAAAGAGTCGCTGACGGCTCGGCCCCGGCAGGCTGCGTTATTCCGTACACCTTCGAGCCCGAGTGAGGCAGATCGTATATAATGATACCGGCCTGGGGGCCGGCAGCTTTCCGGACAACATCAAGCTCGCTCGACAGGCTCTTATCTGCGAGGGAGACTACTTTCCAACCGCTTTCGTCTTTGGCCACTTCCACAATGGTCGCGACAGTGTCGTCAGCCACCAGGGGCACAACCGTCGCCAGTTCGTTGCGGTTTAAAGTGGCGAACGTGTCGGCCGAAAGCAGATCTTCGAAGGTGATCTGATACTGTATGATGGGAGGGGCGGGTTGGGATTTTTCGATCGTTTGTTCCTCGGAGACCAAGCGTGATTTCTTTCCTCGACCGAAGCACGGCCAGAAGGTCGCTCTTTCCCTTGTTGGCCGCCTCTTGCTGCGTGGAAAAGTAAGTTGGCTCTGATTCCTTTTTCACGAAAATATTTCGCTCGCAACCAATGCCATAAAGCATCGCGACCGCCAGGCCGATGCATGTAAAAATTTGTTTCATTTCCTTGTTAACTCCTTTGGACCTGCAGTTCATTTCTTCGCAATATCCAACCAGGTATTCCAGTGGGTCGCCGTGCCGGGAGGATCCGAATAAGAGGTGTACTCCAGCAAACGCTCTGTTCCATGGCATGGGTCCCAAGGATCATTTAATACAACCCACTTGGTGCCGGCTACGGTGATGTAACCTTTTATGACGACGACATGACCGACGACGCCCGGCGTCCCGTAGGCATAACCCATTGGTTTTCTTGCGCAATAAATCTGGGATCTAACTGCACTCCAGGATAATGCCGTCTCACTTTCCGACGATTTTGCGCCTGCGAAATCCAAGTCAACCCAGCCCGGCGTATTGCAGTCGTTTGTCTTTGGGCACGGGGTTCCGGGAGTTTGTTCGGTGCAGCAGTTTGTCTTGTTAAAGCGATGATTGGCCAGCGCACATTGCGTAATGGATAACCCCACATGTTCGGAAAGCATCTGAGTCACCGCTGCCCAACACCAATTGTTGGTTTCCTGCGGTCTTAAATTGTTGGGAACGCTCCCGATTATTTCCGGCCGGCAACATCCGGCTAAGTAACAAATTGAGAGCAGGCTCAAAAGCGCGAGGACGACTCTTTGTTTCATATGGAAGGTGTGGAA
>JBKOWV010000046.1:0-4420 GCA_046724585.1 Verrucomicrobiota bacterium
TGCTTGTTCGCCAAATCGGCCTCGAGCATGCCGGTCCGCGCGTAAGTAACTCTTATCGGGAGCGATCTCTCGTTCATCTCGAAGACAGTGATGTTCTCGAGTTTGTTGCCTTCTTTTTTCCCAACGTAGATCTTGCGTCCCGGAAATTGGTCGATCACCTGATCGCTGCCAAAGAGCGCCATCGGATTGCGGGTCGCGAGGTCGAAAATGGTGCTACGCAATTTTTGCTGGGCGGCCGGCGCGGCCTGCACATTGAGCCAGAAACAGATCGCCGTGCACAAAAGCGCGATCACGGCCAGCGGAATGCAAATGCGGGAAATGCTGACACCGTTTGACCGCAGCGCAATCAATTCGTTATCCGCGGAGAGACGTCCAAACACGAGCAGGATCGCGGTTAACAATCCCCAAGGGATGGTGAAGATGAGCGAGAACGGCAGGACATAGGCGATGAATGTGATGAGGTATTCCATCGGAACGTCGTGATTGACCAGCAAAGGAAGAAGCTTGCGGAAGATGTTTCCGACAACGAGAACAAGACTCAGCACGGCAATAGCGAAGGCGACGTTAACCAGCAATTCGCGGCTGAGAAACCGGTCGATTAGCTTCATATCTAATGAGAGACTAGCACAAATTAGCATGGACGGCGCGGTGCGGGCGCCCCCGGACGGCACGGCGCGCTGCCCTACCAAAATCTGAAGAATTTGCTACCATGAGCACAAGATGAAGACCGGCATGTACGATGTCGCTATCATTGGCGGAGGGCCGGCGGGGAGCACCGCAGCCGCTCTGCTGGCGCGCGCCGGGCGGCGGGTGATCGTCTTCGAGCGCGAGAGGTTTCCACGTTTTCACATTGGTGAATCGCTTCTGCCGTTCAGCATGAAGGCGTTCACCCGGCTGGGTCTTCACGAAAAGTTTCTGCGCGCCGGCTTCATAAAAAAGTTCGGCGGCGAATTTTTCAGCGCCTGCTCGAGCGAAGGGACCAAGTTTTACTTTAAAGACGGTTATCGCTCGCAGACTGATTATTCCTATCAGGTTACTCGGGCAGATTTCGACAAGGTGCTGCTCGATCACGCCGCCGAGAGCGGAGCGGAAGTGCGTGAGGAAACCGGCGTCAAGTCGGTTGAGCTCGCAAACGAACATGTCGATCTTGCAATCTCAAACGGGACAAGCATCCGGGCGCGTTTCGTAATCGACGCGAGCGGCCGCAATTCCGTGCTTGGCACGAAGTTCAACATCAAGAAGACGTATGAACATCTGAAGAAATTGTCGATCTTCGCGCATTACGATGGAGTTTGGCGCGCCGAGGGCATCGACGCTACATTGACCGTGCTGATACGTGGAATAGACCGGTGGTTTTGGATCATTCCGCTCACGACGGAACGGACAAGCATTGGCGTTGTTCTGGATAACGAAACGTTTAGAAGCTCGAAGCAGAGTCCGGAAGATTTTCTCGAACAAGCGCTCCTCGAACAACCGGTCATCGTGGAGCGCATGCGCGAAGCTCGGCGCGTTTCCGACGCGCACGTAGCCGCAGACTTTTCTTATCGCAGCACGAAGCTTTACGGCGATCGCTGGCTAATGGCCGGCGATGCCGCTGGATTTATCGATCCGATTTTCAGTAGCGGTGTTTTCCTGGCGGTGTTCAGCGGTGAGCTCGCTGCTGATGCGCTTCACGAAGTGCTCGATCAACCGCGTAAGGTAAGGAAATTGTTTCCGCGTTACGAAAAACAGGTAAACCGCGCAATGGATGTTTATCTGCGCTTCGTCAACGCATGGTACACAAAGGAATTCATCGAAATTTTCTCGGCGCCGCGACCTGTTTTGAATCTGCCGCCCGCCGTAAATGCGGTGCTTGGTGGAAATATCGGTGGTGAGTTTGCGATCAAATGGCGGATGTGGGTGTTTTATTTTCTCGTCTGGGTGCAACGACATTATCCGATCGTTCCCAGGCGCACGCTCGTGCCGGAGAAAAGAGAATCGCCAGCGTCAGCTCAAGCGGTTGGCGCGATGCGATGAAGGCAAAGGTCCGGGCGATTGAGGCCAGTCGCCCGTGCCTCATTTGGCTTTTCGCGATCGCCTCTTTTTGCGTAACAAGTTGCGCAACGCCTTCGCAGCATCAATTTTCCGAACCGGCTGGCAATTGGCAGACAAGAAGCGGTCAACTGATGTATCGAACAGCGAACACGACGCTCACGGGCGATGTGCTTGTCCGTTTCTCAAAAGGCGGTGATTTCGAACTGACGTTTTCGAAGGGGCCGGGCGTGACGCTGCTGTCTTTGCGGCAAGATGCCAGCTTTGCCGAAGTCAGAGGACCATTCGCGAAAGCCGGCTGGTCTGGCCCAGTCGAGCAAGCCCCCAAACCACTGCGCGGCTGGCTCGGCTTGCGCGACAAACTCATTCACTCGCAAGATCAATCGGTTCGATATACCGCCGGCAACGAGACTTTTCTGTTCCGGTTTTGATTAACCCATCGGTGTAACTCGCGCGCCAACCGGATCGTGGATCGTTTTCAACGTGCAAACGCGACGAGTTTGCCTCAAGAAAGACGCATGAATATCACCAAAAACCTCGGCATGCTCCTGCTGGCGATCTATCTCATCCTGATTGGAATCACAATGCTCTTCCACATTACCATCGCGCCAATCGTGATGGGGATCCTGGCGCTCGCGGCCGGCATTTTGATTCTGATCGGCAAGTAGTGCCCGGCGGCGGAACAGTTAGAGAACGCCGACTGCGCGCGAAATCAGCAAAACGACGATACTGAGCGAGATGAAAATCTGGATCATCGCGAGAACTTTTGCCCAGCGCGCAAGCAGCGGCGCGTCGGTCGGACCGAATGTAGAACTTTGCGTGAAAGCGACGAACAGATAATCGATGAAGCGCGGCCGCCAGCGCGCACACGCAAATTGGGCGCGCTCGTCATGCGGGATTTGCATCTGCGGGAAAACAAAACTGCGGCTGCCGAATTCGCGCCGTACCGTTGGACCGCCGCCATCAAGCCGCCAATACCAGAGCGCAAAGACGATTACATTCGTCAGCCAGAGCAATCCCCCTGAACGTAGCAGCAGCAGCGGCGGCGTCCCCCGGTGTGAGGGCAGCGCACGCACGAGCAGAATTACCGATCCGATCAACGCCAGCGTTATGATTCCATTAATAATGATTCCGAGGGCGTGATTAAGTGAGTGTCTTCCCACGCGATGGCTCACTACCGTTGGCACGAGCAAAACAAGAACCAAAGTTGGCAACAACCAAATCGGGCCGACAATGAGATTGCGCGGCAGCGCCAGATAAATTGCGCAGATCGCCAGAAATGCGAGCAGCGCCTGTCCGCGCGGCTCGGGTTTATCGATGTGCTCTGCTGAGGGGCTCACTACCGTGGTTTATAACCAAAATCCAAAACCGTGCGAGCAATCGCTTCCATCCGAACACCGCTCGCTCGCGCAGCAGGCGCTCCGGACTATACTTCCCGAATGGCAAAACGCGTCTGCTACATCCACATTGGTCCGCACAAGACGGGCACGAGCTCGATCCAGTGGTTCCTGAAGCATAACCGAGCGGAGTTGCTGAACCATGGCTATTTCGTGCCGGAAAGCGGGGCCAATCACGGCGCGCACCATGCGATCGCTCGGAAGCTCTGCGGACAGGAACTGCGGCATCACCAACAGTCGGCCGGGACGAACTTTGCCCGAGCACTCGACGAGACTCCGTCCGAAGCGGTCGTCATCTCCTCTGAGGCCCTGGGTGGACTCTTAAGAATTCGGGACTATGCCAGTGCATTCTTCACCCGGATCCGAGAACTGAACCTCGAACCGAAGCTCGTCTTGTTCGTGCGCAACCAGTCGCAACGGATTAACTCGAGCTATTCCTCAGTGGTCAAGACCTTCCGTCGGAGCGAACCATTCCAGGCTTTCGTTCAAGGAGCCACTCAGGGCGCTGTTTTCAGACACTCGCCCTTGATCGAGTTGGCTGAGGCCCACAACGCCGAACTGATCGCCCGACCCTTCACCGGCAAAACCGTCACCGACGGTGTCGTGCCGGAGTTTCTCCAAGCCATTGGCCTCGCCCCGTCGGAGTTCCAAGATACCAATGTACGCCGTAACGAAGCGGCCGGACCATTTACCGTTAGTGTGGCCCGCGGCGTCCTGCGCTTGGTCAACGGGACCGGCAAGCAGCTCAAGTGGCTGCAAGCCGTGCGATGTAAAACCAAACTCGCTGCCTATCTTGAGGAAAACGGATTGGCGGATGCCGGATACTGCGGGCTGACTACCGCGCTGGCGCGGCAAATCGAAACAGAATTGCGCCCAGATAATGACGCGTTTGCGCAGCGCGTCTGGGGCAGGCCGTGGGCCGAGATTTTTGTCGCCGATATCGGCAAGAAATTTACGCCTAACGACTTCGAGATGTGCCGGCCGGACGAGTC
>JBKOWV010000094.1:0-24231 GCA_046724585.1 Verrucomicrobiota bacterium
ATTACGTTCCAACACCTCCGGAGCTTGTGGAAGTCATGCTCGACATGGCGAAGCTTGGGAAGGACGACATTGTTTATGATCTGGGGTCGGGCGATGGAAGGCTCGTTATTACCGCAGCAGAGAAATACGGCGCGACCGGGATCGGTATCGACATAGACCCTGAACGCATCGCCGAGGCGAGGGAAAATGCGAAAAAGACCGGTGTGGAAGATAAGGTTCGTTTTGTTGAGCGGGATCTTTTCGAGAGCGATTTTCATGATGCTACCGTTGTCACGCTTTATCTTCTGAATGAATTGAACCTGCGGCTGCGACCACGGATTTTTGCGCAAACGAAACCGGGCACGCGCGTTGTATCGCACGCATTTACCATGGACGACTGGGAGCCTGATGCGCAGACGACGATCGAGATAAGAGGCGAGAGCTACGACGCCTATTATTGGGTCGTCCCTGCCAACATGAGCGGACGCTGGAAGGTAACGGGCGACAAAAGCGGGGAGGTCCCACACAGTGTGACAGTCGAGCAAAAATTTCAGAAAATCGCCGTTCACGCAGGTGACGCTGGCGAAGTGCTTGGGGAAGGGAAAGTCAATGGAGTGACGTTCACGTTCGCGATGAACAAAGATGCGAGCGGCAAATTCAAACTGTTTCGCGGCAAGATCGATGGCAATACAATCGAAGCGACGAACACCGGCAGCGAAGAGCGCCACTGGCGAGCCACGCGCGAATCGGGCAGCGAAAAACCCCTCGATCCAAGCGCGAATTCAGTCCCTTAATCTCACTAGCTCGCCGATGAGGTTAACCAGCATCGCCGCCGCCAATTCGCCTCGTTGCGGCCCGGATCGGGGCAATTCCATTTGGCCTTTGCTCTTTGTTAGGGTGGAAATAGAGTCGCAGTAGTGGCCGAAGACCGTCAGGTAGGCGCGAGGGCAGCGAGGCTATGGGTGCGCCGCGCAGCGATGGCGTTTGCTGCGTGCGTAGCGCTTCTCGCGATCTTCCATCGTCCAATTATGCTGGCAATCGGCCGGCAGATTGTGCTCCGTTACGCCGCCAAAGAAAATCTCAAGGCAGATTTTCGTCTCGAAGGGAATCCCTTTAGCAATCTCACGGTGCGCAATCTTCACGCCGTCGCGATTGGACCTTCAGGGATCGAGTCGGTTGAGATCGGGTATCTTTATCTTGATTACAGCCTGTTTGGATTTGCCCGACACGGTCTCTCCCATTTGCTGGACAACGTCGAAGCGCGTTCCGCCCGCATTGTTTTGAATCCGTCCAAAGCGCCGCCGAGACCGCGCCCGGCGAAGCCAGAACCAAAACTTCCGAAACTTTTTCCAGAGCGAATCGGGCTGACCGACGCAACACTGATCGTCAAAAATCAACCGCACGATTTTGTGGCTGAGCATGTCGATCTTGCTTTGAATCCACGCAGCCCGGGCGATCTGCGGATCGAGAAATTACAGCTGCCTCCCGGCGATAGTTGGTCCAAAATTTCCGGGCAAACTTCTTACACAAATAAGAACCTCATTCTTCGCGACCTGGTTCTGAGCGATCAGGATCAAATTCAGCTTCTCAATGTCGATGCCTCGCACATCGACGCGAACGCGCTCGCGATCAATCTCAATGCCATGGTTGAGGGCGGCCAACTGTCTGCGTCGGTCACATTAAGGGAAACCAAAGCTTCGCTGGACACGAAGGTCCATGTGGCCGCCGAAAAGGTTACGGCGGCATCCCTGAACAAATTTCTGATTTTCCCGGCCGGAACTCTCTCGGGAGAAATCGAGCACCTCGCTCTTGATGGAACAGGCGTGATCGATGCTCCGCGCAGCTGGGGCGGAACGATGTCGCTGCGGATGAGCAACGTTCAGCGGCCAGAGATCAGTTTCAATGATGCGGTTGTTGACGTTTCAGTGGAGCAGGGGAAAGCGACTTTGCGGTCGGCGGACATCGTTCAGGACAAGAACGAGTTTCATCTTCGCGGGACTATCGAATTGCCCGCCACGTTCAAAGACTTTGGTCGCACTCCGGCAACTCTCGAAGTTGCCGGCACGGCAGCGGACCTCCAGCAGCTGACTGCGGGAACACCTCTCAGATTGTCCGGCTCGGCGCAATTCACCGGGAGGATCGACATCGTCAACGCGAGGATTGAAACGAATCTCGGCGTGACCGCGAGTTCGGTTGGGTTTCCCGACGGAACCATCGAGAAGATGAGCGCTACGCTTCGCGTGTCCAAAGTCGTGCCGCCCGCCGATAGTAAGAAGCCGTGGTTTGCAGATCTTCGCACGGCAATGGAAATCGGCTTAACCAACATACGTTACCGCGAGTACGTGGTTGATTCAGTGAACGGATCGCTCAGCGGGCTTGATGATGTGCTGGGCCTGGACGGGCTAAGTCTGCGCCGAAATCAAAACGAACTAAGTGTTCGCGGGCGATATCGGTTTCCAGCAGACCCCGGCAAGGCTTTTTCACAACCAGCGGAGCTGGAGGTTACCTTCAATGCGCCCGAATTCGGGGATTTTTGGGTTTTAGATTCGCCGAACAAGGTGAGCGGGCCATTGCAAATGACAGCGCAGATCGAATGGAAACAAAAGGTCGCAAACGGAAACGTCTCGATCTCCGGATCGAACCTCAGGATACGGGACTTGGTTTTTCGGCAACTCAGCACGCAATGTTCGGTTTCCAGCAATGTGATCGACCTAAAGGATTGCAGCGCGATTCTGAACGACACGGATTTCATTAATGCAACCGGCAATCTCAACTTGCGACAGCCCTATCATTACAATGGGAAGATTTCGGCGCGTGTGGCGGATTTATCGACACTTCACCCACTACTTCGCGCTTTCGGCAACGAGAAAGACCTCGCCGGCTCATTTGCGCTCGATTGGGAGGGAAACGGCGACGCGCAGATAGTTAAAAATTCGGGGAAGCTGAAGCTCGTTCTGGGAAAGGGCCGTTACGGCGATTTGCAATCGGTTCAGGCGAATATCGATGCGTCATATTCGCCCGAGGGTTTCGATGTCCCCATCATCTTTTTCGCGACCAACAACATGGATTTTCAGGCAATCGCACAGGCAAAAGGCGAGACCCTGGAGATAAGCAAGATTCAGCTCAACCAGGGCGAGGCGAAATTCGCAGCGGGCTATATTTCGATCCCGTTGGTGTGGAGAAATCTGGGAACGAACCGCCCTGTAATTCCGTCTAGTGGCAAAGTCCTCGCGAACTTTCAATCCGAGAACATCGACATAAAAAGGTTCTTTAAAGACATCGGTGCCGAGCCTATGGCATCTGGGATCGTGAATATTAAGCTCGAGGCGCAGGGAACGATTGCCGACTTAAATGCGCGGTTTGACGTGCAGATGCGCGACTTGCGAAGCGAGCGATTCCCGAAACTGGAGCCGGCGACGTTTGATCTCGCCGCGCAAGTCACACACGATCAACTGGCGATTTCGGGAAAACTGCAACAAACCAAGATTCAACCCCTGGAACTCGCTGCTAACATGCCTTTCGACATCCCGAAAATTGTTCGCGCACGAAAGTTGCCCGACGAAACCCCAATTACGGCGAAAGCCCGGCTGCCGCGCAGTTCGGTGAACTTTGTTCGACAATTCATCCCCGACGTGGAGCAACTCGACGGCGACCTTGGGCTCGATGTCGATGTCCGGGGAACGATCGCGCAACCTGTGTTAAGCGGCTCCGGCGACATCACCATTAATGTGGCGCGGTCCGCCAATGTGACGTTGCCCGCGCTCAATAATTTCAAAGCCCGACTCAATTTTGCGGGTGACGCGCTAACGATTCAACAATTCGGCGGAGAACTTTCCGGAGGAAAGTTCACAGTCACGGGCGGCGTCAAATTCCCGAAATTGACGGAGCCCATGGTGGATCTCCAATTAAAGGCAAATAGTGCGCTTGTCGCCCGCAATGACACACTGACGGCGCGTACAAATGCAGACATTAAAGTGTCCGGACCGCTTGCGAGCGCAGACATCACCGGAAACGTCGCGATTACAAACAGCCATTTTTTAAAGAATATTGATCTGATTCCGGTCGGTTTGCCAGGCCGGCCTGCGCCGGAGCCGCCGTCCTCGCGACCGGAATTTTCTTTTCCTGAGCCGCCAATCCGCGATTGGAAATTCAATGTCGCTATTAAAACGAAAGATCCCGTTCTCATACGCGGGAACCTGGCGATCGGCGGGGCGATCGCCGATCTGAAGTTGACCGGAACCGGGCTGCATCCGGAGTTACAGGGTTTGGTGCGCCTGGAAAATGTGGAAGCAACTTTGCCATTCAGCCGGCTCGAAGTTTCCAACGGCTTCCTCTACTTTGATCCGAGCGATTCCTTCAATCCGCGGATCGAGCTTCAGGGTGAATCTGTCATCCGCGATTACACGGTGCGCGTTTATGTTTATGGGACCATGCTGGCACCCGAGGCCATTTTCACCAGTGAGCCGCCGCTGGCACAGGAAGAAATCATTTCTTTGATTGCAACCGGAGCTACCAGAGCAGAGCTCTCGGGAGGTAACGTGCTGGCCGGGCGGGCTGCGATGCTGCTGGTGCAACAACTTTACCGGAAAATTTTCAAAAAAGGCGAGCCGACTCAGAGTAATACAGCTTTTAACCGCTTGGATTTAGACGTGGGTACGGTCGATCCCCGAACGGGTCGACAGCAAGCTAGCGCGCGCTTCAGGATCAGCGATCAAGTTGTCCTCGTTGGCGATGTCGGAGTTGGGGGCAACTATCGCGGGATAGTAAAGTATCTGATTCGATTCCGTTGAGGAGCCTGTTGCAATACCCAGCCATGCCGCGTTGCCATCAATTTTTCGTCTCTCCAAGGCGCGAGGAGGACGCATACCCGGAGCGGTCTGTAACCGACGACCAACGCCGGAGAGGCGAAAAAGCGGCGCAACCCGGAGGGCAAGGGCGCCTTGGGCTGTCTGGCGGCGTTGCTTGCTCCTCACAGGTCACCGCGGACATGCTCTTCGCTCGCGCCTTGCCATCCAACCCAAAGCGCCCTCGCGCGGCGTGGCTGGGTATTTCAACAGGCTCCTGAGATGCAGCACAGGGTCCTCTTTTGTCTCGCAAATGTGGCCCTGGCGTTGAAAATCGCGGCGCAGAGCGCGGTGGATGTCACACGACCTGAAGAAAGGCAAAAAGAGCGGCAGGCCGTCGTAAAGCAACAGGAGAAACGAGCACAGCGCACGAGCATCATCGAATTTCGTGGCCAGCAGGCTTTCGATGAAGAGGACCTACGCTCGGCTTTAAAAGAAGAGATCACAACAATCGACAATTTCGGGCTAAGTCCGGCGAGGGCAGATGATCTCGCGTTCTTCCTCGAGGTTTTTTACCGAAAGCATGGCTACGCGAACGTAAACGTGCATTATGCGATTGAATCGCAGGATCGCCTGCGTCTCGATATTACCGAGGGCCCGCGTTTCACAGTCGGGACGGTGATCTTCGAGGGAAACGCGCGGGAGCCGTCCGACGAGCTCTTCGAATTCATGGTTGGGCCGACCCGCGAGCGCTATTCAAAGCTGGAAAAAAAGTTGCCCTTTGTCGCCGCCGACATGCAGGAGGGAGCAAGTCTGGTGGAGCGCTTGTATGTCGCGGAAGGCTTTCTGGACGCGGTGGTCGATCCGCCACGTTATACTTTTCACCGGGAAACCAATCAGGTGGACGTGGTCCTTCCAATTCATGAGGGACGGCAATATTTCTTTGGGAGCATCTCGTTTACCGGACAAAGGATTTACGATGCAGAAACACTGCGCGGCCAGATGGTCGATCTCCTGCAGCAGCCTTACACCGATGCACGAGTGGCCGATATTCCGCGGCGTCTCCAGGCATATTTCAGGGCGCGCGGCTATTACGACGTTAAAGTCTCGGCCACCGCCGCGCCGGAAGAAGCAGTCAATGGTCGGGTGCCGGTGCAAGTCGCGATTACAGCGGGTCCTGTTTACCGCTTTGACGGCGTTACCGTGACCGGGCTCGACCGGCTGCGTCCCAGTTATGTCATCAAACGGTTCAATAGGCTCCAGGGCAAAACCTATAGCCCGGATGTCCTCGATGAGCGATTTCGCACCTTGATGCGGACAGGCCTCTTTAATCTTGTCCAAATCAAGCCGGTTCCAGTTGATGGACATCTCTTGCGGCTCGACATCTCGGCCGAGGAAGCGAAGAGCAAAGAATTCGGGTTTTGGATCGGATACGGCACCTATGAGGGCGGCATCGCCGGCGTGCAATTTAGAGATCGCAACCTTTTCGGTTACGGCCGGCCGCTGACCACATCGGTTGAAGTCTCACAGCGAGGATACAGAGGCGAGATTTTGTACGAAGATCCGTTTTTCTTTGATACGGATTTTTCTTTTAAAGCTCGTCTGTCCGCATTCACTTTCAGGTTCGATGGCTACACAAAATTTGAATTGGGCGGACGACTCGATCTCACGCGGAAAATCACAAAGTACGACGAGGCCGGTGTGTCCTTCGCTGTTCGCCACGTCAAAATAATCGAGGCCGACATCAAGCCAATCTTCCTCGGCGACGAGAATTACTTTGTAAATACACTCGGATTGACGAATACGCTTGATTTGCGGGAAAGCCCCTTCGTGAACCCGCGCGGGTTCCTGCTCAATAATACCCTGGATTTGGCCGCGAGCGCCTTCGGAAGCGACATCGAATTTATTCGCGGAACGATCCGGGTCGGCTATTACCTTCCTTTTGGGCCGAAACCGCTCACGCCTGGGGTGGTGGAGGATAAACCGGGAACTCCCTGGCAGCGCTGGTTCCAACAGTCTTCGATCGCATTCGGCGCTCGCGCCGGCATTATTCACTCACTTACCGAGAGCGGTCCGGCGGAGGCGACTGCAATTCCCATCGACGAGCGTTTTTTCAATGGTGGCGCCGATACGGTCCGTAGTTTTATCGAGCGCGAACTCGGACCGCGCGACAACAAAGGTCATCCTCTCGGCGGCGAATTTTTCACGGTATTTAACATCGAATATACGTTTCCAATTCTCGGCGAATTACAGGGAGCGCTTTTCACGGACGCGGGCAATCTGCTCCCGACATCGGAAGAACCAGGCCTCGACGACATGCGCTATGCGGTGGGCGTAGGGTTGCGTTATAAACTGCCGGTCGGCCCGATCCGTCTCGATTACGGCGTCAACCCTGATCCGCGCCCCGATGAGCATTCCGGCGCATTCCATTTCAGTTTCGGCTTTGCTTTTTGAGTGCTTCTCATTAACACCCCGCTTCAGGGAGGTGCCATGGGAAAGGTAGAGCAAGAAACCGCCGAAGCGGGGTGTTAATATCAGGCTTCGAATGAAAGAACCGCTTGGTGATGTTCCGGCGGAGGAATTCCGGTGACAAGAAAAGAGTCCAAGCAGAACTGCTCCCGCACAACCAAACCCTGCGGTGAAGAGATGATCTGCCTCGACAAGTTACGCGCCTGCATCCTGATCAGACGGGATGTCGATCTTTCAAGGTAGTCCGATACCTACAGCAAACGGCGTGTGATGACTACGATGGTCAGGCGTTTTCCACCTCGAGAGACATCAAGTCGGCGGCGGTCGGCGGCCTTGCCGAAATTTCCTATGACTTGCTCGAGAGACATCTTGTTGGTGGTCTGACCATCGATGGCGATGATGTCGTCACCCGATTGGAGCGCTGCCTCTGAAGCTGGTGAGTCCGGCATGACGGCTTTGATCTGGAATTGGTTGTAGTGCTCGCCCGCGGAAACGATCTGGGCGCCGAGAAAGTCGAAGTACTCCGATGGCCTGCGCAGTCTGCGATTCGGGATGAGCAAGAGCTGCTTCCGCGAGTAGTCGACGATTACCGTGAAGCGATTCAGCGCTTCGCCACCGAGGACGCCGGCGACCTCCCCGCTTCCAGCATCGCCAATCGTCGTTGCGCTTGTCACGGGGCGCGAAAGCCGAAATGGGCCAAGGGTCGCGGCCGCGAGTCTCGTGCGGTAGCCACTCGTCTCACCGCCTATCGCCAAACCGAAGAGTGGCTGCTTCCGCGCATTCGCCGGGACCAATCGATGCTCATCAAGGAAAGTGCCCTTCAGCCCCAGCGATTCGAAACTGCCGGTATCGATTTCAACCCACGTTTTTACCGATTTGCCCGTGGCACCTTCCAGTGTGATTTCGACCAGCGGGCTCTTGCCGCGGAACGTGATGGGAATCATTACTGCTTTAGGCGGGGCGACATATGTCTCGGGTGCGAACAGCCGCGCGCGCTGCGCCACATAATCGAACTCGACCACGAACTGCGAGAAAAAACCGTATCCGAGAATGCCGTCCAACTGTTGACCGATAAATGGCTGCAGCGGGTCGAGCGGCGCCGATACCATGGCGAGATTTTGAACGGGAACTGATGCGAGTCGAAGTTGCACGCTTTCGATCTGGCCCATTTCGATTGCACCGCCGGGTTGTTCGACCAGCTGGGGGTTGACAACATGTAATCCTAACTCCCGCACGACGCGCGCGTTGACAATGTCGTCATCAGCTCCCGTATCCAGAATAAAAGCCAGCGGTCTGGAGCCGCCGATGCTCACCTGCGCAAACGGCACCCGGCTGAGAAGCAGCTTTAACGGGAGTTCGGCAACCAGTCGTGGCGTGGTAGCACTTTCCGCGGAAACTTGGGCAACGCCAATCCTTGCGATCAGCAGGAGCAAAGCTGCCGACCGCATGAAGTTGCGCCGGAACCTAATGTTTCCGATTGATTGTGTCAGAATTAAAAATTTTGAGGAAAAGTGCGGGCTCGAAGTAGTCATATGCAGCCAGCGTAGTGGCGCGCCACTCCTCTGTCTTGGACAGGCGCTTCGAATTGGACGGAGTTAACGGCGCGTAATGCGAGACCGGTACTGCCCCGGTGCCATCCCAGTAAATCGCTTAAACGTGCGATTGAAGTGACTTTGATCGCAGAATCCGGCTTCGATCGCGATAGTCACGAGCGGGCGTTCAGCCGACGCGAGTTGCTCTGCTGCCCACCGTACTCGGAGTTCACGCACAAACTCGCCGATTGTCCGGCCGTAGCAGCTATAGAACGCTCTGCAAAGATGGACTGGATGTACGTCGACACACCTCGCAATCTCATTAATGGAAAGCCGGTCTTGAAACCGCGCGCATAATAAATCGCGACATTGTCGGGCCGAATCCGGCACTGCGCCCGCGGCTCTACCGCTTTCTGCACGCTGGCATTCACCGAACAGTTCAAGCATCAATCCCTGAATGATAAGCTCTGCGGCGGCATCTTGCTGGCCGAACTCACGATAGATTCGGGTAAGAGCGAACGCGCTGGGCCCGCCGTTATGAACAGCAGGCGCGGAGAGCACTCGCAATTCTTGGAATTTCAGTGCGGAAGGGCCAGCCAACTCCAGATTGAAGCAACGGACTGGCTGCACATCGAATTGATTGCGGTGCTTCTCTCCAGCTGGATGCACCACCAAGGAACCCGGATTGCAGAGATATGTCCGTCGACCGGATACTTCCTGATATTTTCCGGCCAATACTAAACAAAAGTATGCATTCGCATGTTCATGCACAGTCAGGTGGGATCCCGTACTATATTGCGATTCCGTGAGCGTTGCCCCTTCGATGGTTCGCATTCTCAAGATATCACCGCGAATTTGTGACGAGGACATTGCGGAAAAATTACGACATTGTTTTTACAGGCTACCTCCATCCTCCCATTTTAGCTAGCCTCTGGCACCCAGCTAAAGCAGGGTGTTAATCAGATTCGAGGCAATGAAAAATCGACAGCCCCTTGGTGATATTCCGCCGGAAGAATTCCGGAGGCAGTTGCACGAGCTCGCGGATTGGATTGCCGATTATCGGGAAAAAATAGAAACCTTGCCGGTCGCGCCCAATGCCAGGCCAGGGGCCATTATTGACGCTTTGCCAAAACAAGCGCCAGAGGAGGGCGAACTTCTCGACAGAATTTTTGACGATATCCGGAGGCTAATTGTTCCCGGCATGGTGCACTGGGGGCATCCCATGTTCCTCGGCTACTTCGGCTGGACCACGACCGGGCCCGGAATCCTTGGCGAAATCATTACCGCGCCGCTCAATGTCAACGCGATGACCTGGCGCACATCGCCGGCCGCGACCGAACTTGAGACGCTCGTAATCGATTGGTTGCGACAGTGGATGCAGCTGCCGAAGGAATTCGACGGCGTGATTTACGATACCGCTTCCGTCGGCGTAATGCACGCGCTCGCCGCGGCGCGGGAGGAAGCCGCGCCCGAGGCTCGTAAACTTGGGCTAGCGGGCCGCAGCGATCTTCCGACGTTTCGGATTTACGCTTCGGAGCAAGCGCACAGTTCGGCGGAAAAAGCGGCGATTGCGCTCGGGCTTGGCGAGGAAAACGTGCAACGGGTTGGGTGCGATGCCGACTTTCGAATGGACCCATCGGCGTTGCGCGAGATGATTGCACGCGATCGACGGGCGAAATTCAAGCCGCTCGCCACGGTCGCGACCGTCGGCACAACCTCGACCGCAAGCGTCGATCCGGTTTCCGAGATCGCGAAAATTTGCCGCGAACATAAAATGTGGCTGCACATTGACGGCGCTTATGGAGCGGGCCTGGCGCTTCTCCCCGAGCAAAAGTGGGTTACCTCCGGTTGGAGCAAGGCCGATTCGCTCGTTGTCAATCCGCACAAAATGATCTTTGTGCCGTTGGATTTCAGTGTGCTCTACGTGCGAGATCTCGAGCGGTTGCGCCGGGTCTTCACACTTGTCCCAGAATATTTGCGCGGCGACACGGTAGAGGCTGAAAAAAACTACATGGACTACGGCATCCAACTGGGCCGAAGATTCCGGGCACTGAAAGCCTGGATGGTTTTTCGCGCGTTTGGCCGCGCCGGAATGGCAGCGCGCATTGGCGAGCACCTGCGCTTGGCACATCTTCTGGCCAGCTGGATCAGAATCGACAATCGGTTTGAGCTGGCGGCGCCGGTGGTGATGCCGGTTGTTTGCTTTCGATTTATCGATGCTGTAGGCGGCATTGGTGATGCCGGACCAGGGTCAGCGACCCCGGCTACAACAGCCAAGATGGACAAGCTGAACGGCGAGATCGTGGAGCGGATCAACGCTTCCGGGCGGGCTTATCTCACGCAAACACGATTGCGCGGCCGAACCGTCATCCGCATCGGCCTGGGAAATGTTCTCACGACCGAGGAGCATTTGCGCCGGGCGTGGGACATGATTCGGGAAATTGCCGACGAGCTGAATCGTGAGAGGTGATCAGTGAATAGTGAGACGTGGATGCCTCGCTTGTGAGGTCGCTCGCATTTGCGGCTGAGCTAGGGCACCTCTACAATTTCTTCCGTTATGATGAAGTTACTCCGCAGGCATCGTCACTGGTTGATGATCGTGATCGCCATTCTCGCGATCCCTTTCATCTTCTATTTCGTGCAAAGTCCGGATTATGGGGCCATGCGCTCCGATCACTTCGTTCGCATTTACGATCGCAATGTTTCGATGTTGGAAGCCCAGCAAATGGTGCGCTTGTTCAATCTGGCAGAGGCTCTTGGCATGTCGGATTTCGTGCAGAATCTGATCCCAGGTGTGAAAGATCCGAACCAGGCTTATGCCCAGTTCGTATTGAATCTATTGGTTTTGCGTCATGAAGCGGCGCGGCTCGGGATTCGGCCAGGCTCCCCGGAGGTCGCCGAGGTTGTGCGCGCGCTCCCAGTATTCCAAGGCGAATCGGGCTTCGATCTTCACAAGTTCAGCGATTTCGTGCAGAATGCGCTCGCGCCCAATGGTCTTGCCGAGGAGCACATCGAGCAGCTGGTTCGCGACCAGCTCTACCTGGATCAAATTCAAAAACTGCTGGCGGTCGGCGTCTCAATCCCGCAAGGCGAGCTGGACGAAAATTTCCAGCGCGCTTACGACAATTTGTATGTGAGCGTTATGCGATTTCAGGCCGCCGATTTTGTCAAGGACATCACGGTGAGCGATGAGGACGTGCAGAAATATTACGAGGCCCATAGGAACGAGCTCAAGACCGAGGAAAAACGCAAGGTTGAGTTTGTCAGTGTGGCATTAACTGACGAGCAGAAGAAATTAACTGGAAAAGAGCGCATCGAGGCGTTGCAGCAGCTTTCTGACCGCGCAACTGATTTTACCCAGGCGCTGTTGGAGAAAAGCGCAGATTTCAGGCAGACGGCCGAGAAATTTCAGTTGCCAGTGCATGCAACCGGCGCATTTACGGCAGCGGCGCCCGATCCGCAGTTAAAGGTCGATCCGCAACTTGGCGCCGCAGCTTTCAACCTATCAACGCATGAACCGAACAGCGATCCAATCCAGGTGGCGGATGGGTTTTATATCTTGCATCTCGCGGGGATCGAGGAGGCGCGTCCTCTCACGATTGAAGAGGCTAAACCGAAAATCGTGGATGCGATCAAGAAGTCCCGATCTCGCGAGGCGATGTCAACCAAAGGCTCGGAGATTGTGAAGCAGTTGCGCGAAGCAGCTCAATCCTCCGCAGGCGCGGGGCTCGAAACTGCAATTCAAAAAGCCGGCGCAAAGGCCGAGAAAGTTCCGCCATTTTCCCTGATCGAAGAAGCAGGGAAATCGCAGGACAAGGAAACGAAGAACGAGCCGCCTGATCTTCCCGTGATTAAACAGGCCGTGGCATTCCTGACGCCGGGCGAAATCAGCGAATTTTCCCCCTCGGGCGAGAACGGATTTATTGCGGTTTTGGAAAAGCGGGAGCCGTCGGCCGACGCAAATGATCGTGAGAAGAAGGCAGCATATGAGAAGAGGCTTCTCGATAATAAAAGACGAGTTGTTTTTTATGAATGGTTGCGCGACCGGCAGCAAGCGGCCAACGTGCAATTTGCCAAGGGCTAGTGCTGTAGCTCCGAAAGCATCGGGGCGGACCTGACGATGGCGATGGAACAGACGCTCGACGAAATCTTTGATGACGCCAATGGTGATCTCGCGGTCGGCGATTTGGAAAGCGCGGTGGAGAAATACCGGCGCTGTGTTCAGATTGCTCCGGATTTTTTCGATGGCTGGCACGCCCTCGGCATGTCCCTGATGAAACTTGGGCGCTTTCCAGAAGCAATCGAAGCAGGGAGAAAAGCGGTCGACTTACGCCCTAACGACCAGATCGGCTGGACTAGTCTCTCGCTTTTTTACAATCGCGCAGGCAACATTAAGGAAGCCGAAGCAGCCGGCGCGAAAGCGAAGATTCTTTCCTGGGGTGGGAAGGTGGCCAGGGAGTGAAAGTTATTAGTGAGAAGTGATTGGTGAGACGTGAGAAGTATGTCTATGGAACGGCCCACTTACGCAGGGCGGAAATCCGGATAGTACGGGATTTGCTACGGCTAAAAGTTTTGTCTGATTTATTCAAAAAGTCGGTGCCTCTTAGTAAAAGCCAGTGCGAAGCTGTGCTCTTGCGATCATAGCAGTTTATCTGATCGGTAAGCCGGTGCTCGATGTAATCCTCAGGTGAAATCATTTGCCTTTGGCCTAACGAATTGTCCCGAGGATGACCAGCCTTCGTCGCGAAAGTCGCGGATAAAAGTCCTTGTAATATCCCCACGTCGGAGTTTTCGTTCCAGATCAATTCAGGACCATCATGAAACAGATCATCTGCAACATTCCTCTTTTTGCCGCATTTCTCGGACTGGCCACGATCCCAACGTCGCGAGCCGATCTTAATTTGCCTGAGGCCAGTCAGCTCGCGATCAACAAGCAGCGCGTAGGTTTGACTGATATCACGATCACTTATCACCGGCCGCTCGTGAATGGGCGCAAGATCTGGGGCGGACTTGTTCCGTTTGGAGAGGTTTGGCGCGCTGGCGCGAACGAAAACACCACGATCGAATTCAGCGATCCGGTTTCCGTAGAAGGCAAACCGCTCGCGAAAGGGATTTACGGATTGCATATGATTCCAACCGCAGATTCCTGGACGGTGATTTTCTCCAAGGTGGCGAGCGCGTGGGGCAGCTACACTTATAAACAGGAAGAAGACGCTCTTCGTGTAAACGTGAAACCGCGTCCGAACGAATTGGAGGAAGCGCTCGAGTACGAGTTTGAAGACCTCAAGCCCAACTCGGGTACGGTGACGCTGAAGTGGGAAAAACTTGCGGTGCCGTTCAGGGTCGCGATCAGCGATACCGACGCGACTCTGGCAAACATCCGCAACCAAATGCGCGGACGCGCTCAATATGAGTGGGAAGCCCCGAACGACGCCGCGCAGTTTTGCTTGAGCAAGAAGATCAACCTGGAAGAGGCATTGAAGTGGGCCGACGTATCGATTCAAAACGAGGAGCGGTTCGAAAACCTGACTACCAAGTCGGAGCTACTCAAGGCCATGAACAAGGCCGACGAAGCCAAGAAGATCTGGGAAAGCGCGCTCGCGAAAACGACGGCACCGCAGCTTTATTCTCACGGGCGGCGCCTGCAATTCGACAAGCGGGACGCCGAGGCGATGACGATTTTCCAGGAAGTGGCAAAGCGTTATCCGCAAAGTCCATTCGGACATTTGGCGAATGCCCGGATCAAATCCGCCGCCGGCGATTTTGCCGGCGCGGCTGAAGACGTGAAGAAGGCGCAGGCCGTCGCCGTCTCCGATCAGCAAAAGCAAGCGCTGAAACCGCTGCTCGACCGGCTGCAGGCGAAGCAAGACATCAACAAATAATTCGCGAATCGCCCTGGTTTTCATTATTCGACCGCGCAGCCGGAAGAGAGACTCCCACCCCCTCGCTTCGTAACGGCTAATTTCATCTGCCAAATTAGAAAGCCACAAACGTTGCAAAATCAGCAGCAGGATTTCTTTCGCTCAGTAGGCCGCTCGTTCGAGCATCTGACTCGAACTCATATCTCACCAGATATTAACGCGTTTATCCGGCGGCCGAACCATCGGGGAATCGTCGGGTAGATTAAAGGCTTTTTGGAACTCAGTCAGATTCGAGAGTGGCCCGTCCACACGGTAGCGGGCGGGCGAATGCGGATCGGTATTGAGTCGCAATTTCAAATCTTCATCGCGCTGCTTGGATTTCCAAATCGTCGCGAACGACAAAAAGAAACGCTGCTCGGGTGTTAAACCGTCGATCTTTTTATCGCGCTCCTCCGGGTGCTTATCGAGCGCTTTCTGTAGCGCGGCATAGGCGAGTTTCACCCCGCCCAGATCGGCGATGTTTTCGCCCTGGGTCAGCTCGCCGTTGACATGCAAACCGGCGAGTGGCTCGTATTCGTTGTATTGCTTCACGATCGCTTGTGAACGCTCTTTGAATTTCGCGGCAGATTCCGGTGTCCACCAATCGCGCAGGTTGCCGGCCGCATCGAATTGGCGGCCCTGATCGTCGAACCCGTGCGTCATTTCGTGTCCAATGACCGCCCCGATTCCGCCGTAATTAACGGCGTCGTCTGCGTGAGCGTAAAAAAATGGCGGCTGCAAAATTCCCGCCGGGAACACGATTTCGTTCATGTTCGGATTGTAATAGGCGTTGACCGTCGGCGGCGTCATGCCCCATTCAGTGGGATCGACCAGCTTGCCGATCTTATTCAGTTCACGGGTTGTTTCGAATTTTGCCGCCCGCATCGCATTCAAGACGAATGGTCCGCGGTCGACGGGTAATAATGAATAATCCAGCCATTTATCCGGGTAGCCGATTTTCACTCTCATCGCGGCCAGTTTCTTAAGCGCCTCCTGCTTGGTCGGCTCGTCCATCCAGTCCAGCGTTTTGATTCGGTCGGCGAACGCCTCTTTCAAATTGTTCACCAGCTCGAGCGCGCGCTCTTTGGCCTCTGGCGGGAAATAGAACGCGACGTATAATTTGCCGAGTGCTTCACCGATTGCGTCATCGGTGGAAGCGATCACGCGTTTCCAGCGCGGTTTGATTTTTTCAGTGCCGCGAAGGACCTGCTCCTTGAAGTTAAAGTCTTCATTAACGAAATCCTTGGAGAGCTCCTGCGCAGTCGCATTGATGAGATGCCAGCGTAAATATGCTTTCCAATCGTCCAGCGGCACGTTCTTGAACACGTCGTCGGCAGTTTTGAAAAAGTCCGGCTGCTGCACATTAATGCTGCCGGGCTCCAGAACGTTGAGGTCGTTGAAATAATCGCTCCAATTCCAATCAGGCGTCAGCTCCTGGAGCTGGCGGACCGACATTTTGTTATAATTCTTTTGCGGATCGCGCAGTTCGACTCGTGTCCGGGAGGCTTGGGCGAGCTTTGTTTCCAGTGCGAGAATTTTCCTTGCGCGTTCGGCCGCGGTTCCCGCAGGTTCACCAAGGAGCGTCAGCATTTTTGCGACATGCTCGACATATTGGTCCCGGAGCTTTTTCGATGCCTCGTCGGTCTTGGTGTAGTAATCGCGGTCCGGCATTCCAAGCCCGCCCTGAACCGCCTGCGCAATCTCATGTGTGCTGTCTTTGTCGTCCTGGCCGGAACCAAAACCGAAAAGCGCACCCACACCGATGCTGTGGAGGTGCGCAATCTCTTTGCGCAAGTCGTTGCGATCCTTGATTGCTTCAATCCTTTTAAGCTCATCATCCAGCGGCTTCGTGCGCATTGCCTCGATCGCCTTCTCGTCCATGCCGCTCGCGTAGTAATCGCTTACCTTCTGTGTTTCCGGCGCAAGGCGCGGATCGACATGCGTGCTTTCCGCTTTTTCCGCAATGTCATGCAGCGCATCGTTGTTGTTCTCGATCAATTCGTTGAAGCTGCCCCAGCGCGAATATTCCGGCGGAATCTGAGTCCGCTTGATCCAGCCGCCGTTGGCGAACATGAAAAAATCATCCTCTGGTTTTGCCGATGTATCCCTGTTGCTCGGATCGAGTGGCGGCGGATGTTTTCCAATCTGCGGCTGTGATGCGGCGCCCAAGCTGAATGCACAAAAAAGCGAAACGAGAATAAGGAGAAATGATTTCATGATTTGGGAAGAATAACGATGCTCCGGGTCATCTAATGCGGATTAGACCTCCCAAACGCCGTTCCGTTGAAGCAGCAGTCGCGTCGAGGACCTTTTTCTTGGAGTCGGGCTGGCAAACCGCGGTTACAATTGCTCGATCTTGTAGCCGCGCTTTTTGAGCAATTTCACAATGCTATTCGGACCGGAAAAGTGAAGGGCGCCTGCGACAATCGCAGTTGGTTTGCCCCTTTCCAGTTCTGCCTCGATCCGCGGCGCCCATTTACGGTTTCGCTCGTCAACAAAACGCGCTGCAATCCAGGGTGCCCTTTTCCGTAGTCGCGTGTCTCCCGCCCAAAGCGCGGCTGTATCGCCTTTTCGCCATGCCTTGCGCATTCGGTTGAATTCGGCCTCGCCATTGTCCTGAGGAGCCAGCGCATCACGCAGCAGGATTTCGCCATCGCGGTCTGACAATCCACCGAGAACAGCCACATGTTCGTCCACCGATTCGAGACCGCCTATCTCTCTTCCCATCTTTTGGGCACGCAGGAGGAAATAGTCATCCAAACCAGGAACCGCCGTGACATTGCTGTAAGCGCTCTTGTCAACGAGATGCTGGGCGATCCACCACGGTTTGTAACCCAGGCCGGGATCGAAACCTTCAACCCGCGACTTCTTTCCACGGCGAGGATCGCCATTGATTGTTAAAATATTTTGGCGGAGCCAGGCCAGGAGTTCCGGGTGAATCTTCGAGCGAATGTCCTGTCCCGGCGGGTATTTCGCGGCTGCGTTCAATTTCTTTTCGAATTCGGCCTGCTGCGTCGGGTCAAATTCGAACAGGAACCGCTTAGCCTCTTTTAAAGCGACCTCGTACGGAGCAGGCAGCGGATAATCATCTTCACTGAGCGTATGGACCGAGCCGACTAAATAGAATGGGGCTTTTGCGTTGGTTACCCGCCAGACGCAGCATTTCGACTTCGCTTGAACGGCCTGAGTCGGGATTGCAAATACTACCGCGACACTGAACAGAACAAATGCGATCCAACCGCCAGCCGTGCGTCGAAGAGACGGAAACATTTCCGGGCCTTAGCGAAAAAAAAGGCCGAGTCAATTAATTCTATACCAAAGTTCACGGCCAGAGGCTTGTCTCGGGATGACTTGAGAGCGACAGCCTTTTCGGTACCATAGCCCGGTGATGATCATATGCTGAAACGTTTGTTTCCCCCCGCATTCGTGAGCGTTTTCATCATTTCGCACCCGAGTTTCGCTGCAGACGATTGGCACCTCATAAAAGTCAACGGTCGCGATTACCTGACGGTTGAGAATATCTCGAAATTTTATGGATTGCCGGCCGAAGTCGCGCCTTCCGGAGCGCAAATCAACCTCGAGACGGTGAAGAATCCGCTCGAATTTGTCAGCGGCAGCCGCGAAGTCATCATCAACGGGGCCCGCAGTTGGTTATGCTTCCCCCTGCTCGAGCTTGACGGAAAATTCCTGGTCTCGCGCACGGATGTGGCCAAGACAATCGAGCCGCTGGTGCGTCCGCACCGCGTTGCAAACGCGGGTAAAGTGCGAACGGTAGTTCTGGATCCCGGGCACGGCGGCCACGATAAGGGCGCGATCTGTCGTTATGGTTCCGAAAAGAATTTTGCGCTGGACGTGGCGCGACAGTTGCGCCCGCTTTTGCAGGCGAAGGGCTTGCGCGTGATCATGACTCGCGAAGGCGATTACTTTGTGCCGTTGGAAGTTCGCGCCCGGATTGCCAACGCCGCGCGGGATTCGATTTTCGTCAGCATTCACTTCAACGCGACCGATCGCGATCCGAGCGCGACTGGCTTCGAAATTTTTTCATTCACGCCGCGCGGAGCGCCATCTACATCCGACAACTGGGTGACTTCCAGTTCTGCCAGCGTGCAGGCGGGCAGCCAGGTGGATGCCCAGAGTATGGCGCTGTCGGCCTGCATCTATCATTCCCTGCTCGGACATATCCCCGAGTTCGACCGTGGAATTAAGCGGGCGCGATTTGCTGTGCTGCGCCTGACCGAGGTCCCGGCTGTGCTCGTCGAAGGAGGGTTCCTGACAGAGCGTGGCGAAAGCCGGCTAATTGCGAAGAAGGATTGGCGCGGGAAACTCGCCCAGGCGATTAGCGTCGGGATTGAAAATTATCGGGCGCTGGCGGTGAAAAAGCAGCCGCCAATGCTTGTCGCTGATTTTCGGCGGCAAGGTAAATCACTGCCCGTTGAACCAGTTGAGCCCGTTATTCGAGAAATGGATTCAAGCTTGGTCGAGTTGATCGGCGAATCTGAATTTCCTTCGCCGACACCGGCGTCAACTCCTCCACCGGTCTCGGCGCTCGAATCCGCCGTCATCGTTCCGTGAGATTCCTGTGGCGGCAGGCGTGTCGCCTGCAAAATGCCCACGGCCGCAGCAGGCACGGCTGCCACTACAGTCGATTGACTTCGCTCGGGTGAGTCTTATCCTGCCTGAGAACGAAGTGCGGGGGAGCCGCAATGGCTGAGAGGTCCAATTGGACGACCCCTTGAACCTGATGCGGGTAATGCCGCCGAAGGAAGCGAGGCTTGGCCATGCGTTTCTCCGCGCATGGCTTTTTTGTTAGATGAAAATCGAATCTGGAAACCAAGAAACCAGGACGGGTGGTTTATTCATGAGTTCCTGGCTTCCTGATTAATCCTTGTTTTTATGAGTACGCCCAACGGCCAGCTTCCCAATTCGAAAAAGGTTTACGTCACCGGCAAATTGCATCCCGAGATCAAAGTGCCGTTCCGCGAGATCTCGCTCGCTCCGACAAAAACGATGAACGGCGAGATCGACGTCAACGAGCCGGTGCGCGTTTACGACACGAGCGGACCGTGGGGTGATCCGGGTTTTCAGGGCGATGTCGAACAGGGACTTCCTCCGCTGCGAGCAAAATGGATCCGCGACCGAGCGGACGTTGAGGAATATGAGGGCCGCCAAGTTCAGCCGATTGATGATGGATACCTCTCCGTTGCGCACGCCGAGCATTCGACGAAGCGCAACGGAAGTACGAAGGATGAATTAAGAATTAAGAAATTCAGCGGACAGAACGACAAACTCTCAACTCTCAACTCTCAACCATCGATTGCTGCGTGCAAGCCTTTGCGCGCGAAGCGGGGCAAATGCGTCACGCAGCTCTGGTATGCGCGCCAGGGAATCATCACCCCAGAAATGGAATTCATCGCGATCCGCGAAAATGCCGGACGCGAAGCGCCCAAATCAAACATCAAACATCAAACATCAAACATTGCCCGCAACGATCTCGCACAGCAGCACGCCGGTGAATCGTTTGGCGCAAACATCCCGCGCGAGATCACTCCTGAATTCGTTAGGCAAGAAGTTGCTCGCGGCCGCGCGATCATCCCCGCAAACATCAATCACCCCGAATCCGAGCCGATGATCATCGGCCGCAATTTCTTGGTAAAGATCAACGCCAATATCGGCAACAGCGCCGTGGCGTCATCGATCGAGGAAGAAGTCGAGAAAATGCGTTGGGCCACCAAATGGGGCGCTGACACGGTGATGGATCTCTCCACGGGCAAAAACATTCACGCCACGCGGGAATGGATCATTCGCAATTCGCCGGTCCCGATCGGCACGGTCCCGATTTATCAAGCGCTCGAAAAGGTCGGCGGGCGCGCCGAAGAACTGACTTGGGAAATTTATCGTGACACGCTTATCGAACAGGCCGAGCAGGGGGTCGATTACTTCACCGTCCACGCCGGCGTTCTTCTCCGCTTCATCCCTTTAACGGTTAAACGAGCGACCGGGATTGTTTCCAGGGGAGGGAGCATCATGGCGAAATGGTGTCTCGCGCATCATCAGGAAAGTTTTCTCTACATAAAGTGGGACGAGATCTGCGAGATCATGGCCGCCTACGACGTCAGCTTCTCAATCGGCGATGGTCTCCGGCCCGGTTCAATCGCGGACGCGAACGATGAAGCGCAGTTCGCCGAACTTTACACGCAAGGCGAGCTGACCCAGCGCGCCTGGAAACATCACGTGCAAGTGATGAACGAAGGCCCCGGCCACATTCCCATGCACCTGATTCAGGAGAACATGGAGAAACAGCTCGAGTGGTGCGACGAAGCGCCCTTCTACACGCTCGGCCCGCTCACCACCGACATCGCGCCCGGCTACGATCACATCACGAGCGCGATCGGTGCGGCCATGATCGGCTGGTACGGCTGCGCCATGCTTTGCTACGTCACGCCCAAGGAACATCTCGGTTTGCCGAACAAAAAAGATGTGAAAGACGGCGTCATCGCCTACAAAATCGCTGCTCACGCCGCCGATTTAGCGAAAGGCCATCCCGGAGCGCAATACCGCGACAACGCGATCAGCAAAGCGCGCTTTGAATTTCGCTGGGAAGATCAATTCAATCTTTCGCTCGATCCCGAAACCGCGTGCGAGTTTCACGACGAGACTCTTCCTGCTGAAGGTGCTAAGACTGCACACTTCTGTTCGATGTGCGGCCCACACTTTTGCAGCATGAAGATTACCGAAGATGTCAGAAAGTTCGCGGCAGAGCAGGGGATCGCAGAAGACGAGGCGCTGGCGAAAGGTATGGCCGCGAAGTCAAAGGAGTTCGCGGAAAGAGGATCAGAAGTGTACGCAAAAGCGTAGGCTGGGAAGCGAGCGCGATTCGGACGTTTGTTTAGATGCAAGCCGTCTGTTTCGTACTCCTCGCCTGCGTGTTCGCATTCGCGCCGCTGGCACAGGCGCAGCGAGCCGGGGTGATCAATGATCCCGATGGCTTTGTAAATGTGCGAGCCGAGAAGAGTGCGGATGCCGCTGTGATTGCAACGGTGAAAGCTGGCGAGCCGTTTACCTTCGAGTGGGAAAACGACCCCGATTGGTACAAAGTTACGCTGACTTCGGGCAAGTCCGGCTGGATGCATCTCAGTCGCATTCGCCTTCATTTCACCGAGAAGGATTTGCCGACCCAGGAGAAGGATCCGGCTGGCGAATCGGAGATCGAACAATTCGTTCGTGGGCGAGGGTTGGATTACGCCGCGGTCACCCGGCGTGCGGCGCGCGGCGACATAAAGGCGCTCAAACAGTTCTTCACCCTCGCGCAAGATGCCGATGGTGCGGCGGCGGAGAGTATCGGGGGCGTTCCCACTGTGGTCTATCACCTTCTCGGCGACGAGAAGTTCGCGAAATTCCTTTTCGCTCAGCCGTTGCCGTATCGGATGATGGTGCGGAACCGAATCCTGAGCGATGGCCTCATGCCTCCTGCCAGTGTGTATCTGAGTCGCCATTTTCCGCTGACAGCCAAGGCCCTGTTTCAACGCGAGATGATCGATTGGTTTTCGCCGAACGGTCTTTATGCGATCCGCAAAGTTTTCACCGACGAGTTGGAATTGAGCGGATCGAAAGTCGAGCGTGCGGAGCTAATCGTGAACAAGACCGGCCGGGTGCTATTGGACCTGACCCGCGATGACATCGGCACCGGCGCGCAGCGCGAAGGCGAAGCCCTCTGGTCGCCCGATTCAAAACGCGTCGCTTGCCTCTCGAGCGACTTGACCGAACAGCGGGGCAACTTGTTTAGCACACCGCGCCCGGCCCCGCTCAAGAAACAGACCGCGGTTTACCAACTCTCCGGCGACTCATTCACCCGCGTCGATCTACCGCTAAGCGAAGTGCCCGGGCGCGGCAGCGACACTGAACTGGAGCGCGCAATTCTCGGCCACGAATATACCGAGCCAACCCGTTGGCAGAAGCCAAACGTGCTCGTCCTCGAGAGACACGAATACTACGAGAAACTGAAACCCACGGCGATCGGCGATGTAAAGTTCGAATCGATGCACGGCTTCGATCGGCTCTATCAGATCACGGCCACCATCGACCCGGATGGAAAGGCGACACTTGTCTGGAAGCTCCGCAAAGACCGACCATGAGTCAGGTTGCGAGATCTACGCGAAGACGTAATTCTGTAGCCGCCTCGCTGTGTCGAGGCGTGTTTAATTTCTGACGATCGCCGCGCCCACGATCTATTTAGACGCGATCGCATTAGCCCAACCTTGGGTCTCAGCGCTAGTAGCCCATCGTCATCGGCCCGCAGCCTTTTCGCAACGCTCGAGCAACCGCGACGCTTCCATCCGATCCGCCCAGGCCGCGAATGCCGGCGTCGCACCGCGCCAGCGCAGTTTCTCGGAATTGTCGAAGAGCGGCGCATCGGTGCGCAGGGTCGCGAGATTTTTGAAGAGCAGCGCGAGATCGCGCTGTTTGCCGAGAACATTCGGCGGAAAGTTTTCGATCTGACCGTAGCGGTTCAAAAGCTGGGCGGCGGCCCTGGCGCCGATTCCAGGGATGCCGGGGTAGCCGTCGGCCGCATCGCCCACGAGCGCGAGCAGGTCCGGAATGAGCGGGGGATCGACGCCGAACTTTTCGCGTATCCCAGCGGCATCGCGAATGACTTTGCGCCGGCCGTCGATCTGCACCACGCGCGTACCTCGCACGCATTGCGCTAGATCCTTATCGGGCGTCCAGATGGCGACTTTCTGGACCTCTTCGTCCTCGGACGCGATATGCGCGGCCGAAGCGAGCGCATCATCGGCTTCGAGCTCGATCATCGGCCAGACGACAACGCCCATCGCCGCAAGCGCCTCCTCGAGGGGATAGAATTGCGCGAGCAGCGCGGGCTCGAGTCCGGCGCCGGTCTTGTAGTCCGGCCAAAGTCGATTGCGAAACGACTCGATCACGTGGTCGGTGGCGACGCCGAGGTACATGTCGCCGTTCTCGATCATTTGGAGGACGGCCTGCAGCACGCCCACGACGGCGCCGTAGGGACGGTCCACGCCTTTGTTGAACCGGCGCAGGCCGTAGAAGTGACGGAAAAGCTCGTAGGTGCCGTCGACGAGGTGAACGATCATTTTGGGGTAACGTTAGATTACATGGCGTCCCGCGCCTCACCGAAGCAACTGCTCGGGGAAGTTCGCGTTCTGTTCACGGCGCAAAATACGTTGCTGACGCCAACGCAACATCCTGCCCGGCTTCGCCGGATCCCAGCCTTTCGGATTCGGCAGGACCGCCGCCAGCATCGCCGACTGCTCCCTCGTCAGACCGCGCGAGCTGACGCCGAAATAATGCTGCGAGGCCGCTTCGACCCCGTAGATCCCGCGCCCCATCTCGATCACGTTTGCATACAGCTCCATGATACGCCGCTTCGGGAGCAGCGCCTCCATCCAGATCGTGTAATACGATTCCAGTCCTTTCCTGATCCAGGAGCGGCCCTGCCAAAGAAAAATTGACCGGGCACATTGGTTGGTGATCGTGGAAACTCCGCGAACCGGTTTCCCTTTCCGCTCCGCTTCTTTCAAGGCGAGTTCCATC
>JBKOWV010000038.1:0-12213 GCA_046724585.1 Verrucomicrobiota bacterium
CCGCACGTTGAGTCAACATTGACGGAGTCGTGCTCAACTGAATATGAGACTTTGGGCTTATCCGTCCGGTGTGCCCCCGGATGCGTTGCTTTATAACTCTACCGACTCCGTATTCCCCCGAATTCCAGTTTGCAACCGTGACTCGAGAACGAAGGAAGCCTTGTCGCTTGGCTGTACGACTAACGTTGTATGGAAAGTGTTCTTGAACTGAGCTGGAGTTGTTTCGTAGAATCAAGAAAGTATCCCCGATCGCCCTGTCAGTTTCAATTTATTCACCTTCAAAGTCCTATGATTCTTAACGAACCTAAAATTCAATTCCAAATTCGAATCATCGCGGCGGTAACATGCATTGCGTTCTTCGCCGGCTGCGCGACAACTCCGAAGACAGCCCGCGGGCCCCAATACGCACCGGCGGCGGACATGATGCGCGCGGCGCGGTCGGAACAAGTTCCGGTTGAGAAACGAGCTGCTGATTATTTGCAGGTCGCTGCCATGACCGCTCCACTGCTTGGCACCGGAGCTGACGAGTTAGCAGCACGCAACACTTACAACGCAGCTGCGGCAGAACTCACTCTGCTCCTTCGCTCGGCTGACGGGGGACGTTTGTGGGATCACCCGCTCATCCTCACCGGCGAGAACACAACTTACCGTTTGCGGCTCCAACCAGGCAGCTACCCCTCCACCTGGTCGCCGGATTACTTCACGTCGTTTGAAGATCCTAATCAAATCAAACGTACGCTGGTGAAAAAGGAAGTCACTCAAGCCGGTGTCGGTGGCGCACTGGTCGGGGTGCGGTCGGTGACGCCGCCCGAACATTTTGCGCCGCGTAAAGGAATGACTGCAGCGGTTACCGCCACTCTCGATTTTGACGGAGCAGATGCTGTCCTGGCCTTGCGACGACCGAGCAGTGACCCTTTTGCACGGGTGAAGGGAAAGGTGCGGCCTCTGGCAGCAGACTTTTCCGCTCCGATCTCCTACTTCCGGCCGCCAAACAACCTGCTCCTGTTCGGAATGATGGGCACCTTGAGTGGCGCCAATATGATGGAGAAAACGGGGCTGTATTTCCTTGAGCCCTACGATCCCAGCCGAATTCCTGTGGTCTTCGTACATGGACTGGCGTCGACCCCCTTTACATGGGTCAAAACGATCAACGGTCTTCAACAAGACCCTGAGATACGCAAACGTTACCAACCGTGGATCTTCGGTTATGCGACTGGCAACCCTATTCTCTATTCCGCACTTCGGTTGCGTGAGGAGCTCGCCAAAGTGGACAAGCTTTACCCAAACCACCTTCCCTATGTTCTCGTTGGCCACAGCATGGGGGGCATGTTGACTCATGCTCAAGTCACCACCGTCACTCGTGCGATGTGGGAGAAGGACAAGAATGTCGGACCAGCCATGAAAAGCATTTTCGCCAACAACTCAAGTGACAGTCTCGTTGTTCGCGCTACGACTTATCGCGCAAATCCCCGAATCAAACGGGTTGTCTTTATTTGTACTCCGCATCGCGGGAGCGATATGGCAAGCGGTGGACTGGGTAGTCTTGCCGTGAGCCTGATTAGTCTTCCGGCAAAGGTGCTTACTCCCATGAAGGACTCGTTCACTAGTGCCGAACTCGTGCAATTGACCGGAAGTTCCAAACGTCTGCCGAACAGCGTCTGGGGGCTAAAGCCGACAAATCCAGCGTTCCCGGTAGTTAACGAACCACCGATAAATGTTCCTTATCATTCGATCATTGGCGATCGCGGGAAGGGAGACTGTCCGAATTGCACTGATGGCGTCGTAGCATACTGGAGCTCTCATCTCGACGGTGCCAAATCCGAACGCATCGTTCCGGGTCCACACGGCTCGGCCGAGTTGCCTGAAACCATTGCGGAGCTTGACCGGATTCTGCGGTTACATCTTGGGTTGGGCAGCCCCTCAAGGACCATCGTCGCTCAGGCCGCCCGTTGATCAGTTACGCAAGAATTCGGACTGAAGAGTTCGGTACTAATCACGTGGTCCCGGCCGGCGGCAAAAGATAGAGCGCTATGGCGAAGATTAGATAAACCATGATTGCGAGCACGCCGACGAACCACGCGGAGCGCCCAGAGCTAGTTATAAGCGATGCGGTTAGCGTTGCGAACAAAATCATTGCCACTGCCCCTGGCCACAAATTCAAATCCATGGGCGCGGGGCCAATCAAATAACTGAGCAGCACCAGAACCGGAGCGACGAAGAGGGCAATCTGCGCGGCGCTGCCCAGCGCGATGCCTACGCTGAGGTCGAGACGGTTTTTTCGCGCGGCGGAAAATGCTGCCGCCATTTCGGCAGCACCGCCGACCAAAGCGACGACGATAAACCCAACGAAAGCAGAACTCATTCCGAAGGCGGTCGCAGTGTGTTGAACGGATCCGACAAACACTTCGCTCACCAGCGCCACCAAAATGGTCACGGCCGCGAGCGTGACGAGCGCAAGCCCGATCGCCCACGCTGCTTCATGTTCCTCACCTGTGCCGGCAAACAATTCGCGGTGCGTGTTAAGCGAAAACCAGAGGCCGAGGGCGTACCCCGCCAAAAGCAAAAACGAAAGCGCCACGCTCAATTTCTGATTCAAACCAGCTTTGCCTAATGCCTCGTGCTCGGCGACGGCAGACGGAATCAGGAGCGCGACCGTAGCGAGAAAAAGCAGCCCAGCCTGAAATCGTGCGGCGATACGGTTGAACTCCTGAACGTGGTACCGCACACCGCCGAGCAGGAACGACGCGCCCAGCATAAACAACGAATTCGTGACGATTGCGCCGGCGACTGATGCCTTCACCAGTGTGTATTGTCCCGCCTGCAAAGCAGCGATGGCGATGACTAGCTCGGTTAGATTCCCAAGCGTTGCGTTGAGCAAACCGCCTACTGAATCACCCGTTTTCGCGGCGACTGATTCGGTCGCGTGACTTAGCAAAACAGCCAACGGCAAAATCGCGAGCACCGAAAGAATAAAGTGTAGCGTGTGCGCGTCGTGATTGAGTTTCTCCGCGGCGAGCGCAATAGGGACAAACACAAGCAGCCAAAGCAGTGGGTTGCGACGGATCTCTTGAAGGAGCAGCTTCATGCCAAGCGATTTTCAGTTTGCACAAACGCTTGCCAGCTTGCAATCATGAATAGGACTAAAGTCCAATGGCCGGCGGAACCGAGCCGGTTTACCTGGCGATTCGTCTTTAATGGGATAACCTGAAACTTATGCCATTCGAAAAATTCGATCTTGAGAATCTCAACAAGGAGCGCCGCAAAGCGATCGCCAAATCGATTCATACGATCAGCGTTGAAGAACTAAAGAAGCTTGGAGGAGAGCTGTTTCGTCACGCCGATGATCCGTGGCGGGAGGCATTCTTCCGATTCATCGCCGAGAACCCCGGCGCGACATTTCATCACGCGGTCACGAGCGACGGCGTCAACATTCTTTACTGCCGCGATCAAGACAAAGGTATGTGGTTCCTGCCCGGGAGCGGCATGGGGCCGTTGCAGGCCAAGGGTCGGCAAATAATGAAGGAAATGATCGCAGGCGCCCATTAAGCATCTGCGAGAATTTCCGGGCGCGGAATTTCGCTCGCATGTAACACCGGCAATTCTTCAAACGGGACTTCCAACGGCTCAGGCGTCACCGGAATATTTGAGTTCAGGTGTGCGCTTTTGACAGATTCGCATCAAGCGCGGCTTGATTCATTCATTTTGGCGCAACGGCTTGAGCGGATTTCACGCAACGGAAACCGAGATGATTGGTGCCCGTGTTGACCTCACCCTTGCCGCGGGTGCCGACGATGTAGCGCGAGCAATATTGTTCGTTGCAAAGAAACGAACCGCCCCGCTGGACGCGTTTTTTTTCATTCGGTTCGGCCGGATCGAATGGTGAATCGGGACCTTGCGGGTTTTTCGCTGCACCGCCTCTCTGTGCCAGCGTCTTGTAGTAATCAGGGCGATACCAATCGCTGCACCATTCCCAGATGTTGCCAGCCATGTCGTAAAGTCCGTAACCGTTCGCCGGAAAACTTTTTACCGGCGCGATGCCGCCGTACCCATCTTCAACCGCGTCTTTCACTGGAAATTTTCCCTGCCAGGTGTTTGCCATCCATTTTCCACCGGGCCGAAATTCGTCGCCCCAGACATAAGTTTTTCCCGTTAGGCCGCCGCGCGCCGCGAATTCGAACTCCGCTTCGGTCGGCAAACGTTTGCCAGCCCATTTCGCGTAAGCTTCCGCGTCACGGTAAGCGATCTGAACGACCGGATATTTTTCCTTTCCTTTGATGTCGCTCTGCGGTCCGAGCGGATTACGCCAGTCCGCGCCTTTCACATAGCTCCACCATTGATAATGATTGTTGAGCCGAACTTCGTGATCGGGCGGCGCGAAAACGACTGAGCCCGCTACAAGATTTTCAGCCGGCGCGGTCGGAAATTCTTCTTTTGTAGGTGTCCGTTCCGCGATCGTGACGTATCCGGTCGCCTTAACGAATTTTTCGAACTGCTCGTTCGTCACCGGCGTGACGTCCATCCAGAATCCATCCACGCGAACGCGATGAATCGGGCCCGCGTCATTTGAGGCCATCGGCATCTCATCCGTGCCATGGCCACTCGTCGAGGCACCCATTGAGAATTCGCCTCCCGTAATCCACACCATTCCTTCAGGCGATTTGCCCGGCGCGAGGCCCTTGTTCGCGACCGTCACCGCAAAGTCGGGTGTGCCGCAAAATGCCGGCTTGGATATTAAGAGTGCCGCAACAAAGACAGAGGCGATACGTCGCATCGTGAGGTTTTATTGCAGGGCGTCTGTTTCAGACGCCAGCTTGTTTTTTGGAAGCCGTCTTACAGACACGCCTACAATTGTCTATTGTCTCTGTTTCCTCCTGTTCAATTCTCCCTTCTGTTAACTCTTTAGTCAGCGCGGCGTTTCGTAAGGCGGCTCCTCAGTCGCGATCGGCGTGGTTTGCATCGGCGGATTAATCAGCCGGAAAATCAGGGCTGCGACAACAGCGGCAGCGAAGTCGGCCAGCAGATAAATCCAGATGTTTTCCCAAGCCGAAATACCGAGAACGCAAATGCCTAGAGCGACAGCGGGATTAAATGCTCCGCCTGAAATGTCACCGACGGCGAACGCCCCGGTCATCACTGTCATGCCAATGGCCAGGCCATAAAATGAATTTCCGGAAGTGCCTTCCGCCGTGGCCGCGTTCAACACCACATAGACGAGCGCGAATGTGAAAAGAAATTCCGCGAGCAGAGCCGGGCCAATGTTCGGACTGATCGGAGTGACAGCGACCCCGGCCCGGAGAATTTTGATTACGATCATAGCAGCGACCGCGGCGCCGGCGAGCTGTGCAACCATGTAAGGCACCACGTCCGCTGCCTTGACTTTACCACGGATCAAGACGCCGAGTGTCACCGCCGGATTATAATGCCCGCCGGAGATATGTCCGCCGGCAAAAACCATGACCATGAGTGCCGCGCCAATGGCCAGCGGCGCGATGACGCCCGCACCTGCACCAATTCCGGTGCAACCAATTGTCAGGACGAGGAAGAAAGTTCCGATGAATTCAGCGATGTATTTGTTCATAGGTTAATTTGTTAAGCGATAGAGCTTGGATAAAGCAAGACGCGACAACAATGGGACTTTGGTCTTATCGGCAGTGAGAAACCCCGAACGCTGAACTTCGAACACCAAAGCGTTCAGAACGTCAAGCTCGCACTAAAGCTGAACCCGTCACCCTCGACGCGCTTGCTGACGCCGAAGTCGTGGATCCAGCGCGCGCTAAAATCGAGGTGGCTCTGCCCCAGCTTCGTGGAGTAGGTGACGATTGGCCCAATGCCAAAAGGCCGCCCGACAAAACCGTTGAGCACCGCCGGTGCGCCTTCGTCGTCCCTGACCTGCTGAATCCAGCTTTCGACGAAGCCGAATGCCGAAGCCGTTCTTGAATCGTTTGATGGCCAGCACTTCCAAGTCGGACAAAATGCGTTTTTGATAACGCCTTGCGTGATTCACTCAGGATGTTTCATCATGGGTTGTATCCGCAGTCAGCCGTTCGATCGGGACGTGAAGCCATTGCGCGACTTCGCTGCGATCCTGGAATACGCGGACGTTGATCGGAGAATCTTGAGTCAGTAAGGCGTGCACGTTGCCGTAATGAATCAGGGTAGCATCCGTAGCAAGAATTGCTGATTTGATCGGCGGGCGATTGCCATAGAAGCGGCGCCGATAAAGTGAAACGCTAGTGATGTATTTCAAGTTCAGATCACCTGCATCGGCTGCAACCGTGTCGGAGAACCGATTGAAAGGCTCCTTGAACGTGAACTCGAGTTCTCCGATGACAGTTATGATTTTGTTGACAGCCGCCTTGTTCACCATGCCCCGCGGCCTCCAGACGAGCAGCCGAATGTCTTCGTGAAACTCGAGATCATAAGGAAGTTTCATTTCGTTTATTCCAAATGACTCAGGGTGATTCGCCGTCGACGGGCTTCGCCGCCAGCAATTCGATCGGGACATCGAGCCATTGCGCGGCTTCCTGTCGATCTTGAAAGATGCGAACCCTGATCGACGAACCTTGTGTCAGTACGGCATGCAGTCGTCCGTAATGAATCATGGCCGCATCGGTAGCTAGAATCGCTGATTTCACCGGCGGACGACCCGCGTAAGAGAGGCGACGATGGAGAGAAACCTGAATTACGTATTTGAAGTTGAGTTCCACTTCATCGGCTCCCAGCGTATCGGAGAATCGATTGAACGGCGCCTGCAACTTGGCTTCGAGGTCTTCCAAGGAGCTTAAGACCTTGTTAATCGCTGCCTCGTTCAGCAAGCCGCGCGGTCTATAAATAAGGAGACGAATGTCTTCGTGAAACTCAATTTCAGGTGGAAGCTTCATTGCGCTTTGCGGTTTCCTTTCATCAGTCTGTTTAGGGCACGGGGCTTCGCCTCGGGAAATTTCCAGGTACCGTTCAAGATTTCAGCGCGCGGACGATAAGCGCACCATGTAGTTCCAGCCCGGCATGATTGGCAGACAATTGGGAGTTTTACCGTCGCAGCCGCCGAACTGAATGGTGCCTGAACCGTCGTGGTTTTTTCTTTGCAGTGATATTATTGAATGAATAGGCGTTCTGGTCGTTTTTCACGAGATATCCTTCGGCTTGTAGAGGTCTGCTATCTGCTCTTAAATCCTCCTCGGTTCTTATTCGGACAACGCCTCGACCGGAACGCCGAGCCACTTGGCCGCGGCGGTGCGATCCGTGAACAAGGCGACGTGGAGCGGCGAATAGTCAGTCAGCATGGCATGTAGTTTGGCATAATGGGTGCTGGCCGGGCTCGTCACATAGAAGGCGGATTTCACTGCGGGCCTGGGCGCGGCCGAGAGACGCCGGCCAAGCGCGACGTGAAAAACAAAGTCAAAATTAAGATCAACGGCATCCAGTGCCGACAAGTCGGCGAATCGGTTGAGCCGTTCTCTGTGACGTTTTTCGACGGCCTCAATGAACGCGACAATTTCGTTGACCGTTGATTCATCCAGGATGCCGCGCGGCTTCCAAAGGATGAGAGACAAATCCTTCCGAAACAGAACGTGAACAGGAAGTTTCAATTTATGGCCTGTTTTGAACAGGAGCTAAAGAGGTTCAACAGGAGCAAACAGAGGCAACAGAGAGGAGCGAGATAGATGTCCACAGCATCGAACCGATTCGGAAACTCCAGTGTCTCCTTATCTCCCGAAGTAGAGATCGACCGAGCCATCGGTTTAGTAATCAGTTTTAGTCCCGCGATAATCCCGATGCGCCTTACTTCTGTTCGACCGTGACCTTGGTAATCTTCCCAGTGAAGGCGTTGGCGTTCTGTTTGTAGTCGGGGGAGACGTTGGTCTCGGAGTCCACCCCCACATCGGCGCCTTCATCGGCGGAGAAGCTGAAGGGTTGGGTCTTGGGGATTTGCGCTTCGGCGACTTTCTGGCCATCGACGCTGAGGATTGATTTGCCGCCGGTGCCGGGCTTGGCCGCATCGGGGATGAACTCATAGCTGATGGTGTGTTTGCCGGGCGCGAGCGCGGCGTCGCCGCCTATATTAGTACGTTCGAGCGCGAACCAATTGTATTCGTGGCGCGGCTTGCCGTCTTTCATATAGAGCGTCCAGCCGCCGAAGTAACCGGCTTGCGCAATGATGACGCCATTGGTTTTGGCATCCGGGATTTCCACCTCGGCTTCGATGGTGTGATGGACGCCTTTCACATTGATGAAAGCGTTCTCCATCATCCCGGTCATGCCTGGATAAACGGTAAGCGTCTTGCGTCCGCCTAGCAGATCGGGGCGGCCAGCGATGGCGGGATTGAAACGCTCGGAGCGGCGATCGTCGATCGGCAGCACGTAATTGCGCTCGGCTTCTTTCATAAAGACCGCCTGCAATTCTTTCAGCTTGGCCGGATTCTGCGCGGCGAGGTTGTTCGCCTGGCTGAAGTCTTCGTCCACGTTGTAGAGCTCCCAGACGTCGTCTTTCAACGGGGGATTCTGGACCATCAACCACGGGATAGAGTGCCGGGTGCAGGCGACCCAGCCATTATGATAGATGCCGCGGTTGCCGAACATCTCGAAGTACTGCGTCTTGCGGCGGTCGGCCGCTTTCGGATCGGCCGTGGAATACAGCATTGAGACGCCGTCCATCGGGCGCTGCTTCACGCCATTCACCGTCGTCGGCTGTGGAATTTTCGCTGCTTCGAGCGCGGTTGGCGCGACGTCGATGACGTGATGAAACTGGCTGCGGATTTCGCCCTTGGCTTTCACACTTTTGGGCCAATGCAGCACCATACCGTTGCGTGTGCCGCCGAAGTGACTCGCGACCTGCTTGGTCCACTGAAACGGCGTGTCGCCCGCCCAGGCCCATCCGATGGCAAAGTGCGGAAAGGTTGTTGGGTCGCCCCAGTTTTCGAGGTGATCCATCATCTGGTCGGCTTTGCCGACGATGCCGTTGAGCGCCATCATTTCGTTGTAAGTGCCCTCCGGCCCGCCTTCGGCGCTCGAGCCGTTATCGCCCACGATGTAAAAGAAGAGCGTGTTCTCCAGCGCGCCGATTTTTTCCAACTGCGCGACCAGCCGCCCCACTTCGTTGTCGGTGTGCTCGGCGAAACCGGCGAAGGTCTCCATTTGGCGCTCGAACAGCCGCTTTTGCTCCGCGCTCATGCCGTCCCACGCGGGAATTTCTTTCGGCCGCGCTGTTAGCTTCGCCGTCGCCGGGATCACGCCCATTTTCTTCTGCCGCTCGAAGGTTTCCTCACGCAGCTTGTCCCAACCGCTCGTGAACTGCCCTTTGTATTTGGCAATCCATTCCTTCGGCACGTGATGCGGCGCATGCGTCGCGCCAGTCGCGAAATACATGTAGAAGGGCTTGTCCGGCGTGAGCGTTTGCTGCGCGCTCACCCAGTTGATCGCCTGGTCGGTCATGTCCACGGTGAAGTGGTAATCCGGCGTCTGCTTGTGCTCGACGCGGGTGACGCCATCGAAAATGGCCGGCGCCCATTGATTGGTCTCGCCGCCGATGAAGCCGTAAAATTTGTCGAACCCCGAGCCCGTCGGCCACCGATCGTAAGGTCCGGAAACCGACACTTCCCACGGCGGCGTCTCATGATATTTGCCAAAGGCCGCGGTGCTGTAGCCATTCTCCCGGAGGATTTGCGCAAGCGTGGTGATGCTCTCCGGGCGCACGCCCGTGTAGCCGGGGAACGCCGTGGACAGTTCCATGATCGCGCCGGCATTATTCGGGTGATGATTGTGCCCCGTGAGCAAGGCCGTGCGTGTCGGACTGCACAGCGCAGTGGTATGAAAGCGATTATATTTCAGCCCATTGGCCGCCAATTTCTCCAGCGTCGGCATCGTGATCGGCCCACCGAACGCGCTGCTGTGCCCGAAGCCGATGTCGTCGATCAGCACGATCACGACATTGGGCGCGCCCGCCGGGGGCTTGACGTCAAAGCGCGGCGGCGCCTTCGCATCGCGCGCATCGAGCGTGGTGATCGGCTTGACCGGTGGTTCGTGGATCGGGAGGACGGTGCGGTCGAGTGTGTCGGCGGCAAACGCTGCGCCGGTGAGGGCGCTCAGCCCAAGGCCGAGGGCGGCGGTAATGAGTTTTGTTGTGTGCTTGGTTTTCATGATGGTTGTCGGTCTTTTGACTTACTTCGTGGGTGGTACCAGATGGGCGAGGTGCGGTCGGCGCTCGACGACGGTCGTACGCGGAGACGCAGTACTAAATTTTGTCTTCGTATTCGAGGAAACGCAATCGATCCTAATCGCAGATTGCTGTTCCAAATCAAGCGCCGCGACTATGGGATTTTGGTCTTATTGAATTTCGAACAGGAGCAAACGGAGATAACGGAGAGGTTGCTTCTTACAAAACTCTGTTCACTCTGTTGACTCCTGTTGAGAAACGTGACGCAGATCAGAATTTCAGGTTTTCGCTAAATTGAAAGGGGTCGCCTTCTGGGCGGTTGCGATTTTCTAACTCGTGGACGTAGCGTGCGTTGAAGTCGAGATGACTCTTCCCCAGCTCTGTTGAGTAGGTAAGGATCGGACCGACGCCGAAAGCGCGACTCACGAAGCCATTGAGGCGATCGGCCGTTGTGCCCCTATCATCGGTGACTTGCTGAATCCAGCTACCGATCACACCGATACCGAAATCGGATTTGAAGCGCTTGATTACGGTTCCTTCCAGTCTGAGAGGACGCCGTTGTGATAACCGGTCGCGCTGTTCTCGGTGTCGAACTGCAAGCCCCAGCTGGCGCTCAGTTCGACCTTGGCTTCTGGAAAAATCTCTGTGTAAGCCAAACCTGGAATGTTGCAGTTTAAAGGTTCACTGATTGAGCGAGCCGGAACTGCATGAGAGTCCCGCTCGGAATTTGAAAATAGCCGCCCCGCCCAACACTGATTCCGCGGCGCGTTTTGAAAAAACTGCCGTCTGTCTGGAAGCCATTTACCGTCTTGATAGGAACCAGGCCCTTTTTGCCGGCGATTTGTGTGACGTTAAGGATGAGGGGCATGAATGCGAACTGGCGGGATGAATCTACCCGGCCGACAGCCTTGGTCCCTGCGCGCAGAACAACCTTGCCTGACACTACGACATCGTTCGCGAGTTGGGCGGCAAAAGTTTTTCCGACTGGATCGTTTGACGAAACGGTCTGGTTCGTGCGCACGAGCAACGTTGTGCCGGCCGGAATCGTGGCTGCGAAGGACCAAGATGGGACCAGCCAGGCGCTAAGAAGAAATGGAAGAATTTTTGTTTTCATTGTTTTTGCTCAGGATTGATTCAGCGCTTCACGCACCGCGGCGATGAATTTTTCTTCGTCGAACGGTTTCATGAAAAAATTGTGCGAGTTGGGTTCATCTTCACTCCACTGCCTCGATGTCGCTGGGCCGGCAAATCTTCGAGTTTATCGGCTTGATTCGCGAACAGGCAACTCGATCACGAAAGTTGCGCCTTTCCCCAGTCCTTCGCTATAAGCACGAATAGTGCCGGTATGCATTTCGACGATTGCTTTACTGATCGCGAGACCGAGACCCAGTCCTTCGCTTTGCGAATCGGCTTGTTCGAAGGCGTAGAAGACTTTTTCTACAAATTGTGGCTCGATGCCGATGCCGTTGTCGCTGATCTCGATGGTGATTATTCTTGGGTTAGGATTGTACGACCGCACAGAAACCGTGCCATTTTCGGGAGTGAATTTGCACGCGTTGTGCAACACGCTCCAGAAAACTTGCTGCAACCGGGGTTCATCGGCGATCAACTCGTGTCGAGACGCCGTAAGGGCAACGAAAGGCGTGAGATGTCGTTGTTCAATGTCGCTGCGCACGATCTCTAGTGCAGACTGCAGCAGCTCGTGCGCGTCGGCCTTGCGCAATTGCAATGTCAATTTTCCGCGCGCGATCTGGCTAAGATCGAGCACGTCTTCGATCAGACGCATTTCAAGTTCGACATTACCGCGCACCATTTTTAATCCTTGCTGGACGTCTGGCCTTAGGTCGGATTGTTCCGCAATTTTGCCGGCCCAGGTGAGGACCGGCGTAAGCGGCGCGCGCAACTTGTCAGTTAATAGCCCGAGGAATCGATCTTTTGCCGTACTTGCCGCCCCTGCGTTTTCCTTATGACGCTGCAACTCCTGGACGATTCTGCCTCGCGCGATGAAGAGGCCGATCTGGCTGCCGAGTGCCTCAACCATCTGAAGCAAATCTTCATCA
>JBKOWV010000120.1:0-24039 GCA_046724585.1 Verrucomicrobiota bacterium
GATGGAAATCCGTTCGCCTATTTTTCGCGAGGCAGTAAACGAAGTGCTCGACAGCGAACTCCCGCTACTCGCGACAATCTTTGCGCGGCCGCTGCCATTTACCGAAGTGATCAAATCGCGTCCCGATGTGACGCTAATCGAGGTTCGCCCAGACAATCGCGACCGACTTGTCTCAGAACTGTCGGACAGAATTCGAGAGCTGAGTCCAGGCTGATGAAAAAATTCGCCCGCAGGTCTTCAGCATGTCGTGTGGAACAGTCCGCCCACCGGCTCCCTCTCCGCAAGTTCGTTATAGAGCTGGATCGCCTCGGCGGTGGGCAGCACATGCGCTGTGACCTCACGTTCCTTCAGGAAATCCAACGTCTCGCGCGGAACGTGGAGGCATTCCTTCATTCCGCGTGAGAGCACGACGATTTTCGCGTTGTGATCGAGCAGTTCCTGTACGTCAGCCGGCTGAATGCCTGGTGAGTGCTTGGTCCCACTCTCGCGCCAGTTCCATTCCCGCGATCCGCCAGGAAAAAGCTTTGCATCCTTGTAAGGCTCAGCTCTCCCTTCCACCTCGAGTCGCCCCCAGGAGACGTGCTTGATCCGCGGGGAACGGTCTTGATTTTCCATAATAGAAAACCCCACTGCGATTCACCGCTAAGCCGCGGCAGCGGTTAGCCGCTTCGCTTCGCCGCGTTCGTACTCGTAAAGAAATCCGATAAATTGGCGTCGGTGGGCCTGTTCCTCTCCGGTGATTTCCAAAATGAGATCCTGCGTCACCAGATCGGTTGGATTACACATCTTGATCAGCTTCTTGTATTGCTCGATCGCCTCCTCCTCGGCTCGGATCACGCCGCGAATCACTGCAATCAAGTCCGTGCTGTCTTTCGGTGGCTGCAAATAACGCTGCCCGCGATCAAGGTCGAGCGAGCCGGGAACGCGGCCTTCCAGCACCTTGATGCTGTTGCCCAGCTACCGCGCGTGACCGAGCTCCTCCTCGATGTCGCGGGCAAGCGCCTTCTTGATTTCTTCTGCGCGCACGCCGTCGAGATCGATCGAGTTGGCCAGATAATTTTCCACCGGCTCCAGTTCCATCGCGTACGATCTTCTCAGTTCATTAATGATGTCGTGATTGGTTGCCATGGCTGTTTGTCCTCCCTTAAAGAAATCGTTACCGGCAGCCTCAGCGGTTGGCATGTCCTTCAATGGCGCGCACGGCATACGATGCTACTGCATATTGAGCATAGGAATTGCCCGCAGTATCCCGATAAGGGCGGCCGCGGGTTTGTTTTTGCGCCGCTCGATGGCCATCGTCCCGTTGAGTTTCACAACGAATGACCGCATCCCGCGCACACCGGTGACACGTCTACAAATTCTAAATGATGACCGTTCCTGGAAACTTGATCGAAATCGACGGCTCGTTCCGTGAGGGCGGTGGTCAGATTCTGCGCACGTCGCTGGCATTATCGCTCGTCACCGGTCAGGCGTTTCATATCCGAAACATTCGCGCCGCGCGCAGGAAGCCTGGTTTGCTCCGACAGCATCTCACGGCGGTCAACGCCGCTGCAGAGATTGGGCAGGCCAAGGTGGAAGGCGCCGCGCTCGCATCGCGCGAGTTAGTGTTTCACCCTGGCGATGTCGCTGCGGGCCGTTATCACTTCGTTGTCGGAAGCGCGGGCAGCGCGACGTTGGTGCTCCAGTCGATTCTGCCTGCGCTTATCGTCGCTTCTGGGCCATCCAAGATCGTGCTTGAGGGTGGCACGCACAATCCCCACGCGCCGCCATTCGATTATCTGCAGAAAACTTTCCTACCAATCTTGAATCGAATGGGGCCAACGATCACGGCCACATTGGAACGGCCCGGCTTCTACCCAGCTGGCGGCGGGAAGTTCATGGTCACAATCAAACCAGCGCGACGACTTTCGCCGATTCAACTGCTGGAACGCGGCGAAATCCAGTATTGCTGCGCGACAGCGATCATTGCCGGGCTCTCCCGGCATATTGCAGAGCGTGAGCTAAGTGTTGTGCGCGAAAAGCTGGCCTGGCCGGAGGAGGCGTTGCGAATCACGGAGCTTCCGCGCGGGCCGGGCAATGTGCTGATGCTCGAGATTCAAAGCGAGCAGATCACAGAAATCTTTACCGGCTTCGGTGAGCGGGGCGTCCGCGCAGAGACAGTCGCGCAAAGCGCCGCCGAAGCGGCGCAGATTTACCTCGATGCTGGTGTGCCGGTTGGCAAATTTCTCGCCGATCAACTCGTGCTGCCTTTCGCCCTCGCCGGTGGCGGCTCATTCAAAGCGCTGCCGCTCTCACGTCACGCGGAGACAAACATCGAGGTCGTGAAAAAATTTATCGATGTCGATGTACGCGTCACAGCGGAAAGCGAACGCGCTTCCAACGTGGAAGTGCTCAAGGCGAAGTAATGAGCGGCCGGCAAACTCGATGAAATTCTCCAATCCAAACGTTCCTTCCGAGGCGATTGCAGAGAAAGAAGGTCTCGTCGCGAAGTGCGAAAGACCAATCAGTAAACTCAGCAAGTAAAATAAAGAAAAGTAATCATGGAAACAGAACGTAATCCGAACGAACCGGGCAAACCCGCAAGCCCCGGGCAAGGAGGGGGCCAGCAGGGCGGCGGCGGTCAACAAGGCGATCGTGATCGTGACAAACAAGGCGGTGGCGGCCAACAGGGTGATCGCGACAAACAACAGGGGGGCGGTGGCCAACAGGGTGGTGGCGGCGAACAAGGTGGCGGTCAGCAAGGCGGCCAACGATAAGCCTTGTGCGTTCGTTTAATGAGCGGCGGGAGGCAACTCCCGCCGTTTTTTTTGGCTGCCGGCCGCCGTCGAAATTTGCTGTTTTCTTTCTCCGCCGACTTTGCCCTGGTGAACCCTGGCGACCGCATCAAAATCGTGGCGAAACTCGCCCAGCAGGTGCCTCATCCCTGGCCGAGCTGAGGTAGAAAATACCCCTGTGACCTGTCCACGGAAAAGTGCAGCCGTTGCTCAGAGTGATCGCCTGCCTTGAATCAGGTTAATGATCAGGACAACGACCGCAATTACGAGCAGCAGATGGATTAATCCGCCGCCCACGTGCCCTATAAAACCCAGAAGCCACAGGACGAGGAGAATCACAAATATGGTCCACAACATAGATTACTTTAAGTTGAGTTGTTTCGAAGGTTATGTGCAACCGCGCAGCAGAAAGATTAACAGCAAAATCGGAATCGGAATTCCTAACAGCCAAAGTAAAATATATCCGGTTGCTCCCGCTTCTTTGATTTTGTTTGTTAGCCGCATTCTGTCTTATCCTTGTCTTCTTACAGGCTCTCAATCTCCTTTCGGAGTTCTTCTTTGGTTTTGCCGAGCTTCTTTTGAAGGCGGCCTAGAAGTTCGTCGTCCTTCCCCTCGGCGAAGGCAAGGTCGTCATCGGTCAATTGACCATACTTTTGTTTAAGTTTGCCTTTTGCTTCGTTCCAAGTCCCCCTGAACTGTAGGTTCGTCATAACGCATAGATTTCGTTTATCAGATGAAGAGTGGTTCTATCGAGTCTAGGAAAGGAGAAGCTCACAGCCAAACTGTGCCACTGCCCTATTCTGGAGCTCTTGCTCCACTCCGTTCCAACTTAGCATTACGCGTAGTTACAAAAGCGCGAACGATTTGCCTTCGCGATACTCCACCTGGTCCATCGTGCATTGGCGGGGCCTTTTGTCGAGACGCCAACGTAAAAATTTGGTGCCATGTCGGAATCGGCCGCCGGTGAAATGGTCGTAGGCAACTTCCACGACAACTCGTGGATCGACGGGTTCCCATTCTCCCGTGCGATCGGTGCTCCAACGGCTGGGACCTCCCGGCGCGCCGCCGGTGAACCCCGGTGGTTTCTTGAGCGCTTCAAATTTTTTTGTTAGCGCGCGGCGTTCTGACGCTTTGAAAGCCGACGTGAATCCCACATGATGGAGCAAGCCATCTTCGCCGTATAATCCAAGTAAAAGGGAGCCGACCAAACGCGTGTCACGGGCGTAACGAAATCCGCCCACGACGCAATCCGCAGTTCGGATTTGCTTTACCTTAACCGCTGCGGTGCGTTCGCCCGAAGCGTACGCAGCGTCCAGACGTTTCGCGATGATGCCATCAAGATCGCCCTCGCCTTTCTTAAACCACTGGCTTGCGATGCGGCGATCAGTCGTCGCCGGCGAAAGGCGCAAATTTTTGGACGATCTGAAATTCGAACGTGCGAATTTTTCCAGCAGTTGCCGGCGATCCGGCAGCAATCGCCGCAAATAGACTTGTCCGTTTTCCGCGAGCAGGTCGAACACGATGTACGTTGCTGGATGAGCTTTTGCCAGTTTTTGTACGCGACTCGCCGCCGGATGCAGACGCAGTTGCAATTCATCGAATGAAAGCACGCCGCCGACGGGGACAACAAGTTCGCCATCGAGAACAAAGCGTGGCTCGAGCAAGCTGGCGAGAGCAGTCGCGACGTCGGGAAAATAACGCGCGAGCGGCTGACCGGCCTTTGATTGCAGATAAATCTGCTCACCATCACGAAACGCAATACAGCGAAAACCATCCCACTTCGGCTCGTACTGCCAGCCGTTTTCAATCGGAAGTTCCTCGACTGAACGCGCTTCCATCGGCGGCAACGGCGGTTTTAACGACATCTTTTGATTTAGTTCGCAGCGGAAACAGTTGCGGACGCGTCGATTAAACAGCCCGGCCCGTCAGATGCTTTCCGAAACCAAAGGCAGCGTGAAAGACCAATGTTTCTTGTGGCAATCGCTTCGCAGGTGGTTTGCGCAGCGGATGCAGAATTCGCTCGAGTTGCTTCCGTACCCTTCGAAAATTCTTAAAATCAAAGACGCGCAGTTCCACATTCGGCCGCGTTGTTTATTCTAGAGCCGGTGTCTGCACGCACTGGCTCGTGAACATTCAGAGTAAATTCAGGAACAACAAAGGGAAAGGATCGTATGAAGCTGGATACACTAAAAACACTCTACATCAACGAATTGCGGGATCTCTACAACGCAGAGAACCAACTTTGTCAAAGCATTACCGAAAATGGCGAAAGCTGCGTCCTCAGAAGAGCTAAAGGACGCATTCGAGAAACATCTGAAACAGACTAAGTCTCATGTTGAACGGCTGGAAGAGGTTTTCGAAGAGATTGGCGAGAAGCCGAAAGGTAAAACCTGCAAGGCAATGAAAGGCCTCATTGAGGAAGGATCCGAAATCCTTCATGAAGATGGCGAAGAGTCCGTAATTGATGCCGGCATCATCGTAGCTGCGCAGAAAGTCGAACATTACGAGATCGCGAGTTACGGTAGCGTTCGCACATTTGCCCAACTGCTTGGAAAGGACAGGTCAGCGGAGCTCCTGCAAACCACTCTCGACGAAGAATCTGAAACGAACGAGGCACTCAACCAACTGGCTGAAGGCATCGTGAATCCGGAAGCCATCATGGAGACCGGGCTGGCTGGCGCGGGTTCAAATCGATAGCGTCCGTTCCTCGGAAGCAGGGCATCGAGGTTTCGGGCGTGCCGCCGCCGTCAAGTCGCTAACGCAAGTAGCCCGGCTCGAAGGGATGGAGCTTGTGAATGTCACCTTTCTCGCGGCTTGGGCTCGGCCGAAAGGCGACGTCCTGCGCCGCAGGTTATCGGGGAGAGCCATTTAGACGGCGGAGGCAAGGATTTAGGCTACGGAATCAACGTCGCGATTCGGTCTTCGCCTCCTGCGTGTCGGTTTCTCGAGACTGTTCGTGCAAGCGCTGGAATTCTTTTTCAAGTTTCTTCAGCTCTTCATCGGAGAGGTCTTCAAGATCGACAAGTTTATTACGCGCACCTTCAAGGGCCCGGATCAACTCGTCTAATTTCAACTGGACGGCTTTCGCGTCGCGGTTTTGGGTGTTTTGGATGAGGAACACCATCAGGAAGGTTACGATGGTAGTGCCTGTATTAATAATAAGCTGCCACGTATCGGAAAAATTGAACATCGCTCCCGTCGCGGCCCAAACGATGACGACACTGATTGCGATAATGAACGCCCACGCCGATCCAACTGCCCATGCAATATTCCGCGAAAAAGCGCGGAACAGATCGTTCACCTTGCAGCGGAATGACCGGGGCGTTTGATCTGCGCGCTTTTCAGCTTTTTTGTTCATCTTCTCATAGAGAATCGCAGCGCCTTCTTGCCCCGGCTGCAACGCAAGCAGTCTGCTGCGTCTACTTCATTGGGATTTCATTGGGCCAGGGGTTAGCGCCTTCGTTCGCCCAGGCGTGCAATCCAACGCTCTATCTGCTGAATCGACATGAAATTAACAATCCTTTCAGCGGGAATCCTGGCGCGCAGCGCTGCAGCAAGACCAAGGTGGATGAATTCGAGTTGCCATGGATGATGCGCATCTGTGCCCAGCGACACACGCGTTCCCGCTGAGCGCGCCAGTTTAAGCAAGGTCAAATTCAGGTCTTGACGATCCGGGTAACAATCGATTTCCAATGCTTTGTCGAGCTTGGTCGCTTCTGCAAAAACCCGCGGCCAATCCGCCTTCAATCCGAGTCGAAAATTGTAAATGCGGCCTCGTGGATGCGCGAGGATGTGGATATGCGGATTGCGCAGCGCCGCCAGATATCGCTCCGTCTGATCGTCGGTTCTTCGCAGGGACGAGTGGAAGGAACCAAGCACCAGATCAAGGCCAGAAAGAGATTTTGGATCCATGTCGCCTTCGCCTCGGGGATTCAAATTCATCTCGATGGAACGAAGCACCGTCAGTTTTCCGTCGTCGCGCAAAATCGCTCGATTCGTCGCAGCGATCTCACGTGATTGCTCGCGCAAAGCTCGTTCGTCGATGCCGCCTGCAATTTTCAATCCCTTGGAGTGATCAGTGATCGCAATATATTCATAGCCGCGTTCGCGACCGGCCGCCGCCATCGCGGCGACCGTCCCCGATCCATCACTCCAGCGCGTGTGCATTTGCAGATCGCCTCGCAACGACTTTTCCCATTCCGGTTTCTTCTTCAGAAAAAATTTCACGTCCGCCAGGGCGAAAAAATCGCGGCGTATCGGCGGAATCGTTCTGACGACAGACTCGGCGTTGCCGATCCAATGGCGGACGCGTTTTTCGATAAAGGGACCAATTGCGCTCAGTTCAATGAGAGAACGATTTTGTGCGATGAGAGTAGCCGCGCTTTCCGGCCAAAACAACGCGTTGCGCGCGGCGCGCCGGAATGCGCGGACGAGAACGCCGGATTCGGTCTCAGATTGCCGCGCGAGCAGCTCCGCGAATTCCGCGTTTGTTAACGGCACTGCGTGTGTTTGAACCGCGCTGCGAACACAAGTCCGCTAACTGCGACCGCCCTTACGCCCACCTTTACGCGATGCGGTTCGCCTTTCTTTTTTTCCTCGTCCGCTGCCGCTTTTCTTCCCGCCTCGGCTCTCTTTGTTTACCGTCGCCCACGCGCGCCGGGCTGCTTCCTTGCTGCTTATACCGCGTTTTTTGTAACCGCGCTCAATCTTCGATGCTCGGCGTTTTTGTTTGGACGTGTATTTCTTCTTACTTCCTCGTGCCATAAAAGTATCTCCGCGTTCTTTTGCTAGGAAATCGCATCCAAGACAGCGTCTGGTTTTATTGAGGGCTATCCATTTACGATCGTCCCGCCATTCGGATGCAAAATCTGCCCCGTCATGTAGGACGAATCGTCGGAAGCGAGAAAGACATAACTCGGAGCGATCTCCTCCGGCTGGCCGGGGCGTTCAAGCGGGACATCCGACCCAAATGTCGCGACATCTTTTTTCTGAAATGACGAGGGGATGAGCGGGGTCCAAATCGGGCCCGGCGCGACGCCGTTTACCCGAATGCCCTTCTTAGCCAAGGCTTCGGAAAGAGATCGAGTAAAGGAAACGATTGCTCCTTTCGTGGATGAATAATCAAGCAAGTGCGGGCTGCCTTTGTAGGCCGTCACCGAAGTGGTGTTAATAATCGTCGCGCCTTTCTTCAAATGCTTCATGGCAGCCTTCGTCATGAAGAAAAAAGAGAAAATATTCGTCCGAAACGTTCGCTCGAGCTGGCGCGCAGTAATTTTCTCGATGGAATCCTGGAGATGCTGCTCCGCTGCGTTATTGACCAAAATGTCGATTCCGCCCAACCTCTGCTCAGTCTGCGCGACTGCCTTCCTGCAAAATTCCTCGTCGCCGACATCACCATCAATCAGCAGGCATTTGCCACCCTCCTTTTCTACGAGTCGCTGGGTCTCTTTCGCATCTTTGTGCTCCTCCAAGTAGACGACTGCTACATCTGCGCCTTCCTTGGCAAACGCGATCGCAACCGCACGACCAATTCCGCTGTCTCCACCTGTGATGATGGCGACTTTATCTCGCAGTTTACCGCTGCCGCGCTGATTTTCGTCCACGGCTTTCGGCCGCGGTTTCATCTTGTATTCGCGGCCGGGCTGCCGCTTCTGATGCTGGGGCGGCTGAAGCTTCTTTTCTTTGGGCATCCCTTAGCGCTGACGGCGTTTTCGCGTTCGCGCAGCCTTTTTTGCAGCAGCGGATCGTGAAGCCGACGAACGGCGACGTGCCGCGCGTTTGGCGTGCTGCGATAGTGCCCGCCGCGACGCAGCACGGCGGCTCTCGCGTTTGAGCGCACCAACTACGGCGCGTGACCGTCTTGGAGACGGTTTCTTGCGACGGCGGCCTTTCGCAAGATCACGTTTGGCCTGCTTTTTCGTTCGCGTCTTACCACGTTTGGGTGGAGGCAACTTTACACCTGCCCTCCGCGCTTTTGAGAGGCCGATGGCTATGGCCTGCTCGGGCGAGCGTGCACCGTGTTCGCCTTCCCGTATGTGCTCCATTTCCTCGCGCACGAATTCGCCCGCTTGAGTAGATGGCGATAGACCCTGGCGTTCGTCTTCGCGTGCCCGTTCGATTGGTTCCTCTTCCGGCATAATTAATTAGTTTTGAATAATTTCGCTGCCGAAGGCTCTTTTGGATGTGGCCAAATTCGGCACACGTTCCGTGCATCAAAACGCAGTCTTGACCTTCGCTCAAATATGCCCCGTCAAGGCGAGGATGATTATAATCAAAAGAATTAAGCCTAGACCTCCACTTGGCCAATATCCCCAGCCTGAACTGTACGGCCAGGCTGGTAGCGCCCCAATCAATAGGAGGACCAGAATAATTAACAGAATTGTGCCCATGGCATCTCCTTTCGGCAATTATTTCGCCGTCCGGCGCGATTTTGGATGTGGTGAAGATCCGGTCGATGCATTATCGAGGCAGCGCGTATCGCGAACCCCGATGCTAACCAATTGGATCAGGAAACGCTCGCCGGGCTGCCTGGATCCGTTCGGCTTCGATTCGCTCGATTTGTGCTTTTGCGCGGTGCTGTAACTCTTTGAAGCCGAATCCTTCAGCCTTCGGCAAATTCGCCGCGTCCAATGCGCGCCACAGGAGTTGTTTCCCCGTGATTCCCATGATCAACCCTTCCAGGACAAGCACCAATCCCAGTCCGGCGGGTTCGCCGCCGGCAATCACGAATCGCGCAAGGCCGAGTTTTTCAGCAGCCCATGCACCCGCCTGACGCACCTTGCTTTCTTCGACGCCGAGGCAACGCATCAGATCGCGCAATCTGTCCTGATCCGCCTTGATCTCCGACTCGAGATCGCTGAAGAATGCGCCCAGCGGTTTGCCCCGGTACAGCTTAGCACAGTGAGTAATGAGTTCGATCGCACCGATTGAGCCGGCGAGATGATCGTTTAAGTACGAGTCTAATTCTTTCACAGGATCGAATAGCGTTACAGACTACAATGGGCTCAACGCCTCTTCGGCGGGTCCGGCAATCACTTCGCCACTAGACTTGAAACGCGAGCCGTGACACGGGCAATCCCAGGTGGCTTCGGCAGGGTTCCACCTGACATGACAGCCGAGGTGCGGGCAAACCGGCGAGAGTTTGTGCAATTTGCCATTTCGATCCCGAAACGCGGCGATCCTTTTCGCGCGCGAACCGATGATCATTCCCTCGCCACGTTTTAACTTGCCAACGGAATCGGCTTCAGGACGTGCGATCCGATCTTTGATCATGTAGTAGGGATAGTCCTTGTTCTCCCGGAGATAATTCCACGTTGCGCCTTTAATCTTTTTCCGATCAACGGCGAACAGATCGCTCCACGGATTTTTCCGTCCCGTGGCCCAATCCAGTGCCATCATCGCGGAGATCGTGCCGAACGTGATCCCGTTCCCGCAAAACCCGGTAGCGATGAACTGGTGTTCGGCGTTCTCGCCGATGTAAGGCAAGCCATCAGGAGTGGAGATGATTTGGCCCGACCAGCGATGATCGACTTGGGCATCGGGAATAATCTTTTTCAATCTCGCCAGCAATCGAGCATATGCCTTTTCCGTCTTCCTCTTTTGTCCGGTCTTATGATCTTCTCCACCGTAAACGACGTAGTCGAAGCCGCGATGTCGATCAAGGCGCAGATAATCATAAGGGTCCCGCGTGTCCCAGAACATTGCCTCTGGAATTGTTTCCGACGGGACACGGGCGCCGATCGCGTAACTCGTGTAAAGGGAGAGCTTCGTCTGCAACAACGTCGCGCCGGTAATGCTGGCGAGACCAACGAGCGGATTATTTGTTGCCATGATCACCCGATCAAAGTCGATCCAGTGACCATTCACTTTTGCGCGGCGTTTTTTCGCATCGAACTCAGTCAGGGCACTTTTTTCAAAAACGCGCGAGCCGTTACGGGAAAGTTTCATAACCAAAGCTCGAAGATATTTCCTCGGATGAAACTTTGCCTGGTTGGGAAAACGCACGCCTGGCACACCGAAGTACGGAACGCGCTCCAGATAGGTCGCGCCGAATCCTAGTTTTGCCGCGAGTCTGGATTCCTTTTTGAGCGAGGAAATCTCTTCTTCGGAAAAACCATTCACGCAGGCATGCAGGTAGCCTGGTGCGCGGGTAAACTCACACTGGATTTCTCCCTCCTGGACAATTCCTTCGATCTCGTCGACCGCTGCCGCGCCCGCGTCCCATGCGGCCTGCGCGTGATCATTGCCAAAGTTATCTGCCAATTCATGCAGCCCGACATCGGTGACAAATGTGAGGTGAGCGGTTGTGTGGCCCGTGTCGATTGAGGCCACGCGTTCGCGCTCGATCAAGGCTACGGTTAATCCGGCTTTCTTTAATAGATAAGCGGTCGTGATGCCCGTAATGCCCGCACCGACCACAAGGACATCGACGTTTGTGTTTTTTTGAAGCGCCGGAAATGGTTTGATCGGCGCGCTGTCGATCCAAAACGGAATTGTTGTCATTCCAGATTATTTCGCGCCCGGAAACAAATTTAGCCGTTTCGGCTACCGAACTTTGCGCCACGGAATTTTCTCGCGAATACGGACCGCCGCTTATGCCGGCAATCAGTTCGAGCTGCTCTTGCGAATCAATTAGTGATGCCTGAGACCGCTGAAGCAATCTCAGAAAAGCCTGAAGTTCGCAAAGAGCTTCAGCGCGCTACTGGCGAAAAACCCCGCCAAAAGGTTAAAGCACGCGGAAAGGATAAATTCTGGTTTGTTGCGTACGCGCTTATTCTTGCCGGTTGCGTTGTGCTCTTTTTTCTGCTGGGCGCAAGACTGGTTCCGCTGCCGCAACCAATGGTTGATCTCCTTCGGCGAGTTCTGCGAGGAGCAGCACTGATCGTGATCGTGCTTGCGATTGCAAAAGCTGCTTCCGTGTATGCGCTCGGTCGCATGGAAGATGCTTCCACTCGTTTCACGCTGCAGCGAGTGGTCCACCTAATTGTCGCCCTGATTATCGTGCTCGTTGTTATATCGATAATTTTTGTCAACTGGTATGCCGCAGTTGCTGCGCTCGGCGTCGGATCAATCATCATCGGGCTGGCTGTTCAAACGCCCATGAAAAGTTTCATCGCCTGGGTATACATCCTGGTTCGCCAGCCCTACCGCGTTGGCGATCGCATTAAGATTGGCGACGCGACCGGCGACGTCATCGATGTCGGTTACCTGGATACGACGTTGTGGGAATTTGGCGGGCAATATCTTTCGACCGATCACCCAAGCGGGCGTGTCGTCCGCTTTCCGAATGAGAAAGTGCTCGATGAGATGGTATGGAATTACTCCTGGCCGCTGTTTCCTTATATCTGGAACGAAATCAAATTTCAGATCGCCTATCAGAGCGACTTGAAATTTGTGGCGGAAACGATGCAGCAGATTGTCGAGAAAGAGCTTGGCGAAGAAATGATGAAACGCGTCGAAGTCTTTCGGCAACTACTGGCTCGCACGCCAGTTGACGAGCTTGAAGTTCGCTCACATCCCAGAGTCATTTTTCGCGTCGATGAACTAACTTGGATCGATGCGATTGTCCGTTATCTGGTGTCGCCGCGTGAAGCCGGCTCCGTCAAAACGCGCTTGATTCCAAAATTGCTCGCTGCTCTCAATGCCGAGCCGCAGCGGGTCATGTTTCCGAAAGGCGACGCCCGCTAGACCGGCTGAAATTTTCGCCGAGGGAAAAATTTCCAATCCAGCCGCAAATGACGCGCGATTTAAAGTTATATGGCAGATCAAAAAGAAATTATCTCAACAATCAATAACCTCATCGAGACCCTTAAGGATGGGCAGAAAGGCTTCAAGGAAGCGGCAGATGCGGTAGACGATCCGCAGCTCAAATCGCTTTTCACCGGGTATTCGGAACAGCGATCCCGTTTTGCGAGCGAGCTGCAGGCGCAGATCAGAAGCATGGGCGAGGCCGAGCCGGAGACAGGCGGGAGCGCCGCCGGGGCGATGCACCGCGGCTGGATCAACTTAAAATCCGCTATCACCAGCAAAGAGGAGAGCGCAATTCTTGCCGAGTGCGAGCGTGGCGAAGACTCGGCTGTGCAAGCCTTCGAAAAGGCGATGCGCGATGACCTTCCTTCGCCTCTACGCGATATCGTTTCGCGTGAGTACAGCGAGGTCAAAAGCGCACATGATCGGATCAAAAATCTGCGCGATGCCGCAAAGAAGGCGACTTGAGGAAATGCCACCTGAGTGACTGCTCGCTGAGGTCAGCGTGGGAATGACGGCAGCGGCTCTTTGGAGAGGAGGAAGGATTGAGATCCACCCGCCGCGGCGGGAATGAGCCCATATGAGGTGCAGGATTTATGGTGCTTCACGGTTTGGTCGAAGGACATTCATATGCAGTCGAAGGGGAAACTCAAACGCTCGGACCTGATAGCGTCCATCTTTCTTTGGTTTCTGGGAATCTGCATCGTGGTTTCGGTGATCCTTTTACTCCGCGGTTGCGAGTAACCATCCTACTCACATAGAAAGGGAATCATGAACACACTTTGGGATTTCCTAGAATCGCTGCTGGGCCTCGCGGCCGAACCGAAAAATCTAACGTTTATTCAAATCTCGTTGCGTGGACTGATCGTCATGGTCGCTGCGCTGGCGATGATTCGGCTTGGAACCAAGCGCTCGCTCGCGGAGAAAACCGCGTTCGATGCAGTCCTCCTCGTCGTGCTTGCGTCCGTCCTGGCGCGCGCGGTCAATGGCAGCGCGGCGTTTTTTCCGACCCTCGGAGGCACATTCGTCTTGGTACTTACGCACCGGCTTTTCGGCTCTATCGGTTGTCGCTGGCATGCTTTCGGCATGCTGATCAAAGGTCAGCCCGACGTAATTGTGGAAAATGGAAATGTGAATTGGAAAGTTCTGCGGCGAAATCACATTTCGAAACATGATCTTGAAGAAGATCTGCGTCTCAACGCCAAAACCGAGGACATTTCCAAAATACGAATCGCGCGCGTAGAACGCAGTGGCGATATCAGCTTCATAAAAGACGATAACTGATTCGGAACATAGATCTCCAGATCTGTGCTCCCAGCGGAGACGTTGTGAACTACGCTCCAAATCCCAAGCTCCAACGCCCAAACAAGGTTCAAATCCCAATCTTCAAACTAGTCCCACCGTATCTCGGAGTTGGCGATTGGAATTTCCTTGGAGCTTGGAGGTTGGGATTTGGGATTTTATGCTGAAGCATGTCGCTCCGCCTTTTTCTCTGCGGCGACGTGATGACGGGGCGCGGCATCGATCAGGCGCTGCCGCATCCGGTGGATCCGGTTTTGTACGAACCGTATGTGCGCGACGCGCGCGAATATGTCGATCTCGCGGAGAAGGCCAACGGCCCGATCCCGCGTCCGGTGACCTTCGATTACATCTGGGGCGAAGCGCTGCTAGAACTCGAACGGGCTTCGGTCGATCTCAGAATCATAAACTTGGAAACTGCCATCACATCCGAGCCAACGCCCTGGCCCGACAAGGGAATTCATTATCGCATGCATCCGCTGAACATCGGTTGTCTCTTGGCCGCTCGAATCAGCGCTTGCGCTCTCGCAAACAATCACGTTTTGGACTGGGGTTATTCGGGATTGCCCGAGACAATGCGAAGTTTGGATGCTGCGGGAATCGCGCACTCAGGCGCAGGAAATAATGCGGAACAAGCAGCTGCTCCTGCCGTCCTGGCTGTTGAGGGCAAACCGCGCGTCCTTCTCTTTTCATTTGGATCAACAACCAGCGGCATTCCACGGGAGTGGATTGCCACGACTTCTCGCGCAGGAGTGAATCTGCTGGACAATTTTTCGGACGCGACTGCCCGGCGAATTGCGGATCAGATCCGGCACCATGGAAAGCCAGGCGATCTCCTCATTGCTTCGATCCACTGGGGCAGTAACTGGGGTTATGAGATCCCATCTAAACAGATCGCGTTCGCCCATCGTTTGATCGAACAAGGTGTCGCGGTTGTGCATGGCCATTCCTCGCATCACGTGAAAGCGATCGAGGTTTTCAAAAGTCGTCTGATTCTTTATGGGTGCGGAGATTTTCTCACAGACTACGAAGGGATCAGTGGCTACGAAGAGTTTCGCGGCGATTTGGCGCTGATGTACTTTGTCGAACTCGACTCGCAGACCGGTCAGCTTGTGTCAGCGCGACTGATCCCCATGCAAACGCGTCGGTTTCGACTCGCGCGCGCCGCGCACGCCGATGCGCGCTGGCTTTGCCGTCTTCTTGGCGAGCTTGGCAAGCAATTCGGCACAAGCGCGCGGCTGGAAAAAGACAATAGCCTGATGCTTCAATGGCGAAAGGAATGACGAGCAATGACGAAATCCAAATGACGAATGACGAATGAATGTCGAAGCCCGAATGACAAAGTATGTCCTCGCTGTTTCAGGGTCCATCATTCGTCATTCGAGCCTCGTCATTAATGATGGATGCACTTAGTTCTCGCAGAAAGCGTTCCACTTCCGCCGGGCTCTTGAGCGCGTAGGTCGCGGCGCTCGATCGCGGCTGTTCACCGACGATGATGCCGACGCCGCGGCGCTCCAGCGCGCGGAAGGCATCCTCATCCGTGAGATCATCGCCAACATAAAGCGGAAGCACTTCCGGTTGCTCCAGGCCCAGCGTTTCCAGCAGCCAGCGCACGGCTTTGCCCTTGTTCCAGTCGATATCCGGCTGGAGCTCATAAACTTTCTTGCCGGCGACCTTACGCAGCTCGCGGTGGCCCGCGATGACTCCATTCACAGCCTGCGTGACTTTGATGGTGTCACTCGCATCCGCCTGGCGATAATGTGCAGCAATTGAAAATCGTTTCCGCTCCAGCAGCGCGCCAGGGATGCTGGCAAGTTTTTCCCGAAGCTCCTTTTCCGCACCATCGAGTATCGGCGAAAACTCTGTTGCGATCTGCTTCCGCAGCCCGTGCGGGCCGGCGATGTCAAAGCCATGACTGCCGGCGTAAATGATTCCGTCGATATCGACCCGCTTCCGAACATCATCAAGGTCTCGGCCGCTGAGGATCGCGACCGGCACTTTGGCCGCAAGACCGCGCAAGGTCATTCGCGTTGAATCCGAAAGCACGGCTCGCTCGGGCCGGCTGACGATCGGAGTCAGTGTACCGTCGTAATCGAGAAAAATCGCCAGCCGCCGGTCGCGTCCAGCGATCTCTTGAACATGATCGAACGCGGAAGAAATCATAGTCGATTTATGATTCAACGATTTAACCGATGGTGCGCGATTTATTTGCGAGAGCTCCCATAAAAGAGTTAAAAAGACTTACCCCTTCAAAATGAATCGTCTCGTTGTGGTGTCTAATCGGCTTCCATTCGCCCTGGAGCGGGCGACGGAGGACGGCTGGACAGTCACGCCCTCTGGCGGGGGGCTGGTTAGTGCGCTCGAGCCCGTGCTGCGTGGGCGTGGCGGCGTCTGGATTGGTTGGCCCGGTATCGCAGGCGCGATTCCGAGCGCGCCGTTAGCTAAAGCCACGCGTGGCGCAGGCTATAAAGTTGTGCCGGTAGCGTTGAGCGAGGCAGAACGTGACGAGTTCTACTACGGCTACTCTAACGAGGTCATCTGGCCGCTGTTTCACGATCTACCAAGCTTCTGCAACTTCGATCCAGCTTTCTGGCAGACTTACAAGGCCGTCAACGAACGCTATGCCGAGGCCATCGCGCGGCATTGCCAGCGGGGCGACTTCATCTGGGTACATGATTATCATCTCATGTACGTGGCTCAGGCGCTGCGCGAGCGCAGCGTGCACGCAGCGTTATCGTTTTTCCTGCATATCCCCTTTCCGTCATACGACATCTTTTCCAAACTGCCGCAACAGCAGCGATTGTTACGCGCCCTCCTCCAATTCGATCTGCTCGGTTTCCAAACACGGCGGGATTTGCGCAACTTTCTCCAATGCGTTCGGCACGTGATTTCCGAAGCGAAGCTTTTCGCCAGCAGAGGCATCCAATTCATCGGATTGAGCAGGCGTAGGATTCGCGTCGGCAGCCTTCCCATTGGCATCGACTTCGAGTCGTTTGAAAAAGGCGCTGCCTCCCAGGAAGTGGAACAGCGGTCCCGGAGACTGCGCGCTGCTTTTCCTGGATGCCAGCTTGTCCTGGGCGTTGACCGCCTCGACTACAGCAAGGGGATTCCCGAGCGGCTACGGGCATTCCGCATCTCTCTCGAGCGATACGAAGATCTGCGAGGCCGGACCGTGCTGATTCAAAACGTTGTCCCGAGCCGGGAGGAGATTCCCAAATATCACGAGTTCAAGGACCGCATCGATCGCCTGGTAGGCGACATCAATGGACGCTTCTCAACCGCGACGTGGCTGCCGGTGCACTATCACTTTGGCAGCCTCGATCGGGATGATCTGCTGGCCCATTATCGAGCATGTGAAATCGCATTTGTCACGCCGCTGAAGGACGGGATGAACCTCGTGGCCAAGGAATACTGCGCCTGCTGCATCGATCAAGGCGGTGTGCTAATTCTCAGCCGATTCGCAGGCGCGGCTGAACAACTCAAGCGTGACGCGCTCCTAGTGAACCCGTACGATGTCGAGCAGGTGGCTGAAGCGCTTTTTAGAGCGTTTCGCATGAGCGAGAATGAGCGGAAAGCGCGCATGCGGCGCATGAGACGTGTGGTTCGCGAAGAGAGCGTTTTTTGGTGGGTGGATTCGTTTCTCAAGGCCGGAGCACAACTCGCCACTAAATCAGCGCGAGTCGGCACCCGGCGCCGCGCAAGGATCAAGCAGTAGGCTGCGGGTTCTCTTCAGGCGCCACGCTCCAGTTTGGGGGGCCAACTGGATACGAAGAAATCTTCGTGGAAAACGATCTTCTAATGAAGGGCAAGTCCACAAAAGCGGGAAGCTGACCCGCCTTCGCTGGTTACGGCGCGGCAGGTAGATTCCCTGCGGGCTGGAGGTAAAACGATTGACATGGCCATCATCGACAACCTACGGAAAGTTTCGGACACGGTCTGGGAATTACCCGTGACTTACAAAGATGGCATGCGCGTGCCGGCGCGGGTCATTGCGACAGAAAAGCTGGTGCGCGAAATGGACGAAGCCGTTTACCAGCAGATCAGCAACGTCGCCACATTGCCCGGCATCAGCCGCTACGCGCTCTGCATGCCCGACGGCCACAGTGGCTACGGGTTTCCCATTGGCGGTGTGGCGGCGATGGATGTGCATGAGGGGGGCGTGATCTCGCCCGGTGGCATCGGATTCGACATCAATTGCGGCATGCGCCTGGTCATCACCAACCTAACGCTCGATGACGTGCAGCCGCGTCTGAAAGAAATCGTTGATCTCCTTTTCGAGCGCGTCCCGGCAGGCGTCGGCAGTCACGGTTTCTTGAAGATCTCGCACGATGACTTTCGCGAAGTCGTCGAACAAGGCGCGCACTGGTGCGTTGAGCACGGTTACGGCTGGGAGGAAGACCTCGAGCTCATCGAGGAGAACGGTTGTATCACCGGCGCAGACGCATCGAAAATAAGCGACCGCGCGATTGATCGCGGCTACAACCAGATCGGCACGCTCGGATCAGGCAACCACTACCTCGAAGTCCAGATCGCGCGCCCCGAGGACGTGCGCGACAAAGAGCTCGCGGCAAAATTTGGAATCACGATTCCGAATCAAGTCGTGGTGATGTTCCACTGCGGCAGCCGCGGCTTCGGACACCAGGTGGCGACGGATTATCTCCAGACTTTCTTGAAAGTGATGGATTCGAAATACCACATTAAGATCCTCGACCGCGAACTGGCGTGTGCTCCATTCGAGTCGCCTGAAGGCCGGGATTATTTCGCCGCGATGAAGTGCGGGCTGAACATGTCGTTCGCAAACCGACAGGTAATTCTTCACCGCATCCGCGAAGTCTTTTCCGAAATTTTCGGACGCAGCGCCGAAGACCTCGGAATGCGCATGATCTACGACGTCGCGCACAACACCGCGAAGCTCGAGAAGCACACCGTCGATGGAAAAGAGCGCACTCTGCTCGTGCATCGCAAAGGCGCAACGCGCGCGTTCGGGCCCGGCCACGACGAATTGCCCGCGCGCTACCGCGAGATTGGCCAACCGGTAATCATCGGGGGCTCGATGGAAACCGGCTCGTATCTGCTCGTCGGTACATCATCGGGTGCGCAAACATTTTTCAGCACCGCCCATGGCAGCGGCCGCACAATGAGCCGAACCAAGGCGCGCAAACAATGGCACGGCAAACAGCTCCAGCGCGACTTGGAAGCGCGCGGCATTTACATCCGCAGCACCTCATGGGCGGGCCTCGCCGAGGAAGCCGGCGCCGCTTACAAGGACATTGACGAAGTGATCGCAGCGACCGAGCTGGCCGGGATCAGCAAGCCAGTCGCGCGGTTCACGCCGATCGGGAATGTAAAAGGATGAGGTGAACGACGAACCACGAATGTCGAATGACAAACAAGGAAGGTGTGATGGCCCTGCTATTCGGATTTGGAAATTCCTTCGTCATTCGTCATTCGGATTTCGTCATTCTTAACATGCTTCGCACTCCCATCACCCTCGTCACCGGCCCCCTCGGCAGCGGCAAGACCACACTGCTCCGGCATATCCTCGCGACGCGCCCGGCCAAGATCGCGATCGTGATGAACGAATTCGGCGAGATCGCTATCGACACGAAAGTGATTGAGGAAAAAAATGTGCGTATTGCCGAGCTTGGCGGCGGCTGTGTCTGCTGCTCATTGCTCGGCGAGTTTGAGGCGGCGGTGAATGAAATCATCACCCGGATTGGGCCTGAGATCATCGTTGTCGAGACTACTGGGCTCGCCGAGCCCGAAGCGCTTGTGTTCAATATTCAGGAAGCATTGCCGCAATGCCGGCTCGACGGCGTCGTTTCAGTAATCGACGCCGACATGCTCGTTCGCTTCCCCGATCTTGGCCACACGACACGGCTGCAAATCGAGGGCGCGGACATCTTGCTTTTGAACAAGATCGATCTGATAGAGCAGCGGCAGATCGAATCGCTCGAAGCGAAACTGCGCGAAATTAATCCGACCGCGGCCATTGTTCGGACCGAGCGCTGCCAGATCGACCCCGAGTTGTTGTTCGGCATCGGCCGCGAAAGAAAGGTGATGCCGCCTGAGCACAAACATCAACCCGAATTCGAGTCGGTCACATTCACGTCCGACAAAGATTTTTCTCGCGATTGCTTTGAACGTTTCGCGGACAGCCTGCCCGCGAACGTGCACCGAGCAAAAGGCTTTGTCCGTTTCTCCGATGGGGCGCAGCTTTTTAATTTCGTTGCTGGACGCTGGGACCTGGAGCCGTTCGAGTCGGCCGAGACCGCGCTCGTTTTCATCGGCAAAGAAATTGCCGCGCAAAAATCCGCGATCTTGCGGGGACTCGAAGAATGCGCGCCGCCACGTGGTCAATGACGAAGTGATTCACGCGCCCACTTTAGATTTCGACATTCGTCAGTCGGATCTCGTAATTCCTTCGTCATTCGCCTGCCGCGCCGAAGCCTTGGCGAAGGCGGGTCATTCGGATTTCGTCATTCTCCCTCATGCCCTACAAATATCTTGAAGACATCGGCACCGCTGACATCGCCTTTGAAGCGACGGGACGCGATCTGCCGGAATTATTCAAATCCGCGGCCGACGCGACGATGAACGTCATGATCGAGAATCTCGAGACAATCGAGCGGCGCGAGACCCGTCACATCGAGTTGAAGAACGACGAGATCGACATGCTGCTATTCGATTTCTTACAGGAGCTTATCTACTTCAAAGACGCAGACCGCCTGTTGCTGCGCGTCCGCGAAATCCGAATCGACAAAAGAAACGGTGCTTATTCTTTGAGCGCGACAACCGCGGGCGAGCCGTTGGATGCCGGGCGTCATCAACAACGCGCCGACGTGAAAGCGGTCACGCTCCACGACTTCCGCGTCGAGAAAACCGAAGGCGGATGGAAGGCCAGCGTGCTCCTGGATATTTGATCCCGAAAGCCTTCATGTTGACAGCGAAATTCTAGCGGCCCGTGAAGGTCCGCGCGCATTCGCAGCCGACACGGCTGCCACTATAGTCCGGCCCCTATTTCGGTTCCAGCGCCACGTATCCGCTGCGGCCCTGGCTATAGGCGCGCATCAGGATTTTTTCGCTTGGTTTCAGCTTCTTGCTGAGCGCGACAAGATCCTTCGCATTTTTAACAGGTTGTTTGTTAACTTCCTGAATCACATCGCCCGAACGCAGGCCGGCCTGAGCGGCGGGCGATGCAGAGTCGAGCTCAACGATAACCGCGCCCTGAATATCCTTCGGAAAATTCAGCGCGCTGCGCACATCGTCCGTGATGTCTGCGATCACGACGCCGCCAAACACGGTCGACTTTTCAGGCTCGGCCTCTGGCTCAGGTGAGGTTTCCGCCGGTGCTGCGAGCTGGCTTGCGGGCATCTCGGCAAGCTCGACATCAAATGTTTTCTTCTGGCCTTCGCGGTTAGCTTCTATTTGCACCTTTGTGCCTGGCAAAATCGAGCCGATCATCAACCGCAGATCACGTGCATCGCTGATTTTCTTTCCGTTAACCGATGTGATCACGTCGCCGCTTTTGATCCCCGCTTTATCCGCAGGGCTTTTCGGAACGACTTCACCAACCAGTGCACCGGTTAGTTCCTTGAGCTTGAATGCGTCAGCCAGTTCCGGCGTAAGCGTTTGCACCGATGTGCCAATGTAACCGCGCACAACGCGCCCCTTTTCGCGCAAGCTCTGCATGACATCGCGGGCAAGATTCGCGGGAATGGCGAAGCCGATGCCCTGGTTACCACCGCTGCGGGTGAAAATCGCGGTATTGATGCCGAGAAGCCTGCCTTCGGTATCGACAAGCGCTCCGCCAGAGTTGCCCATGTTGATGGCCGCATCGGTCTGGATGAAATTTTCGTAATCGACGATGCCCATGCCGCCGCGGCCGACAGCACTGATGATCCCCGACGTGACGGTTTGCCGCAGGCCAAACGGATTGCCGAGTGCGAGCACAACATCGCCGGCACGCGCTTTGTCGCTATCTGCAAACACAATTGCTGGCAGATTCTTCTCCTCGATTTTTAAAAGCGCGAGATCCGTGCCGGGATCGGCGCCGACTTTCTTCGCCTTGTATTTACGGAGCTCGGCGCCGAGCCCCACCATGATTTCGTCGGCTTTCGCAACCACGTGGTTGGCGGTTAGAACGTATCCGTCGGCGCTAACGATGACTCCTGAGCCAAGTCCTTCGAGCGTTTGTTTGCCTTGCCTCTGGGGAAGTTGGCCCCCGAAAAATTCGCGCAACGCTTCGTCCGAAAACGGAAACGGCTGAACGGTGCGCGATACATTCTGAGTCGTAAACACCGTTACAACCGTGGGCGCGACCTTCTCGACGATTGGCGCAAAACTCGTAATCGTGCCTTGTGGCGTGCGCGCAGACTCTTGGGCCGGACACGAGAGCTCGCCCCCGCAGGCCAACAATATCGTCAGCAGCGCGCGTGAGCGAAATATTAAACCTGGCACAGGGCGTATCTGGTTTCCTTAAGAGAATCGCTCGCTCACACGCGGCCGGTTCCCTTTTCAAAACTCCAAGCGAATTGACGGCATGACGGTCGAAAACGACTGATTCCTGCTGAATGAAGCTCGTCTTTCCTGGCACGCGCGGTGAGATCGAGGCGCGAACGCGACGACATCGAATGCACAGCTCGCTGCTGGTGTCGTATCGCAGCGCGAGGGTGATGATCGATTGCGGCCTCGATTGGCTCGGAAAATTCGAGCGGCTGCGTCCCAGCGCGATTGTGCTCACTCACTCCCATCCGGACCACGCCTGGGGTCTCAAAAACGGCGCGCCCTGCCCTGTGCATGCTCCGGAAAAGACCTGGCAAACGTTACAAGGTTGTAGCGTCAAAGAGCGACATCTCATTAAAGAGCGTACGCCGACGAAGATCTGTGGCATCAGGTTCGAGGCGTTCCCAGTAGAACATTCCATTCTGGCGCCCGCGGTCGGGTACCGCGTGAGCGCGGGACACGCGTGTATTTTCTACGCCCCAGATCTCATCTTCATCCATGATCGCGCTGTGGCCCTCAAAGACGTGCAGATTTACATCGGCGACGGCGCAACGCTCACGCGCTCGTTCATTCGCAAGCGCGGAAAGCATCTTATCGGGCATGCACCGGTTCGCACGCAGCTGGCGTGGTGCCGAAAGGAGGGCGTGCCGCGGGCGATCATTACTCATTGCGGGTCGGAGATTGTCACCGAAGACGAACATAAGCTGTTGGCCAGGCTCCGCGCAATGGTCAGCGGGCCTGGCCTAGCAGTGCGTATCGCCTACGACGGGATGAAATTGATTCTCCGGTAAAACGGATGCGAGAATTAGTCTGATCATGCGGCTGGATTGAGCCTGGGCGACGAAATAGAAATGTTAATATGAACTCGTTTCCAAGTTGGTTACTCGCGCCGATAATCCTGTCTCTCGCCGCTATCCCAGGGCGGGCGCAGACGCCGCAAGAAAAACCGCCGACTCTCTTAAAGGCCATCGCCGTGCTGCATCCCACTGTGGACAACAAAGTCAGCGGCACAGTCACGTTCACAGAAGTAGCCGATGGAGTGCAGGTGAAGGCGGAAATCACGGGCCTGAATCCGGGTAAACATGGGTTTCACGTGCATGAATTCGGAGATTGCAGCGGGGCCGATCTGGCCTCGGCTGGCGCTCATTTCAATCCCACCAACAAACCGCATGCTGGCCCCGATGCGCCAGAGCGGCATGTGGGCGACATGGGAAACGTCGAGGCAGACGCTTCCGGTGCGGCAAAATTAAGTTACGTGGATCACGACATATCGCTGACAAACGATCAACGCTCCGTTATCGGACGCTCTGTCATAGTTCATGTGAAAGCGGATGATCTTAAATCGCAGCCGGCAGGCGACTCGGGAGCACGCATTGCCTGCGGCGTGATCGGGATTGCCAAAAATCAGTAGCCGCTCTTCGCAGCGAACAGTCGCGCAAGCGAATCGCGGCCGAACCCGTTCAAGGCGTTTCGGCTCGTCCGGGGCGGCAGGTCGCTCTTACTTGCGCTCCATGCAGTCTTTTATAGCAATTCCACTCGTAAGATCAAGAATTAGGCTGCAAAATGGAGCCGAATTATAGTTAGGTATATGGCGGCTGTCTCTTATACACATCTCCGAGCCCACGAGACTCTTACGCCGATCTCGTATGCCGTCTTCTGCTTGAAAAGTGGGGGGGGGGGGGGGGGGGGGGGGGGGGGGGGGGGGGGGGGGGGG
>JBKOWV010000074.1:0-4935 GCA_046724585.1 Verrucomicrobiota bacterium
TTTCTACGGTTGACCAGATTCCGCCCCCTGCGGCTGCGATCTGTTCATAAGTTTCACCGCATGCGCGGCGGTCGAAATCGTCAAGACGATTTCCGGCAAAAACCGGGTGCGCGTGCGCGTCAACAAACCCGGGCAACACGACGCGGCCACCAGCGTCAATGATTTCACTCTGACGCGCGCCTTTCTCAATCTCAGCGCTCGATCCAATCGCCACGATCACTCCATCGTGAACCACCATTCCCCCGTCATGTACGATCGCCAACTCCGACATTTCCGACCGAGTGCGCGGCCTTTTCGGTCCGGCCAGGGTGACAAGCTGCGAAGCGTCCAGAACGGCCAGAGAATTCATGACATCGTTGAACTGTTGAAGCGTTGAAACGTTAAAGCGGATTTGCATCCGCGCTTCAACCCTTTAACGTTTCACCGAGGTCTACGTTCTAGAAAAATTGAAGCGTTCAGCGTTTTAGCCGAAGAAGCCGTGCAGCCAGAGATAAACAGCTCCAGCGAGGACACTGACTACGACCGTTATCAGCAACACTTTCACTGACGGGTACCGCACTGTTTATCGGGAACATCGCCGCGAGCGCTTCGTGATATAACTGTCGATCTTCTACCGACATTTCGCCGGCGTTATTGAACTCGGTGTCGTTCAGGATGATCTTCGCATTCAGTTTTGCGGCCAGTTGGGCCCCGAAATGAAGCAGGGGCGTCTCGCCGATGGCGTGATCATACGCCGCCTTACCGCTGACCGGGATTTCGTCAGCGCTGGCGTGCTCGCGGCTGTTGAGCTGGATCTTGGTTTTGGACCTCGCGCTCACTAAAAAGATGAGAATCAAGCTCAAATCCCACACTTTTCACAACTATTTTTCCTGAAATTCTAGCGCGCCGTCTTTTGCCTTGACGTAGACGGTCTGGCCTTCGCGGATTTTGCCTTCCAAGATATCGATGCTGAGCCGGTCGAGAATTTCCTTCTGGATCGTGCGCTTGAGCGGGCGGGCGCCGTAAACCGGATCGTATCCTTCGCGCGCGAGCAGTTCCTTGGCCGAATCGGATAGATCAAGCGTGATCTTCTGTTGCTCGAGCCGTTTGGTCAGGCGGCGAAGCTGGATTTCAACGATTTTCTTCAGGTCATCTTCGGTAAGCCTGTCGAAAATGATGATCTCATCGACGCGATTGAGAAACTCAGGGCGAAAATGCGCGCGCAACGCATCCATCACAAGACGCGAACGCGCTTCTTTCGATTCTTCACCCGTGATGTATTGCGAACCAATGTTGGAAGTCATGATGATGACCGTGTTCTTGAAATCGACCGTTCTCCCCTGCCCGTCCGTGATCCGGCCGTCATCGAGCACTTGCAGCAGGACGTTGAACACGTCCGGGTGCGCCTTTTCGATTTCGTCGAAGAGCACGACCGAATACGGCTTGCGGCGGACGGCTTCGGAAAGTTGTCCGCCTTCCTCGTAACCGACGTATCCCGGCGGCGCCCCGATCAGACGCGCGACGGTGTGTTTCTCCATGTATTCGCTCATATCGATCCGGATCATCGCGTTCTCATCGTCAAACAAAAATTCTGCGAGAGCGCGCGATAATTCGGTCTTGCCGACACCAGTAGGCCCAAGAAAAAGAAATGAGCCGATGGGACGATTCGGATCCTGCAAACCGGCCCGTGCGCGGCGCACCGCGTTAGCAACGGCTTTGATCGCCTCGTCCTGGCCTACAACACGCTGATGCAAATGTTCTTCCAGTTTGACCAGTTTTTCGCGCTCGCCCTCCTGCAATCGCGACACCGGAATGTGGGTCCAACTTGAAACGATCTTGGCAATATCTTCTTCGGTCACTTCTTCGCGCAGCAGAGTTAATTTTTGGTTCTTCGTTTTCTCGGCCAAGTCGGCCAGCTTTCGTTCCAGCTCGGGGATTTTTCCGTATTGAATCTCGCTCGCTTTGCTCAGCTCGCCGCGACGTTGCGCTCGTTCTAGTTCGGTCCGAAGCGCATCCAGCTGTTCCTTTATTCTGCGCTGTTCTTCAATGATCGCTTTTTCCTTCTGCCATTCGGCTTTGAGCGCCGAAGATTTCTCTTTCAGCTCGGCCAATTCCTTTTCCAGCTTCTTTAATCGCTCTTTGCTCGCCGGATCTTTCTCTTTCTTGAGCGCCTGGCGTTCCATCTCGTGCTGCATGATCTCGCGCTCGATCACGTCGATTTCGGTCGGCATGGAATCGAGCTCGATCTTCAAACGCGACGCCGCTTCATCGACAAGATCGATCGCCTTGTCCGGCAGGAATCGGTCGCTGATGTAGCGATGCGAAAGCACGGCCGCGGCCACGAGCGCGCCGTCGGTGATACGCACGCCGTGGTGTACTTCGTAGCGCTCCTTTAATCCGCGCAGGATCGCGATCGTGTCTTCCACGGTTGGCTCATTTACCAGTACCGGCTGGAAACGCCGCTCCAGAGCAGCGTCTTTCTCTATGTATTTGCGGTACTCGTCGATCGTAGTCGCGCCGATCGTGCGCAGCTCGCCACGCGCCAGCATCGGCTTAAGCATGTTCGACGCATCAACGGAACCTTCCGCCGCCCCAGCGCCGACAATCGTGTGCAGCTCATCAATGAAGAGAACGATCTGCCCCTGGGAACCGGTCACTTCCTTCAAAAACGCTTTCAGCCGGTCCTCGAATTCGCCGCGGAACTTCGCGCCAGCGACCATTGCGCCGATGTCCATCGCGATGATCCGTTTGTTCTTGAGCGAATCGGGCACATCGCCGCTGATGATTCGGCGCGCCAGGCCTTCTACGATTGCCGTTTTACCGACGCCCGGATCGCCGATGAGCACGGGATTATTCTTCGTCCGGCGCGAAAGCACCTGCATGACACGCCGGATTTCGTTGTCGCGTCCGATTACGGGATCGATCTTGCCGCGTCGCGCCAACTCCGTCAGATCGCGCCCGTATTTTTCCAGGGCCTGATATTTTCCTTCGGGATTTTGATCGGTCACGCGCTGCGAGCCGCGCACTTGCTGTAGTGCCTGCATGAGCTTGTCTCGCGTCACACCGAGGTCTTTCAGCAATTTCGCTGCCGGAACATTTGCGCCAGTTAACGCGAGCAAGTAATGCTCGGCGCTTGTATATTCATCTTTTAGCTTCGACATCTCCTTCTCCGCGCCGTCCAGAACACTGCGGAGTTCGTTTGAAAGACGCAGATCGACCGCTGCACCGTGAATCTTCGGACGCCGTTCGAGTTCGCTGGCTAGGCCTTCACGCAAACGAGTCACCGGAACGCCAATCTTTTCGAGCAGCGGCCGCGTTATTCCGTCGCTTTGGTCCAGAAGCGCGGAGAGAAAATGTTCGTTGGTAATTTCGTGATTATTGAATTGCGAAGCGAGGTCCTGTGCCGCCTGCAGCGCTTCCTGCATTTTCTGCGTGAACTTGTCGATGCGCATCCTTTCAAGGTAGTGAACGCGAGCCGCGCAGGCAATCCGCCGTTTTGGGTAGTCACCAAATTGTAGGGCATGCGCTTCGCTTGCCCACCTTATCACCCGGCAGGCGGAGCGCCTGCCCTACAACCTCGGTGGGCTTTGACGAGCAAAAGCAGATTAAGACGCGCGCACACGAGTTTTTCAACAGTCAGCCCCACGGCGTTTGACACAAACGCCGCCACACCGATGAGTCTTGGCGATGAGCGCGGAAGAAAAATGGATTGGGCCCAAGGCGCTGTCGCTTCTGCGGCCGGGTGCTTTTCGCCGTTACATCATTGGTTCGCTTATTTCCGACAGCGGCACCTGGATGCAAATGATGGCGCAAAGCTGGGTCATGAGCGGGCTTACTAATAAGGCGATCCTGCTTGGCTTGGTAAATTTCGCGGCTGGTCTGCCGGCGCTTGTGCTTGCGCCGGTCGCCGGGTCGCTCGCCGACCGGCTGGACAAACGCAAGATTCTGGTCGCAACCCAAATCGCGCAGATCATCTTCGCCGTGGCCCTGGGGCTGCTGGTAATGAGCGGGCATGTTCAGATCTGGCACATTGTCTTTTTTGCGCTTCTGCTGGGAATTGCTTTCTCCTATGAAATGCCGGCCATCTCCGCGCTGGTTCCAGAACTCGTGAAGCGCGACGAAATTGCCGCAGCTGTCGCGCTTGATCGATCAGTCTTTCACGGCTCGCGTCTGATCGGGCCGTCGCTAGCCGGTTTATTTGTCGGCTGGTGGGGCGCGGCGTCGGCATTTTTCACAAACGCGTTTTCATTTCTGGCGCTGATCGCGGCGCTCATCTCGCTTCCGAAGCGGCTCGTTGGCACAGCCGAGGAAGAAGAACAACGGCGCAGCGGTATCTTGGAAGGTTTTCGTTATGTCCGCTCGAATCGCATTATTCTGTCCCTGATCGCTCTGATAGCGCTGAACACGATTTTTGTTTTTCCAGCGATCTCAGTGATGCTGCCGCTTTACGTGCGCAATATTCTCCATCTTGGGGCGCAGAGCATGGGATGGCTGATGGCGGTATCGGGCAGCGGCGCCTTCCTTGGCTCGATTGGCTTGCTCAGCGTCGCGCGCGAACACCGCTTGAAATTCATGGGCGGAAATGTGCTCGCCATCGCCGTCGGAGTTTTTCTCATGTCGCGGTCGCAAAGTTTCTTGCTTACAGCTTCGGCCATGGGGGCGATTGCGATCGCGCTCTCGATGAACTTCGGCCTGGCCAACACCATCGTGCAGGAGCAGGCACCGGCGTATTTGCGCGGTCGCGTTTCGGCAGTAGTAGGGATGAGCTTTTTCGGGTTAATGCCCATCGCCGGTCTGATCACGCCTGGTTTCTCCGATCTGATCGGAATGCGAACGACGCTCGGCATTGCTTCGGTGATCTATGGCATCGCCGCGGCTTCGGTTTTAAGCCTCGCCGGACGCCATGTTTGCGATCGCCCGATTTCGCCGGCACCGGAACCCGAAATTGAGCCGGTC
>JBKOWV010000057.1:0-15168 GCA_046724585.1 Verrucomicrobiota bacterium
GCAGACAGTCTTCGGCGTCGGGAATCCGAATGCGGAATTGATGTTTATCGGTGAAGCGCCCGGCGTGGACGAGGACAGACAAGGCGAGCCATTTGTCGGGCGCGCAGGTCAATTGCTCACGAGAATTATTGAGACGATGGGTCTCATTCGCGAGGAAGTTTACATTGCCAATATTTTGAAATGCCGCCCGGATATGCCACCAGGCTCTTTTGGCAATCGGCCGCCGACGCCACTCGAAATGCAGACATGCCGGCCGTATCTCGTCGAGCAGATCGACATTATTCAGCCGAAGGTCCTGGTCGCGCTAGGTGCGGTCGCCGTCGAGGGCTTGCTTGGGACACGGGCAACGATGCGGGAATTGCGCGGCAGATGGCATTCATACAACGGAACGCCTCTAATGATTACTTATCATCCGGCCTACTTGCTTCGGAACCAGGCGCCTTCCGAGAAACGGAAAGTCTGGGAAGATATGCTACAAGTTTTGGAACGTCTCGAGCGGCCGATCACTGAGCGACAGCGAAATTATTTTCTGTAATCAAATCAAGGAGCGGCGGTCTCCAGCCGTCGTATTTTTTAGAGTCGGCCGTTTAGAAACCGCCGCTCCTTGTAAAGATCGATTGCACAATCATGCGCCGCACTTCGCTGCGCGAGACTTTGATCCTGCAATGCAACGCATCTGCGCCAGCTTCACGTAACAGCGCCAGGGTGCGCGCCCCAATCAAGGCCGGCAAAACCGTCGCAGCCCGCACTCGCCTGCTTCGGATTGCACGAGAGTATTGCATCCCGCCTTCCAATCCGTCTTGCGCTTTCTCAGTCCAACGTTCGTAAATCGGCTGGAACCGTTCTGGTTCGGAGAGAATCTGCGCAGCCGTCAGATCGGCCGCGCTCAATTCCTCCTCCGGGAAATAACATCTGCCCGCTCGGAGATCAGAGCCGGCATCGCGTAGAACATTGATCAACTGAAGCGCCATGCCATAGCGTTTCCCGAGCGGCAGCATTTCGGTCTGGCTCAGGCTGGCAAAATCTCGAACGTGCCTGAAGCAGAGTCGCGTCCAGAATTCGCCCACACAACCCGCTACCAGGTAAGTATATTCATCCAGATCGGCTGCACTTTGGAGCGCGCGAATTTCTGCCGGGTTGTCGAAGCGCCCCAGATCGAGCATCTGACCGCAGGTGATTTTCTCGAGCACGAAGCGTATGTCATTGCGATCCGCCGCGTCCATATGCTCCAGCCACTCCAAGCAATCTGGCAGGCAGCGGAGGAGCCTTTGCTCGGCTGCGTTATCCTGCAGAGGCACAAACGATGCAGCAAGGTCGACAACGACCTCGCGCGAAGCGCTGCCCTGAATCCCATTCGAGAGCATCTTTAAAGTTTCCGTTCGCACGGTTCTGGAGACCGGTGTGGTATCGGCGACGGTGTCTGTCGTCCGTGCCAGCAAGTACGCGAGTGCGACCGGTTCGCGCAATTGTGCGGGCAAAAACCGGGCGGAAAGATAAAACGAGCGCGAGACAGAGCGCAGAATCGCGGTCTGTAATTTTCGAATAGACGCGTCGAGAGCTGCGATCATGGCCTGCAGCGGACTACAACGGGAAAATTCATTGGCCGATATTTCTGACCTCGATCCGATTTGGCGCCGAGTTACCCAGGCCGAGCTGGCTGGCAAAGTCGATATAGGCTGCCGCGCGCCCGATAGGAGGCAGACTTGCCCGCGCACGCCATTGTTCCAAACGTCTCAGCGCCACGGCGTCTAAGGCTACCGGATCCTTGCTCGCATAGAGCGTGGCGTGATGGATTGCATAGTTGGGCTGCGACTGCGGGCCGCCGGCATATTGGGCGACAAGTCCGTCCATCAAGTTAAAAGCGACTTTGTTCGCAATGACCGGATCGCTGTAAATTTCAGCGAGACTTTCGGCGCCAAAACGAGAGCCTTGGGCAAAGCGACGCCAGTTATCGATATTTGGTATGGTCACGTTGTAAATGCAACCGGCGATGCCATTCATTTCGCTGCTGCTCATGACCGGAACATTGATGATCTTGGTCACTTCGGTCGAAATGATCTTCGAAAAATGACTGACGTTGCTCGTATTCTCCGTTTCGGAAAGGAGCGGCATTTTACCTTCATAGCCCCGGAAATCGAGATCGCCCCAAACTAATTTCCCGATCAGCGGCGCGGAAAGAGCTTTCGAACCATATCCATCGCGCGGAGGGATGGCCTTGAGCTGATAGCCATCAACTCCCGGTCGGTAACCGGCCTCTTTGATTCCACCCAAAGACCGATCCCAAACAATAATACCGCCGCGCGGATGACCCGCCGCGACTAGCCCATCGACGATCGCATTGACCACGTCATGGTGGGTAGTGAAAAGTTCGCCGCCGGCCGCGGAGATTTTGATTCCAATTCTATCGCTTGGAGAAACCAGCGATGCCCATGCCTTCGCCACGTCGGGCTGCCCGGTTGCCGCAAGAACAAGCCGGTTGACCATCTCACGCACACCGCGCGGATTCGTCTTGTAGTTTTTGATTGCATCGGGTTCGTGCACAGCATATACGATCGACGGCGTGGCCGCAGGCTGCCCTCCCTGCCCAAACCCGGAGGCAATGGCGCAAAAAAGAACAAGAGCTACGTTTCGCATCAATAAGGTGCCGTAAGGTGGCAACGGATTTTATGAACGACAGCTCAAATCACAAATCCGCAACTGTGAGCGAGCCGTGCCGGCTGTGAAACCGTGCACCAACGCAGGCGACACGTCTGTCGCTACAGCAGGGTTGATCCGCCACATCTACGTTCACATCCCCTTTTGCGCCCGGATCTGTCCGTATTGCGCGTTCTACAAGGATCTGCTTGATCGTTCCCAAACGCAGCGATTTTGCGAAGCCGTATTATGTGAGCTTACGGAATGGACCAACGCCCTCGGCGTCGTACCCAAAACAATTTATTTCGGGGGCGGCACGCCGACGGCGCTCAGCGCTTCACAGCTGGAACTTCTGCTCGGAGGTTTTCACCAGCGGCTTGATCTCTCCGCGTTGGAAGAATGGACCATCGAGGCGAATCCAGGAAGCGTTTCGGCGCGGAAGGCGGCTCTATTATGCAAACTCGGAGTGAATCGAATTAGTCTCGGTGTTCAGTCCTGGGACAATACCTTGCTCAAAATCCTCGGCCGGGAACATAACGCAGCCCAGGCCGAGCAATCGTTTCATATTCTCCGTGAGGCGGGATGCTCGAATATCAATGTCGACCTTATGTTCGGCCTCCCGGGTCAGACAGTTCAGCAGTGGCAACAGACCGTGGAAAAAACTATTTCGGTGCGCCCCGAACACATTTCCGCCTACTGCCTTACCTACGAGGAGGACACGGAATTTTTTCTGCGCCACTCACGAGGTGAACTTAAAGCGAACCCAGATTCCGATGCGGAATTTTTTGAGGTCGGGATGTCGATCCTGGAGGAGGCCGGCTACGAGCATTACGAGATCTCAAACTATGCACGTCCCGGTTTTTCATCGGTTCACAACCGGGCCTATTGGTCGGGGGCAGATTACCTCGGCGTCGGCCCAAGCGCGTTTTCAACCGTGGGAATGCGTCGCTGGCAAAATCTTGCAGATTACCGTGCGTATGCGGATCGGATTTTGCTGGAGCAATCGGCGGTTGCGGCGACAGAAGATCTTGCGACCGAAATGAAACGCGTAGAGAGAATCGCTCTTTCCCTGCGAACGCGTGATGGGATTTCGGCTCCGGAGCTGCAGCGCTTCGCGCGAGAAACAGATGAATTTATCATGCTCGGGTTGCTTCGAGAATCGAATGGCAAATTCCTTCTCACGCAAAAAGGCAAATCGTTGGCCGATTCCGTTGCGGCGGCGTTTATATAGGAGTAGCCACTAGTCAACGGCTCCGTAGCGGCGTTGCCGACGGCCGTATTCCTCCACCGCGGCGAATAGATCTTTCTTGGTAAAGTCAGGCCAGAGCTTTGGCGTTACATATATTTCCGTGTATGAGAGCTGCCAAAGAAGAAAATTCGACAAACGCATTTCGCCGGAAGTGCGAATAAGCAGGTCGGGATCAGGGTAGTACCGCGTGTAAAGGTGTTTGCTGAACATTTCGACGTCGATCATTCCCTTATCGATGTGACCGAGCTCGACTGCCCGAAGCAAACTTTTGATCCCGTCGATGATCTCGAGTCGCCCGCCGTAACTGAGCGCGAGGATCAGGGTAAGTCCGCTATTGCCTGCAGTTTGCTCGATTGTCGTATGAAGTTGTTTCTGCGAGCTCTCGGGAAGATCGGTCAATCTGCCGATCGCTTGAAGGCGAACATTCTTCTCGATCAGTTCCGGCGTCTTTTCTTTCAAAAACTTCTCCAGCAGGCGCATCAGCGAGTGGACTTCACCTTTGGGACGCTGCCAGTTTTCAGCGGAGAAAGCGTAGAGCGTGAGATATTCCACTTTCAATTCGCCGCAACCTTCCACGCATTCGCGAACGGCCTGCGCGCCTGCTTCGTGACCTTTGATTCGAGGCAAGCCGCGGGCCCTCGCCCACCGGCCGTTGCCATCCATAATGATGGCAATATGACGCGGAACGGTTTTCACACTGGGGGCATTGGCTATAGAATAATGGTCTGAGCGCGCGCTGGACCGACGCTAATTATGGACAATTTTGCTCCCGTTAGCTTGGAAATGTATTTGATATATTTCCTTGCTGCTGAAGGCAGTTGGGAAAATTTTCTTGCTGAATGCGTAGATCTTTTCCAGCCGCTCATCTCTTCATAGACTGGTTCGCAATTAGCTAGCTGGGTAGCATCACACGGTGGAACGTCCAACTGCCTGCCATTTAGCCTGTACGCAACGCAAATGCGAATCGGGTCAACATCATCGAGCCCGTCAAGATTGGTAATGGCTAGTTCGTCGATGCCATTGATCATCGTTGCATAATGAGTTGCCACGGCGTCAAACCAACCGCACCGGCGCTTGCGTCCCGTCGTCGCCCCGAACTCGCGTCCGAGGCTGTGAAGCGTCTCGGTCAGTCCCCGGTTTTCCGTTGGCAACGGCCCCTCGCCTACGCGCGTCGTATAGGCCTTCATGACGCCAACCACCCGATCCACCCGATGCGGCGGCACACCGGTGCCCGTGCATGCGCCACCCGCGGTGGTGTTTGAGGAGGTCACGTAAGGATAGGTGCCATGGTCAATGTCGAGAAATGTGCCTTGCGCGCCCTCAAAGAGGATTTCCTTACCGCGCTCCAGAGCGCGATGAAGGTAGACGACCGTGTTGCTGACGAAGGGACGCAAATTTTCCCCAGCTCTAAGATAACTTTCGTTGACCTCGCGAAAGCTGATCGGTTTCGCGCCCAGCGCTTGGAGAATTTTATTGTTCTCGAGCACCTTGGCCTGCAACTTTTTTGAGAAAACAATCGGTTGCATGAGATCGGACATCCGCAGCCCGGTGCGCGCAGCTTTATCTCCATAGGCCGGCCCGATTCCGCGTTTGGTCGTTCCAATTCTGGCGCGGCCTTGACGGAGTTCGCGTTGCTCGTCGATCAGGCGGTGATATGGCAGAACCAGATGAGCGCAGTCGCTGATGAGCAAATTCTTGCCGATTGTGATGCCCATGTTTCGCAGACCGTCGATCTCGGCGACAAGGGCGATCGGATCGATCACAACGCCGTTGCCGATCACGCAAACTTTTCCGCGCCGGAGAATTCCCGACGGGATGAGGTGCAGAATGTATTTGACGCCCCGATGAATGACAGTGTGCCCTGCATTGTTTCCGCCCTGGCTGCGCACGACAATGTCGGCTTTGCCCGTGAGGACGTCGATAATCTTGCCTTTTCCCTCATCGCCCCACTGCGCCCCAATTAGAATTGTGTTAGCCATCGGAATCAGAAGATGACAGGCAAAAAATTTTCCCGATGCATCCGGCAGGACACACTCGGGACTTGCCGACGAATAATATGTTGGCTGCGAGAGGCTGCAAGGTATTTCGGTGCAGAAGCCTGGTCGCCTCAACTGGCAATCAACCCCGAACGCTTTCGAGGTCATCGAACACTAGTCGCGCCTAACCACTCGGGCGTGGGGTGACCTGGATCACTGGCAGCGGAAAGCGCAGGCGCAATTCATCGTCCAGATAAATCTCAACGTGATGCAATCCATATTGCTGGAACTGCACCCCGCCAAAATAATGCACGTTCGTCGCGTGACCTTCCATCTCCTTTAGCACGAACTCAACTTGCGCCTGTGCAATGACCTGCTGCTCGTCCACGCCGACGATGCGAGATTGTTGCCGGAATTTTCCCGTCCCACCACACCAACGCGCCCAGATGCACAGCCGCATACAAGTGATGGGCAGGCCGGGCGCCGGGATAACACTAAGCACGCCCACCAGCGTCTGCATCCCATTGACTTCGCAGCGAACGTCCTCGCACAGAACGGCGCTTTGCAAATCCGGAAGAATGATGTCGGTCTCCATCGGCAGGCGATTACATCAGCCCGCGCATCAACAGAGTCAACAATCCGATCCCGAGCACAATCCGATAAACCGCAAATGGTACAAAGCCCCTTTGGCGCACCCAATGCATGAACCAGAATACCACGCCGAGCGCTACAAAAAAAGAAACCACAAAGCCAATTGCGAGCACGATCCACTGGTGACCATTCATTCTCGATGGCGCGATGCTCAATTCGTGATGGTTCCCAAATACGCTTTTTACAAAATCGTAGCCTGTGGCCATCAACATCGTAGGCATTGACAGGAAGAACGAAAATTCAAGCGCGGCCGGGCGTGACATGCCCGCCACCTGACCAGCGGCGATGGTACACATCGAGCGCGAAGTCCCGGGGAAAATGGCGGAAAGAATCTGCGCTGCACCAATCCAGACCGCTTGTGGCAGAGTCATTTCCTCCATGTACGCGGTGCGCGGCCGTGTGAAAACGGCGTCAACGATCCACATGATGATTCCACCAATGAGAAGCGCCAGCGCCATTACCCAGAGATTCTCCAGATTTTCGCCGATTTGTTTCGTTAATGCCCAGGTCGGGAGAGCCGTAACGGCAAACGCAATCAATGTCAGAGTCAATGGATGGGTCAAGACGGTGCGATCTCCGCGTTCGCCTTTTGGAAACGTGCTGACAAACTGCACGATGCGGTGCCAAAAATATACTGGCAACGCCAGGATGGCGCCCATCTGAATGACAATCGTGTACATTTTCCAGAAACCATCCTGAAGATCGATATGCAGTAACGCTTCGCAGATGCGCAGATGCGCGGTCGAACTCACGGGAAGAAATTCCGTGAGACCTTCGACGATTCCGAGAAAGATCGACAAGAAGTATTCGTGCATCGATTGAATCGCTAAAGTTACATGGTTACAACGGCATGGATGATGCAGTTATTGGTTCTTGATGGGAGATGGGTTGCCTCTTTTAACTTTGTAACTCTTTGAACCATTTAACGGCGTGAGCCCTCCGCGCTCACAGCGCTTCCGTCCCGCGTTCGCCTGTTCGGATCCGGACCGCTTCTTCCACTTCCGCAACGAAGATTTTTCCATCGCCGATTTTGCCGGTCTTAGCCACACGCAAAATCGCTTCGACGGCGCGCTGCGCGTGATCGTCGGAAACAACGAGCTCGAATTTTACTTTCGGAAGAAAATCGACTGTGTACTCGGTACCACGATAAATCTCGCTGTGCCCTTTTTGGCGACCAAATCCTTTTACCTCGCTAAGGCTCATTCCTTCCACCCCTACCGCGAGAAGCGCCTCTTTCACCGGCTCGGTTTTAAAGGGCTTGATGATCGCCTCGATTTTTTTCACCGCGCCAAGCCTAGAACTCGCGTCCCAAATGGCAAGAACCGGTGGAGAGCGGTGCGTCCGCCGCCGTGCTCACAACGTAGGAAGTTGTGACTTTTCTTTTTGTCGCAGCCGACACGCCTCGCCTCTACAGCCCAAGAAGCGTCCCACATTGTCAGATTTTGCGTCCGAATTTTTTCTCCAGCTCGATAAGCGAAATCTGAATCATCGTCGGCCGCCCGTGCGGACAGCAGTAAGGCAGGTCGCAATCGAGCAAATCCCGAATCAGTTTCTCAACTTCGAGATAACCCAGCGGATCATTGGCTTTGACCGCATGCCGGCAAACAGTTTTGGCGATCATCTCTTCACCCATTCGCATCGCCGAACTGCTACTGCTGACGCTTCTCAGATCATCGATCACTTTGCTCATAAGCTGTGCCGGATCTAACACGTTCAAAAAGGCCGGAAGGCTGTCAATCTTGAATGTATTTGGCCCGAAGCTCTCAATTCCGATGCCCATTTTTTCCAAGGTCGACAGATTGTGCTCGATCCAATCCGCATCCCGTGGCGGCAGATCGAACGTCTGAGGAAGTAGCAGCTTTTGCGTTGGAACTCCCTGCTCTTCCATTTTTCGGCGCAGCTCTTCGAAAAGGATGCGCTCGTGCGCAGCGTGCTGATCGACCAGAACAAGCCCGTTTGCGTTCTCCATCAGAATGTAAAGCCTGCTGAGCACACCAATGATCTGGAATTGTTGAGGAGCAGCCGCGGTGGGACGCCGTTGTGGGGCAAGCGCATCGCTTGCCGAATCAATGGGCCTTCCTGAAGGGCAGAGCGTCTGCTCTCCAATCTCTGGGAATGGTACGACCCCGGGGTCAACGCTCCCGGCTACAGCACGACCAAGATGGGGCAACTCGCGATCTGAAACCTCTGGAAAAGTTATCTGGGGCCGCAATTTTAGATCGACGGTTGCCTTTTCGGGAATCGGGGACGGCGCCCTTGGCGGTGCGCGAAATTTTTGCTGCCACTCCCCCCGGCGGCGTTCCAACGTTTCCTGAACGCACCGAACGATTGCCTCACGCACTCTGTTTGGATCGCGAAAACGCACCTCACGTTTTGCCGGGTGAACGTTTACATCGACTGCGGCTGGGTCGAGATCGAGAAAAAGGAAGGTAACCGGGTACTGCCCTTTCATCAGCGCGGTGTGATAGCCTTCGCGAATAGCACTGGTAATGAGGCCGCTTTCGATCGCGCGGCCATTTACAAAAATGAGTTGTTGCGCGCGCGTTTGCCGGCTCAAGCCCGCCTGCCCGATGAAGCCGCTGATCTGAATTTTCGGTGAAGCGGTGCCATTTAATTCAATCAGGCGTTCCAATAGTGCGACATCATATAAATCCCGGATTCGATCGCGAAGCGTCGCCGCCGCCGGTAATTGGAACACGAGACGGTCATCTCGCAGCAACGTGAAGGCGATCTGCGGATGGCCAATGGCCTGCAGGTGGATCTGATGCTCGATGTTGCGGCTTTCCGTATTTTCAGAGCGAAGAAACTTCCGGCGCGCGGGTAGATTGTAAAAAAGCGAGCGCACTTCGACCTGCGTTCCCGGCGCTTCACCGCTCTCGCGTACGATGTCGATCTTGCCGCCATTGACGATGATCTCCATTCCGGCAATGGCACTAGGCTCGCGCGTGGTTAATCGAAATCGCGAAACACTGGCAATGCTCGGCAATGCTTCGCCGCGAAAACCCAGTGTTCCGATGGCTTGAAGATCGTTGGCCGATCGAATCTTGCTCGTAGCATGACGCTCGAGCGAGAGGAGCGAGTCATCGCGATCCATTCCGCACCCGTCGTCAACCACGCGAACGAGCGAAATTCCTCCCCGGCGGATCATGACCTCGATCTTGCGAGCCCCGGCGTCGATGCTGTTTTCGATTAGTTCCTTCACCACGGAGGCGGGGCGCTCCACCACTTCGCCCGCCGCGACCTGGCTGGCGACAGTCTCTGGCAGTAAACGGATCCGGCTCATTTTGTACTTCAGATTGTAGATTCCAGATTGCCGATTGCGAAGAAATTGTAGGGCAGGCGCATCGCCTGCCAAATCACAAGAAGAGGGCAAGCAAGGGCGCTTGCCCTACAAAACTGTAGATGTTTCGCTTTGCGAAACGCGGCGCTGAGGTGATGAACAGCAGCTGGTGACCCGCCTGTTAGCCGCCTTCGCTAACGCTTCGGCGTGCCAGAGGTGTCGGCGGCTACAGTTCTAGTGATCCCAGGCTTTGACTTGGAACGCGGGTGCCGTATTTTCTCGCAAGATGATCAACGTCACGGACAACGCTGTTCGGCAGCTCCGAAGTTTGCTTTTAGCGCAGCCGGAAAATGCGCGGAAAGGTCTGCGTGTTCAGGTCGCAAAGGGCGGCTGTTCGGGGCTGCATTACGAGATGGCGCTTGATCACGAAAAGGACGGCGACGCCGTGGTGGAACGGGATGGGATGCAATTTCTTATCGATGGCGAGAGTATCCCGTACTTGCGTGACGCTACTCTGGATTTTCACGATGGTTTAACCGGCGCCGGTTTTCACATCGTCAATCCAAACGCGTCGCGGACCTGCGGATGCGGTTCGTCGTTCGAAACTGCGCGACCAGCTTGAAACGGGAGAATCTTCTCGCGTTCACGTGATGGACTATGGCGTTTCCCCATACGACGAGCCCTACGCCAGTCCACGGCGAGGGACCAATTACTTTGCGTGGACAATTACCATTCTGCTTTTGACCGGCTTCGCTCTGGCAGCATGGCTTGGTAGTTTTTACATTTTCGATCAACCGGAGCGTCCCGACAGCTACCGGATTTTACAAAGACTGCACAAAATTGATCAACCGAAGCGTTTTCAGCTTACCGCCGCGCCAGCCGGCGAATTCCTGAGCGCAAAGCAGTTATACGATCGCTACATCGGGATGGGCAGCACCGAGTTGGCCAGGGCCAACGCCGAACTGGCGCGCAATTATATCCGAAATTACCAGCTCGTGCGCGGTTTGGTGCCTTACGCCGTAGGCAGATACACCATCGTGGCGGCGCGAGAACTCGGCCCCAGCGATGTATTTACTTCGGGCATGGTCGCCCTGACGAATGCCTTGGACAGCGGTGAATTGCTCATGGAGCACCTCTACCCGGCGAGGCCGGAAGCCCTTCCACTGATGAAGCAAACGCTTAACGTCGGTTTGGAAATCAAACTGGAGCGCACCCATGATCTTTCTGCCGTGATTCACGCCGAACGATTGGCGGACGGGCGTATCATGATTACTGCTGTCCCATTGCTTTATGGGAGTTATACGGTAACACGCGGCCTTGGAACTTTCCGGCTTGAGCCGCCGCTCAATCTCAACCTGGCCGCAGGTTGGCCGCTTTTTAAGGCAGAAGAACGCGCCACAATCGACCAACGCATTACAGAGTTCCGCCAAAAAATCACAGCCGCGCAAGGCCTGGTTCCAATACCGGGATTGAGCCCCAGCGCTACGCCTCCACCTACGGACAATCAACTCGTGCGGGTCGAACAAGCCAGAGCGGTTGCGACGCCGGCGCTAACGCCTGTTCTGGCAAAAGGGGGAAAGCTTGCCGAGGCGACTCCAGCGGCAAAGGGCCGTAAAGCAGGTAAGAAACAGAAGCTCGAATCTCCGGTCCCAGCCGCTACTCCTGCTCAACCGGTGATTGCCCAGAATTCTCCTGCGCCAACTTCAACACCGATCACGGTCGCCTCGGCGGCGACACCAAAAATTCCGATTGCCACGCCCGCGTCGACTATTGCTACGGCTCAAGCTCCGCCGGCGACCACGGCAACGCCGGTTCCAGTTTTGCCTGCGCAGCCTGTCCCTGCCGATACTTCCGCCGAAACTCTGGCTTCAAACGCAGGGGGCGGCAGTTGGAAGACGTTTCCAGCCGGGAAAATGCCGCTCGGACGCCTTATCGGGACGAGTGATTTGCGGGACGTTGCCGAGCGCGGGCTTGCTGGTGAACGCGTCTATCTAAGAGGGCAGTTCGTCGTAAATTTTTCCGATGCCAATCGGGCCGTGCTCCGTCCGCGCACAAAGTTAACCGACAAAGTGCTTCATTTTGGCCGTGGATCAGGTGCGCGCATCATTGTTGAATTCCCGGCCGGCTACACCCCTCCCCAGCAAGGCGCAGTTGTTAACCGGGATGAGATGCGGCCCTTCGAAATCACCGAAGTACGCAAACAGGAAGACGGACAGCTCAACGTCTTCGTGCGCGAAATAATGCAGCCGCACTAATCGGCCCGCGGGTAGAAAATCCATTCTTCGTAGCGGAAACTTAATCTGGGTCGGTTGTCGTCCAAAAACGGCAAGCCGCACTCAAAAATCCGATAATTCGTACGGCCTATTTTCTCTCGCTTTTGCTGACACGATTCTGTAGTCGTTGTCCTTTTTCAAAGGAGCTTTATGCAAGAATTCGAAAAACTTATTGGGCAACTGAGCGATTTTGTTTGGGGGCCGCCCCTATTAATTCTCCTGCTCGGCACGCATGTTTTTCTGACGTTCCGCCTTCGATTCATCCAGCGGTATCTCGGAAAGGCGATTAAACTTTCGGTTCAAAGATCGCATGAAGGACGCGGCGATATCAGCCAATTCGGCGCGTTAACGACTGCACTGGCGGCCACCATCGGCACGGGTAACATCGTCGGTGTCGCCACGGCTGTCGCTGCCGGTGGTCCGGGCGCTGTGCTCTGGATGTGGCTGACCGGAGTCTTTGGCATCGCCACCAAATATTCCGAAGCGCTCCTCTCGGTTAAGTACCGCATAAAAACGAAAGAGGGGCTGATGGCCGGCGGTCCGATGTATGTCCTCGAGAGAGGGATGAAACAGAAATGGCTCGGAGTAATTTTTGCCGTCCTTACCGCGATATCCGCCTTCGGTATTGGAAACATGGTGCAAGCAAACTCCATTTCCACGCTGGTAAACGAAACGTTTCGTATTGCTCCATGGATCACCGGCCTCGTGATGGCAGTGCTGACAGCCGTCGTGATACTTGGTGGAATTAAATCGATAGCCAGAGTGTGCGAAGGGCTGGTGCCATTCATGGCGATTTTCTATGTGGGCGGGTGCATCGTCCTTCTTGTGATGAACGCGTCGACAATTCCCGCGACGCTCCAGCTGATTTTCCAAAGCGCCTTTACCGGTCAGTCGATGCTGGGAGGTTTTGCCGGCGCCACGATGAAAGAAGCCATCCGCTATGGGGTGGCGCGTGGGCTTTTTTCAAACGAATCCGGGTTGGGTAGTGCTCCGATTGTTGCTGCTGCCGCACAAACAAAAAATCCGGTTCGCCAGGCCCTTGTTTCTTCCACGGGAACGTTCTGGGACACCGTGGTTGTCTGTGCAATGACTGGACTTGTGCTGGTCAACTCAGGCGAATGGATCAAGGGGCTCAAGGGCGCAGCCCTCACCAAAGCCGCATTTTCCGATATTCACATCGTGGGACCGGTCGTTCTCGTAGTGGGTTTATTGACGTTTGTTTTTTCTACGATCCTCGGATGGTCATATTACGGCGAGAAAGCTGCGGAATACCTCCTCGGACCAAAGGTAATTACGCCCTACCGGTGGCTATGGGTTGGCGGAGTGATGCTCGGCGCCATTCTTTCGCTACCAACGGTCTGGTCACTTGCCGACGTCACAAACGGGCTGATGGCAATCCCAAACCTGATTTCATTGATTGTGCTCAACGGCGTCATCGTCGCCGAAACGCGGCACTATCTGTGGAACAATAATTTGGATGCAGAGGCACCCGCGTCACCGTCGTCTTCTGCCACTGAACTTCCCTCTTCTCCTGCGGCTGGTGCCTGACCAAGCGGGTAGCCGGCCCCCTCCTCCTGCAACCGCTTCTACTCACGGCGCGATCGCAGAATTAATTTCCTATCGCGGATTTCGATCGTGCCAATGTCGTAATTGTTCCGATAATCAGCGAGATATTCGCGCAGCCGGCGTGAATGATATTTCCAATCCAAAAAATCCCTCGGGACCGGCTCGTTATTCACAGTCGTCTGGTTGAATTGCAACTGCTCCAGGGATTCGGCGCCGCTTGATTGGATGACGATATCGCCGTTGAAATAATAACCGGATCGACCGAAAAATTTCCCAGTCGGAATACTGGTCTGAAGACGGAGTTGATTGCCTTCCATCGATACAAAAACTTTCCAGCGCGGGTCGCGGTTCGCGGCAATTAAGGCGTTAAGATCATCCGCGGTCAGTTCGATTTCGGCTGGCTGACCTGAGCGTGTTTTCTGTTTGAAATCCTGCCAACGTTCCTGAGTCGCCTGGATTTGTTCCTCTGAAGCGGCGAATTCAGGAACCGGCGCAGGCGCATCGGCAAGCGAATGCGTCTTCGCCAGCCGATAAATACCCTGCACGATTGCAGAGTGCCGCTGATTGCCCCAGTAGAGACCAGCCAAGCAGGCTAAGGCGAGCACAATCCCAAAAGCGACAAGAATAAGGCAGCCGCGGGCGAAACAGCCCAATCCTTTTCTTGGCGGCGGCGCATCGACCCATCCGTTCATCTATTGCGGCGCGACTCTGCGTCGATCTTCGATTGCGCTTCCATCAACTTGTCATAAAGGGCGCGCAACGCTTCCGAGAGCATCCGCGTGCCGCTGAGGATCGGCATAAAATTGGTGTCGCCGCTCCAGCGGGGCACGATGTGAATGTGCAAATAATCGACAATGCCCGCGCCTGCGCATTCGCCAAGGTTGATGCCGACATTGAACCCCTGCGCCTTGGTCGCGGCACGCAGAACCGCTTGCGCATGCGCCACCAAATTCCAGAGCTCAACGATTTCATTTTCACCCAGCGACGAAAGGTCCGCCGTTTTCCGATAGGGCACCGCCATCAAATGACCAACCGAGTAGGGATAACGGTTCATCATTAGGAACGCATTCTTACGCCGCGCGATCACGAGGTGCGCGGCGTCATCGCTCGCCCGAGCCGCCGCCTCGAGAAAATCCGCGTTCGGTTTTTCGCGCTCGAAATATTCCACCCGCCACGGGCACCAGAGCGTTTCCAACTCTTTTTTCGGAAATTCCATCGACACTTTAGATTGCCTGTTCTGTAGGGGAAGCTGACAGCTTCCCGTTTAGCGAGAGTAAAATCATGCGCGCGAAAGTCGAGCCGGCATTTCTGTGGTGGCGAAAAGCATTCGAAGTCCGACGACCACGGATTACGCGGATGTTACGGATGAATGCCGTGGAAGCGCCGCGCGACCTGCCCACCTCAGTGCCGTGAGAGGACCTTCGCGGCAAAATGACGAACCTGGTCGAGCAATTTCGGTTTGTTTGCTCCCGGCACACTGGCTAGAATTTGCGGCATGACCCTCATTTTGCCGCCCGAGAACTTGAACTCAAGCCGGAT
>JBKOWV010000096.1:0-14454 GCA_046724585.1 Verrucomicrobiota bacterium
GGCGAAGACGTCGCATTGATTACCGACGCCGGAACGCCCGCGCTCTCCGATCCCGGCACGCGCCTCATTCGCGAATGCATCAAACGCGGGCTTCCGTTCATGATCATTCCCGGACCGTCATCGGTTCTGGCCGCCCTCGTCGGTTCAGGATTCTCAACTGAGAAATTTTGTTTTCACGGATTTCTGCCCATCAAAAGTGGTCAGCGCGAGCGTGAACTACTCGCGGCCGTTAACCACGAAGAAACAACAATCTTCTTCGAGTCCCCCTACCGATTAAGCAAAACGCTCGCCGCTTGTATCGAAATCATGCCCGATCGGCAACTTTGCGTCGCGCGAGAGCTCACCAAAAAGTTCGAGGAATTTCAGCGCGGCACCGCGAGTGAACTGTTGGCACACTATCAGGCTCATCCTCCGAAAGGCGAGATTGTGCTAATGATCTCTGGGTTGTAAAACTATCACGCCGGGCGCGGCGCCGACGAAAGGTCGGCGCCCCTACGTTTCCGCTTGCTGAAGTCCTCCATCTATGGAACTTTGCGCGGCTTTTTCTCCCCTGGGAAACTTATGGCTTACGCAATCATCAAAACAGGCGGCAGGCAGTATCGTGTCGCGGAAGGCGATACAATCGATGTCGATCTTCTGGACGTTGAAGCGGGGAAGACCGCGACGTTCGGCGATGTCTTGATGTATGCCGACGGGAAAGACCTTACCCATGGAAACCCGCTGATCTCAGGCGCGAGGGTCACCGCCGAAGTCGTCGAACAGCGCAAGGACAAAAAAGTGATCGCGTTCAAGTTCAAACGGCGTAAAGGTTATCATCGCACGGTGGGACACCGCCGAAAGCTGACCCGGGTGAAGATCAAGTCGATCAGTGTCGGAGCGAAGAAAGCAGCAACCAAAAAAAAGGAAGATTAAACGTCCAACGCTCAACATCCAACTCTCAACTCTCAACTTTAAGAAATGGCCCACAAAAAAGGACAAGGCAGTGTTAAGAACGGTCGCGACAGCGTCAGCAAACGGCTGGGCGTAAAGAAATTCGGCAGCGAGATGGTGATCGCGGGCAACATCATTGTGCGCCAGCGCGGGACGAAGTTTTTACCGGGTAAGAACGTTGGGCTCGGTCGCGATTACACGATTTTCGCGCTGATCGATGGCAACGTGCGCTTTGATCGCGCGGGGCGACGGGTAAACGTCGATCCTGTCACGGGTGGAAATTAGCCGATCGATTCTGCTTTTCGGCTCTGGCCCGCCCGCGGTATAAATCGATTTCGTTAATGAGATACAATACTTTTATCCTCTTTGGCGCGCCTGGCAGCGGCAAAGGGACGCAGGGCAAAACGCTCGGCACAATCCCGCGCTTTTATCATTGCGCGTGCGGCGATGTATTTCGTTCCATCGACACGCGCACGAAGGTTGGCAAAGCCTTCCTCGAGTACTCCAGCAGGGGCCAACTCGTGCCTGATGAGATCACAGTTGAGCTCTGGCGGGAGGCGATCGATGCGGCAGTGGAGGCGCACAAATTTAAACCAGACATCGATACACTCGTCCTGGATGGGATTCCGCGGAATGTCGGGCAGGCTGGAATCATGGAGGAAATGATCGACGTGAAAAAAGTGTTTCATCTCCGCTGTCCGAACCAGGAAACGCTGTTTTCCCGGCTGAAGAAGCGTGCTTTGAAAGACAACCGCCTCGACGACGCGAATGACCAGGTCATCCAGCGCCGTCTTGACATCTACGAAACGGAATCGAAACCGGTGCTCTCCCATTACCCGCAAGAGCTGATCACCGTAGTTGACGCGACTCAGCCGCCCGCCAAAGTTCTGCTCGACATCCTGGAGAGCGTGAACGACGGCGTGTATGAACCAGCAGCAGTTTGAAAATTTCACCGCTTCGAGCCTCTACTGCGAAAAGTGCAAAGCCGCGATGCCGGTGCGCGAGCGATTGCTTTTAGTCTTGCCAGACCGGGAGATTTACGATTATCTGTGCACCGGCTGCGGATCGTCGGTGGGCCGGCGTGAGATCACTGCCGGCGAAAAATTGATGGCACAAGCGGTTGCCGGACGGCGCCGGCGCCGATCCGCGGCAGTTCATCAGCTGACGCCGTAATCCGGCATGCGCATCGTTTTCATCGGCGCGGGCGAAATCGGCGTGCCGACGCTGCAAGCTCTGCTGCGATCGAGCGAGCATAAACTGACCGGAGTCCTTACCCAGCCGGACAAGCCGGTGGGACGGGACCAGCAAATCGAGTCGCCGCCAATAAAACGGGCGCTTGCGGGAACAAAGATTTCGATCTTGCAACCGGTCCGGATCAAAGATCGACAAGCAATCGAAGACATGCGCGCGCTGCAACCGGATGTGATTGTTGTGGTGGCTTACGGACAAATCCTGCCGCGTGAAGTGCTCGAAATTCCGCGCACCGCTTGTCTGAATTTGCATGCGTCCCTTCTGCCGCGTTGGCGCGGAGCCGCGCCGATCCAAGCGGCGATCGCCGCGGGCGATTCCCAAACGGGCATTACCGTGATGTACATGGCTGAAGGGCTCGACACTGGCGACATCCTGTTGCAGCGCGGAATTGACATCTTGCCGACTGATACGGGCGGCTCATTGCATGACCGATTGGCGCAGATTGCACCCGACGCGTTGCTGGAGGCCTTGCAAATGCTTGCGAACGGCAACGCCCCGCGGATTCCGCAGGACAATACGCTCGCTACTTACGCGCCGAAATTAACTCGGGACAACGGCGAAATCGACTGGACGCAGCCCGCCGAAATAATCGAGCGCAAAATTCGCGCGTTCAATCCATGGCCGGGTGCGTTTACTGAGATCGCCTCACATGGGGTACGAAAGTTGAAAATCTTTTCGGCCGCGATTGTCAATCTTAACGGAGTGCCAGGAGAAATTTTGCGCCGCGAAAAAGAGCTTGTTATTGCCGCCGGAAAAGGCGCGCTTTCATTGGGCGAAGTGCAACTGGAAGGAAAGCGGCGGATGGACGCTGCGGAGTTTGTGCGGGGGCACGCGTCGATTTTGCACACGGCAGATTGATTCCGGGAGCAGCATTTTGCTTTCCAAACAACCCCCCCTTCTGTTTTAATTTGCTCTGCCATGCAACCGGAAGCCCCAGCTTATAAACGCATTGTGCTCAAGCTGAGCGGCGAAGCGCTCCAGGAGCGCGGTGGACGCGAGAATATTTCGCTGGGCGTCGTGCGTGAAATCGCCGGACGGATAAGGGATGTTCGCGATCTCGGTGTCCAGGTGTCGATCGTAATTGGCGGGGGAAATATCTGGCGCGGCGTCTCTGCGTCGCATCGCGGCATGGATCGCACCACGGCCGATTACATGGGCATGCTCGCCACCGTGATCAACGCGCTGGCGTTACGCAGCACGCTCGCTCAGATGGGGGTTGAAACCCGTGTGCAGACGGCTATCGAAATGAAAAATGTGGCCGAGCCCTTCATTTTGGGCCGCGCCATCCGGCATCTTGAGCTGGGTCGCGTTGTTATTTTCGCCGCCGGCACAGGTAATCCCTATTTTTCAACCGACACCACCGCCGCGCTCCGCGCGAGCGAGATTCGCGCCGATGTGATCCTAAAAGCCACTAAAGTGGCCGGCGTATATGATCGAGATCCGAACACTCATCCAGACGCGCGATTATATGATCGCCTCACATACACTGAAGCGCTCACAAAACGATTGCAGATCATGGATTCGACCGCGTTCAGCCTTTGCATGGACAACAAGATCCCGATCGTGATTTTCGATATGAACAAGCCCAGCAATATCCGCGACGCTGTTCTCGGGCGAAAAGTCGGGACCCTCGTTTGCGATGAACCGGAACCGAAGTAAAACTTCAGCAGCATGAGCCGAGACGACATTCTTCTGGAGGCTGAAATGTCGATGGAAAAAAGCGTCGACTATATGATCCACGAATTTGCCGCCGTGCGCACCGGCAAAGCGTCGCCTGGACTGGTAGAGAACGTCGATGTGCAGGCCTACGGATCGACCATGAAGCTGAAGCAACTCGCCCTAATCACAACTCCGGAGCCGCGTTTGCTCGTTGTCCAGCCATTCGATGCGGGCACAGTGCCGGATATCGAGAGGGCCCTTAAGGAATCGAAGATCGGCATCATGCCCGCGGTTGACGGAAAGATTATCAGGCTGCCGATTCCGGAATTATCGGAAGAGCGCCGCAAGGATCTCGTGCGTTCGCTCGGCAAAATGGCGGAGGAAGCGCGCGTCCGCGTTCGGAGCAACCGGCGCACGGCGCTCGACGAAGCAAAGAAACTCAAAGCCGCAGGTGAATTGAGCGAAGATGGATTGCACGATTTGGAAGCCGAAGTGCAAAAGCTGACCGATCGTTTCGTCAAATCCGTCGATGATCATCTCAAGCACAAAGAGGCTGAGATTATGAAGGTGTAGCGGCAAAAATAGGCAGAAAGGTTTCTGTGTATTACGATTTTAGATCATCACGCATCATGCAGATTATTGCATCTGGCCCTATACGAAATCCCATCCGAGCTGTTAAGGAACACGACAGAATTCTCTTGCGCCTATTGGCACAAAGGGCGCACGAGTGGCAGAGTCAGCGAGGCATTCGTTGGTTGATCGCTCGCATCAAGATTGAAGTCTGGACATGGAGAGAAGCCGCACGAGAACAGCGGAAACTCCACGGAGATGACACTCCCTACACGTTGAAGTAAATCCAGAATTACCTTGTCCCACAGTTCAATCGACTTTGCTTGTGCTTTACAACCGTACTAAGTCGACCAGAAACTGACACCAAAGGTAAATCATGCCGCGCCAGGAATATTTTACGTCGCCTGTCGCAGTTTGCTTCAGCACGCCCTTATCGATGTTGTGCGCGATTTGATCGCGCAGATCGTTTTCTATTTCCGTTTGAATTCGCTCTTCATCCAACGCATCGATCATGTCCGCACGCACGCCGTTCCGGCGCAGAAAATCGCGATGGCTTTGCTGCAGCTGCCAGAATGATTGATCGGGCCGCTGACGATTGATGCGGAACCGGGGAGTAAGCTTTAAACCGTAGGAAAGCGGATAATTCCACGTCGTCCAAATGGTGCCGTCCTTTGCCCGCGACGAGACTCGCAGATAATAAAACGAGAGATCATGCTGTTCGTTCAGGCAGATGGCGGCCTGGGTTCGGTCCTCCTCCTTGTAAAACAAGCGGAAAAACTGGCGGTAATCCTCCCAGTCCCACCCGGCGTCACCCACATGCACGAACCCTTCGTCCTCGATTTCAAGCGTGATCTCCCTTAACGCAGGGAAAGTATCCGAAGAGGGCGGACTTTTTGGCCGGAGTTGTTTTTCCTTCGGCAGCCGAAGGGCGCGAATTCGGGTAAGAATTTCCAGCCACGGCAAAAAAAGCCAGCTCACCGCCGCGGCAATACCCAACACCCAGCTGCCGGTAAAAAAGTAAATGGCGAGGAAAGTGGCGACGAGAATTCCGAGCGCGCCCGCCTTCTGCGAATACGAATTTTGAAAACTGCGCAAGGCGATGCTGAGCACCGCCACGCCAAGCGTCAGGAAAAGGCCAAAAAGCATTAGGGATTGATCTGATGCTCGTTCAGAAATTTCTCGAGCTGATCGGTGTCGAAATTGGCCAGCACCCTGTCGCCCGCCACAAAAGTCGGAACATAAGTCTGGTCGGAAAGCTCTTTCATCTCCGCGTATGCTTGTCGATCTCGGCCGACATCAATGAGATTGAAGCGGTACCCTTTCTCGGTGAGATACTCCTTCGCGTCAATGCACCACGAGCACCATTCGCGACTGTAAAGCTTCAATTCCACAGCGACTGCGGGAATAAACAGGAGTGCAGTGCGCCGTCAATAGCCAAGGACCGGCGGTTTCCGAGCCACCGTCGATCGCACTGTCGCGAGGCTCTGCGAGCGTCGCCAATGTTGACGAGGAAGTTTGTGGCGGTTAGCCGACTTCGGCGGGCTCCAGCGTCGCAGTCAGACAGCCGCTACAGAGGATGAAGCCTAGTACGACTTTGCCCAGAGGACGCGCCGCGCGCCTGGTTCTCCGGTAAAAATGCAGCGACCAGGCTCGGCTGATTGATCGAGCGGAATGACGCGAATGGTCACTTTGAGGTCATCCTTGATTTGTTCCTCGATTTCGCGCGAACCGTTCCAGTAGGCGAGGGCGAAGCCGCCGTGGATTTCCGGTTTGGCCGAATTTTTCGGAGTAAAGAAATCGTAGAACTCTTTTTTCGAATCGATAATGCGCGTGTTCTCATCACGGAATTTCTTCGCCCGCTCATACAGCGTGTTCTGAATAGACATGAGAAATTCCGGCGCGCGTGCTACGAACTCTTCCAATGGCATCGATTCCTTGGTCTTAACCGGCTTATCGCGGCAGCTGACTTCGAGTGATTTTTTTTCGAGGTCGCGTGGCCCGATACTGAGGCGTAGTGGCACGCCTTTCTTGATCCACTCCCAATTCTTGACACCGCCACCAAGATCGCGCCGATCGACCTCCACTTCGATCGGAAGATCAAAACACCGCCTCTCCCGCAACTCTCTCGCGAGTTCATCACAAGCTTCGAGCACCGCGGCCCGCGTTTCTTCCTTGGGCGTAATTGGCAAAATCACGATCTGCGTTGGTGCGATGCGCGGCGGCAAGACGGCGCCATCGTCATCGCCGTGCATCATCACCACCGTACCGACGAGTCGCGTAGTCATGCCCCAGCTCGTCGTCCAGCCGAACTCCTGTTTGCCGTCGCGGTTCTGAAATTGGATGCCGCTGGCTCGCGCAAAATTCTGGCCGAGAAAATGCGAGGTGCCAGCTTGGATCGCCTTCCGGTCCTGCACCATCGCTTCGATGGATAGCGTCTGCACCGCGCCGGGGAAACGTTCACTCTCCGATTTTTCGCCGGTGAAAACCGGAATCGCGAGATGGTCGCGCACGAACCGCTCGTAAAGCTCGAGAATTAAGTTCGCCTCGGCACGCGCCTCGGCTGCGCTCTCATGGACGGTGTGCCCTTCCTGCCAGAGAAATTCGGTCGTGCGCAGAAACAGACGCGGCCGCATCTCCCAGCGGACAACATTCGCCCATTGATTAATGAGGATAGGCAGGTCGCGGTACGATTGCACCCATTTCGCGTAGCTGGCGCCGATAATCGTTTCCGACGTAGGCCGGACCACGAGCGGCTCGGTCAACGCGCTCGCGGGCCGCAATTTTCCCTCTGCATCCGTTTCCAGGCGGGTGTGGGTGACCACGGCGCATTCTTTGGCGAAGCCTTCGACATGTTCCGCTTCCTTGGCGAAGAAACTAAGCGGAATAAAAAGTGGAAAATATGCGTTGCGATGTCCGGTCGCCCGAAACATCGCATCAAGCTGCCGCTGCATATTCTCCCAAATGCCGTAGCCCCAGGGACGGATCACCATGCAACCGCGCACGTCCGAGGGCTCGGCCAGCTCCGCCGCGCGGATCACCTGCTGATACCATTCGGGAAAGTCTTCGTCGCGCCGCGGCGTGATCCCGGTTTTTGTGGTGGAGGTATTCACTGGGCGAGGCGTTTCACAGAAACGCCCTACTCTAGGGCGGCTGTGTCGGCCGCCAACTGGGATTTTATGCCAATTGTCCAGCGCGGAAATTTGACACTTTCTGGCGCCGCCGGTAGTTTTCGTGCCTTTTCCGCCCTATGAAAACCTTTTCTGCGAAAGCCAGCGAAGTCCCGCGTAAGTGGTGGGTGATCGACGCCAAGGACCAGGTTTTGGGCCAGGTCGCGGTCAAGGCCGCCAACTTACTGCGCGGCAAAGAGAAGACGATCTTCACGCCGCATGTCGATACGGGGGATTTCGTGGTCGTGATCAATGCGGAGAAAGTGCGATTGACTGGAAAAAAAGAGGACCAGAAAAGCTATATGAGTTTTTCAGGATACGTGGGTGGTCATAAATCCGAGAATGTCGGGGATCGCCGCGTTCGGCATCCAGAATTATTGATCGAGCGCGCCGTGCGTGGAATGATTCCGCACAACCGCCTGGGTCGCGCAATTTATCGGAAACTTAAAGTTTATCGGGGGGATTCTCATCCCCATGCCGCGCAGCAGCCACACGTGGTCAAATTAGCCTGAAAGGAATCTTATGCCGGAAGCCCAGGAATTCACTGCCACAGGTCGCCGCAAGACGTCGGTTGCCAGGGTGCGGATGGCGCCGGGCAGTGGCAAGATCGACGTCAACGGCCGAAGCTTTGAAGATTACTTTCCGACCGTGCCGTTGCAGAACGTCGTGCTGCAACCGCTTCAAACTGCAAAGGCCGTGAATGCCTACGATCTTTCGGTCAACGCCAGCGGCGGTGGCGCGACCGGACAGGCCGGCGCGGTCCAACTCGCCATTGCGCGCGCCCTTCTTCAGGTGGATGGCAATTTGCGCGGCGCGTTGAAGACCGAGGGTCTGCTCCGCCGGGATCCGCGTATGAAAGAGCGAAAAAAATCCGGACAGCCCGGTGCGCGGAAGCGTTTCCAGTTCTCGAAGCGTTAATCGGTCATACGTGGCGCATGTGACCTGAACACGAGAGTATTTATCTCGGGCTTTTTGGACTTGGCGACGGTGCAGCCTGCGGAGTATTCGGCGCAGGGGGCGGTGCTGCCATCGGTGGGCGCGCCAACAGCGGCGGGATCGTTGCTGCCGCTGCCGGCTCCGAAGGCGCGCTCGGTTTCAATAAGCGCAATTCCTGAAACGCCTCGCTGGCCCAAAAGCTCGTCCGGTATTGCGTCAGAATGGTCTCGCAAATGCGGCGCGCTTCGTCAGGTCGGTTTTTAGCTTTCAAAAGGTAGACTTGCGAAAGCAGCGCCAGCGGAGCATTGAAGCTGTTTGGATAGCTTGATGCGATCTGTTGGTAGATCGAGAGGGCTTCGTCGCTTTTTCCCATCGATTCCAAATTGGCTGCCATCGCCATTCGCGCCGTGCTCGCCAATTCGTGATTTGGGTTCCTGGTGATAAACGCCTGAAGGGTCGCATTCGCCTCTGCGAACTTTCTTTCACGTCGCTGAGCTTCGGCGAGCAGAAGATGAGCATCGGCACCCGCGGGAGTATCCGGGTAACGCGCAATCAACTGTTCGTAGTCTTGCGCGCCCTTTGCGCTGGCTAACAACGCCGATGCTGTTGCAGCTCGGCGATCAGAATAAAACCGATAACCTGTGAAACCGGCAAGGCCAATCAGGAGGACAAGTAGGGCAGCGATAATCTGGTATTTGAATCGCTCCCAAAACACACGCGTTTCAAGCGCCGCATCGCGGGAAGGAGGTAGGGCTGTCGGCATAATTCGATGTTCTCTGGTCGGCTTAAACCGGTCGAGCGTGGTCTTATGCCATGCGAAAGTTCCTCGTGCAAGAGCGGCAAACCCTTGGATCTCATAAGACGGATGAGGTCTGTGTATTTCGGTGGCCTGCCTTCTCAAGATCGGTATGCGCGCGACAAAGTTTTTTCCAGCGATACACTCTTGTTCCATGAATGCATTTTGGAACTCTTTTGAGGTATTGCTCGGTTTGGGCGTGGAACCGCGAGATTTGACGTTCGTTCAAATTTCCTTGCGCGGGATCATCATCTTCCTTGCGACGTTGATGATGGTCCGATTCGGCCATAAACGCTCGCTCACACACAAAACCCCGTTTGATGCAATTCTGCTCGTCATTCTCGCTGCGGTGCTTTCACGCGCCATCAATGGTTCGGCGCCTTTTCTTGCCACAATCGGCGGAGGCGTTGTTCTGGTATTCCTTCATCGGCTCTTTGCCCACCTGGCATACCGCTCACATCGGTTCGGAATTTTGGTTAAAGGCTCGCCCGATACCATCGTCCGCAATGGCGAGTGCGATCTTCGCATGATGCGAAGCAACCACGTCTCAAAGCATGATCTGGAAGAGGATATGCGCCTCCACGCCCACACAGACGACCTTTCCAAGATTCGGCTCGCAACCGTGGAACGCAGCGGAGACATCAGCTTTATCAAGAAGTAACCGCAAGCCGCGTTTCGATTTAGCGATTAACGCTTTAATGGCTCTGAGCGAGCCAAAGTCAGCTTTCTCTCGACATCAGACCGAGAGCCGTAACGATCCGTTGAAGATCGTCGTTTCCATAATATTCGATCTCGATCCGCCCGCGCTTCTCTCCATGGTGAACGGTGACGTGCGTCGCGAGATGCTCTTGCAACCGATTTTGTAAATCCTCGATTGCCGCGGAGCTAACCGCTTGTTCGGCCCCGGCGCGTCGAGACCTTCGCCGGGAACGGCCGATTCCGAGCTGACGCGCCACCAGCCGCTCTGTGGAACGAACCGTGGCATTGCGGCGCAACACCGTTTCCGCGGCCAAGAGTTGTTCCTCCGGCGCCTTTAACGCGAGCAAGACCTTCGCGTGACCGACCGAAAGCAAATCCTGAGCGAGCCAGATTTGCACTTGTGGATGCAAATCCAGCAGGCGCATCGCATTGGCCACTGCCGCCCGGCTGCGCCCCACCTTTAGTGCGATATCTTCCTGTCGCATTCGAAATTCACTGGCTAATCTGGCGTAGCCCTGCGCCTCCTCGATCGGGTTCAGGTCGGCCCGCTGCAAGTTTTCTATCAAGGACAATTCGAGGACTTCCATGTCACCCGCGCTCCGAATAATTACCGGCGCTTGAGTCAGGCCAGCTTCCTGGGCAGCGCGCCAACGGCGTTCACCCGCGATCAGTTCAAATCGTGGACCGACCTGTCCGGTGGTGGCGGCGACACTCCCTGCGGCGGGCCGGACGATGAGCGGTTGAATGATGCCGTGTTGCCGAATTGAATCGACCAATTCCTGCAATGCTTCCCGCGCAAAATCTTTGCGTGGCTGCAACTCGCTCGGGACAATATTTGCGAGATTAATCTGGTGAACTCGTTCGCCCGACTCGACAGCATCCGCTCGTACCGGGGCTGTTGGAGTGCCAATCAGTGCGCCAAGACCTTTCCCGAGACCGGACCTCGCCATGCGCGTGAGGCTACCGGAAGCGCGCAGCTAACGCAAACCGCAACTCTTGGTTTCGCTCGCGTTCTGCTTGCCGGGATCGATGATGCTGTGGCGATCACGTAGTCCCGAATCATTTTAGCTCGGAGTGCGCTGTAGAAGGTCAATGACCGCGTTCATGGCGGCGAAAATTGGCCAGGCTGAGATCGCCAGAAGAATGGCAAATAGCAATGTTTCCACCGCAAAGTGCCATCTGCTCTCATGCGCAAAGTAGTGGCGCGCGAATTCGCCGAACGACCGGCGTATTCTCGATGTTTGTTTCGGTGTCCGTTGGATCACTCTTTTCACTGTAATCACGCTCATAGTTGGACACTCATAATCCGCGGCGCGGCGCACGTCAGGTTACGAATCGTAAAGTTTGGGTGACGAAATCGTGACAGTTACAGGCGACGAGCAATTTCACCTCATTGCGTTAACGGGTGAAGCGGATAGCGTCCGGCCATGGCGGGGGAGCACGGTGTTTTCACGTTGGGTCATTCACCTGATCCGGACGACGCGTTCATGTTTTATGCGATGGCGGAAAACAAAATTGATCTCCGCGGCTATCGCTTCGAACATCGGCTGGAGGATATCCAAACGCTGAACGAACGCGCGCTCCGGGGCGAGCTGCATATCTCCGCCATCTCAATCCACGCTTACGCGCATGTCGCGGACAAGTACGCGCTGCTGCCGTGCGGGGCCAGCATGGGGGATGGATACGGGCCGATCGTTATCCAAAAACGTTCAACTCTCAACGTTCAACGCCCAACGTCCAACGAGACCCCTGCGTTCGACGAACCGGCGGCGCAAGAATTTTTAGCCGGCAGGAAAATCGCTGTGCCGGGCAAGATGACGAGTGCGTTTCTTGCGCTGCAACTTTTTGCCGGAGAGTTTGATTACGTCGTTGTCCCGTTCGATCAAATCTTTGAGGCAGTAAAAACCGGACGCGCCGATGCGGGTCTGATCATTCACGAAGGCCAGCTCACCTACGAGAGTTCGGGCTTTGAAAAAGTGATCGATCTTGGCGAATGGTGGAAACGCGAAACGGACCTGCCGCTTCCGCTTGGTGGCAATGTGCTGCGCAAGGACATTCCGTACCCAATACAGCGCGATTTGGTCGAAATTGTCCGCGAAAGCATCGAGTTCGGCCTGGCGCATCGGGATGAGGCCGTGCGTCATTCTCTTCCGTATGCGCGCGGTATGAATGCAGGCCTCGCCAGCAAATTCATCGGGATGTATGTGAACGAATTTACTCGCGATTACTGTGAGATTGGACGCGCGGCCATTCGCAAATTCCTGGGCGACGCTCGCGACGAAGGCTACATCGACGCTCCAATCGAAGTGGAATTCGTCGAGTAAAAATCAGTGGTGTTTCCTGGGCTTCTGTATTTTCTCTGCCTGCTTGACGACAAACGTTTTCACGCGGGCAAATTCCTTTTGAAAGCCGCTCGCGAAGTTATGCGGCCCGTACTCAAACAGAACGACAAAGGAAAAAGCGAGAACGACGAATAGAACAAGCCAGAAAAGCCCGCGTAATAAGGCCATTAACGGCAGGCTAGCGTAGTCAACTCGTCCGATCAATAGGAAGGATCGCCCCACACACGCGTATCTGTCCAGAAAGCTTTAGGCGCTTTCCGCACAGGCTACAAACCTACGTTCCGATGCTTGAACCGCGGAGCGAAACTGCCATGCTTTGGCGCCATGCGCGTGCCGCTGCTCGATCTTAGCGAACAATATCGCGCCCTCGCCGGGCCGATCCGCGATGCCATCGAGGACGTTCTGACAAGTCACCGATTTATCCTTGGACCGAAGAGTGAGGCGTTCGAGAAATCCATTTGCGCCTATTGCAAGGCTCCCCACGCTATTGGGGTTTCATCGGGGACCGATGCGTTCCTGGCCATTTTGATGGCGCTTGGAATCGGGCGCGGCGATGCCGTCGTGACAACGCCGTACACATTTTTTGCCACCGGCGGATGCATCGCGCGGGTTGGCGCAAAGCCGCTTTTTGTCGATATCGATCCGATCACCTACAACATCCGTCCATCCGCAATTCAGGAATCTCTCGAGAAAACTTGCCGAAGACATGCCAGCGGTGAGTTGGAAACAAAAAGCGGGGAAAAAGTCCGCGCTATTGTTCCAGTCCATTTGTTTGGTTTGTGCTGCGAGATGGAGGCGATCCATCAAATCTCCGAGCATTACCAGCTTGATGTAATCGAAGACGCGGCGCAGGCAATCGGCACGGAATATCCGTTTGCCGGGAAAACAGCAAGAGCAGGAGCGATGGGAGACGCGGGGTTTTTCAGCTTCTATCCATCCAAAAACCTCGGGGCTGCTGGCGATGCCGGAATGATCCTATGCCGCGATGACGAACTAGCGAGGCAATTGCGCATTTTCAGAGAGCACGGAATGGAGCCACGCTATTATCACCGTGCCATCGGCGGTAATTTTCGCCTGGACGAAATCCAGGCAGCAATTCTCGCCGTCAAATTGCCACACTTGGAAAGTTGGTCGGCGGCACGACGTGCGGCGGCGGATTTTTACCGTGCTGAATGCGCGCGCCTTGGATTGACGGAAAAAATTGTCCTGCCGGCCGAACCTTATCGCGATCGCGGGTTGACGAACCACCATATCTATCATCAATACGTTATTCGCACCCCAATGCGCGATGCTTTGCGCCAGCATCTCGCCACGCGCGAGATCGACACAGCGATCTATTACCCCCTCGGGTTGCATGAGCAGGAATGTTTTGCCTATCTCGGTTACAAGAAAGGCGATTTTCCCGAGACCGAACGGGCCGCGCGCGAGACGCTCGCACTACCCATTTATCCGGAGATTTCCCGTGAAGCGCAGCGATATGTGATCGGCGCGATTGCGGAGTTCTTCGAATAGAGAACTCTACGCCGGTCGATGAATCGAAGCGGCCAAATCACTTGCGGCGCGTCGGCCGTGAGCCTATATCAACACTCGCACCGCCGGGTAGGTACCGAAGTGGCCAAACGGGGCAGACTGTAAATCTGCTGGCTTTACGCCTTCGCTGGTTCGAATCCAGCCCTGCCCAATTCCACTCTGGATGGGCTTTCCGCGACTTTTAACTCGCGAATGCTTCGGAGTTAATGGCCTCTTCGCTGGCCACCCTCGCGGCGGCCATAGCCCCCGCCTCCACCATAGCCTCCTCCGCCGTAACCGCGTCCGCCACCACCCGGTGGCCGCGGCTCCCGCGGACGGGCCTCATTCACGGTCAGGGCCCGGCCTTCAACGGTTTGGCCGTTGAATTTGGAAATGGCATTTTGAGCGTCCTGCTCAGAGCCCATCGTGACAAAAGCAAAGCCACGCGACTTGCCGGTGAATTTATCTTGCATGAGAGTAACTTCCTGCACGGCGCCAGCCTGTGAAAAAAGTTCCTGCAGTTCGTTTTCCGTCGTGTTGAAGGAAAGATTGCCTACGTATAATTTAGTTCCCATCGAGTTTATTCTGGAAAACG
>JBKOWV010000171.1:0-9147 GCA_046724585.1 Verrucomicrobiota bacterium
GTGAGACACCATGCAGCCGTGAAATCGACAAAGACCTTGTGACCTTGCTCCAGTTCAGCCTGCAACCGCTCGGGCGTGAATGCCTGCCAGTCGCCTCGGAGCTGGGAATTGGCCGAAGCAATTGTCGCAGCGCGAAATTTCTCACCGATGAAATAAACGCCACTCGCGAGCACGAGCATGAGCATGAGGACAAGGACGACCACTCTTTTCCGCGGCGTTGCGGTGGGAACGATGAATGCGCCTTTCATCCAGCAGGCGACTCCGATAATCAGCAGAAAGCAGCTGGCCCAGATCGCCCCTTCGAGACCGCGTTGTGCACCGAGCACGTAAAGGAGAAACAGCAACGTGGCCAGGAGCAGAAATCCCATGAATTGCTTTACGTGCACCATCCACGGACCCGGCTTGGGCAGGAAGCGAAGCCAGGCCGGATGTGCGCAGAGCGCCAAATACGGCGCGCTCATCCCGGCGGCAATCGCAACGAACATCGACAATATGATGAGCGGGGGTTGGGTAAAGGCGAAGCCGAGCGCGGTTCCTAAAAAAGGCGCAGTGCATGGCGTTGCGAGAATCGTGGCAAAAAGTCCCTGCACAAACGAACCCACGTCGCCTTCGAGCCCGCTCCAGCCGAGCAATCCGCGCGTGAGGCGTTGCGGCAGCGCGATTTCGAAAACACCGAACAAATCGAGCGCAAAGACAAGGACTACGACGCTCAAAGCGAGTACGAAATACGGGTTTGTAAACTGGAAACCGCCCCAGGTTATGTCACGACCGGCGGCTTTCAGCCCGATCAATAGCAGCGCCAGACCAACGAACCAGGTAAAAATGCCCCCGGCAAAAGCAATCCCGCTGCGCAAGATTTTTTGCCGGCTTTGCCCGGCGTGCTGAACGAATCCGAAAATTTTGAGCGAGATAACCGGCAGCACACACGGCATTAGATTCAAAATGATTCCGCCGAGGAACCCGAAGAAGAGAAACGTAAGAACGCCGCTCGCTGCAGGCGAACGAGTGGCTGACGCCATCGGGGTCCCAGTGACACGCCAAGAGGCCCGATCGGCGTCATTTTCACGCTGGCCAAACACGACGAGGCCGTTGATGGAGGGTGGGTCGCCAGCTTCAATCGGAATGCGAAAGGTGACTTCGCTTCCACTTCGGGATTCGACCTTGGGATGGCCCACGACAATCTCGCCTTCCGGTAACGGAAAGAAATCCGCGACAGGATGATTCGCCAATGTTTCGCCCGTTACCGTGAGGAAAAGATCTGCGCCCGCTCGACGCCAATTTGTGCTCGCCGTCTCCGAGCCGGGCATATCTTGCGGCAGGAGGCGATGAAAACGCGCGAAAAGTTCCGAATTTGCCGGCGCGCGCTCTGACGAAACCGGCAGCGCAACCTGAACGCTCGCGTTTCCCGGGATGCAGATTTTCTCGCAAACGAGCCAATTTGCATCCGCGGCAAGCGTTATACTGGAATCGCTGATCGACGCCGGCGGCGTAATCTCCTGCATGAGCAGGACTTCATCGTGATAACCGTAAATCTGGATATCACCGGGTTCGCTCAGTTTAAGCGGAATTGGCCACTGGATTTCGCCGACTTTCCATCCCGGCGGCAGCTTCCATTTCACCTCGGTAGGAATTCCGGCGTCGCCTGGAAATTTCCAATAAGTATGCCAGCCGGGAGCCATTCGAAGCAGCAAACCGGCCGTAAAAGGTTTTCCGGGAACAACTGCGTTTGTATCCGCCAGGAGTTCTGCTTTGACGAGTTGCTTTCCCTCGTAGGTCTGGCTCCGGGCCAGCGGGCCAAGAGCGAAGATCGACAAACAGACCGCGGACCTAAAGAGGAGAGCAAACGCCGATCCCATACGGCTACGTAACACCAGCATACGCGCCCGGCAACGGCGAGCCGTTTCGTACAGGTAGTTTTATGGCCGCTCTGTAGCTCTGTAGGGGAAACTGACAGCTTCCCCTACCGGATTCATTCGGTTTCTCGCCCAGCATTGACCGACTGGCCGGTTTGAGGTCGCAGACGTCTTGGAGCAAGAGGACAGTCTTAACGTGCGCTATGGATTTGCGAGCTTCGTCCGGATGGCGCCTTTAAATTCATCGATTGAAACGGGCCTGCCAGAAGTAGCTGCCCGCTCGTTCCGGCCAAGCTGAGAAACATCGCTGAGCGGCGCGCGTTCGTTGGTCATCACAACGTCGCGACCGGTGACCTGCTCGCGATCGACACGGAACCGGCCATGGCTAACCCCGACCAGAGGAACAAACTGGCTGCCGTTGTTCTCGACAAACAGGATGTCGCGCTCACCCACGTTGAATTTCGGCGCATCGGTTACCACCATGGTGTCTCCGCCCACCGTGCCTCCCAGAAGCCGTATGGAGTACGTTGCGCCCACGTTCCCCTTAAATCTCTCTTCGACTCGAAAAGTGACGAAGCTCACGATGTGACGCTCCGCTCCTGCACCAGCCCACTCCGAGCGAACATCGGTCACAGTGCCTTGGAAAATCACTTCAGCCTGGATCACCAGCTCGTCAAAAGTCGGTGCCACCACGGTAGTTCCCCGCGCAGCGCTCAGACCAAACAGCGTGCATGCGACGAGAAAGAAATACCGAAACTTATTCACCATGATGTCAATAATTTCTGATGTTCCATTGAGTTGGGATATTCCCCAGGCTGACATTGCCGATCAGGGTGGTACCGTTCATCAGCCAGATGGTACGCTGGCCGGTGGTGTTGTTCTGCCAAAGAATGTCACGTTTGCCATCCCCGTTAAATTCGCCAGTTCCGACCATGTTCCATTGAATTGGAACAGCCCCCAGACTGGCGCTTCCGACGTACTGAGTACCGTTCATCAGCCAGATGGCGCGCTGTCCCGCAGCGTTATTCTGCCAAAGAATATCTGCTTTGCCATCGCCGTTGAAATCACCACTGCCCGTAATTTTCCACGCCGTCCCAACCAGGCCCAAGCTCCAAGAGCTCGTACGAGTGGTGCCGTTCATGAACCAGATCACGCGCTGACCAGTGGTCATGTTTTCTAAAAGAAGGTCTGCCCTCCCATTGCCGTTGAAATCGGCAGCCGTGGCAATTTCCCAAGGATGCGGAACAGTGGCTAAGTTGGCAGCGCTAATAAAAGTAGTCCCGTTCATGAACCACACAACGCACTGACCCGTGGAACTATTTTCCCAGACAATATCCACCTTGCCATCGCCGCTAAAATCAGCCGAGGCTACAATATTCCACTGAGTGGAGAGAGTTCCAAGATTCGCCGTCGCTGCGTGGACGGTGCCGTTCATCACCCATATTTGACGCGCTCCCGTGGAGCTATTTTGCCAGAGGATGTTGCTCGCAGTGCCCGTAATCCGAGCCCCATATAGGGACTGTGCACCGGCGATATCATCAGGCGCGAGGGTGTAGCGATCGCTGATCAGTGAGTTCATGATCGCAGCCACGTTCTGCCCGACGTCGTCAGGATGGTCAAGACCGATGGCGTGCCCAAGCTCGTGAAGGGCGACACGCTGAATATCGCCTATCAATCCATTTGCTCCAAAACGAAGCGCACCGCGATAGGAATCCCAGGGTTTGGCATTATTGAATAAGATATCCGCTTCCGCTATGGCTGTTCCAGAATACCAGTAGGTGGTGACGGCGTAGGTGTTTGGACCAAAATTCTGTCCGAAAACCGTGCTCGAAAAGGCCATCGAGTTGAAGCCATCTTGCTGGGCAGACTGCACAGTGGAGTTAAGCACTCTGCCGAGCTGAATGCGTGCAATTATCTGATTCCACATGGCAAGCGCCGGCGCTGCCGCATAATTCCAAGAAGTATTTCCGTCAATGAGGACGTGACCCGCATTGCCAAGCGACAGCTGCATCACTGGGCTACTTAACCATTTTGGGCCCTCGAGCGCATACCCCGAGACATCCCTCGTTACGAACGCGGTGGCGGCAACTATAAAAACAACCGCAAATTTGAAGCGTGCTTGGTGACACACGATTCTCGTCATTTCGAAGCGTTTCGGTGAAAACATCGGGGATTTAGATAAGGGCCGCACCAGAGTCAAGACTTTTTACCATGAAACCGGAATCTCCGTTACGAATGCATTCATCCGGCGCTAGCAGATCAACCAGACTACGGAACGATGAAGATCTTATTCGTCCAGGGATCTTTTACTTTGCTGCCAGATGTGTAACCGGTTACATCGACATATCTGCCACTCGAATCGAACGGGCTAACCACGTAGCCGGGTTTGCCAGGCACCAATTCGGCGGTTGGAAATTCGGGTTGCGCAGAGGAAGCGTGCGCCGAAGAGGACGGTTTTGTTTTTGACTGCGTTGTTGTCTCCTTGCGAGTTACGCGCGGAGCAGCAGTTGACCGTGGACTTGAGACTCTGTCACTTTCGATCCGCGGTTGCTGTTGCGGCGTCGAAGCCACTTCTGATTCCGCCACCGGGCGGCCGGGCTGGGTAACGTCGGATTCAATTGTCTCTGTTGCCGTGGTGTCCGTGGTTGATGCATCGCCCCGGCTTCGCCGCAAAGCGTAGTGCACCGGCGCAGTAGCAACGCGATAGGAACCAACCGCCACATCGCGAGTCACATGATACGAAGTGACCGCGACGTCGCGGGTGGCTCGACATCCACCAAGCAAAACGGCCGCAAAGATCAAAGCCCGCGCAAACGCATTCATTTTACCTCCCATACAGATGTGTCGCCATCCCTGTCCGTTCAATGATTTATCGCAATAATATCGGCGATGAAATCGGAGATGGCCGCTTCGGTTGTCGACCACGAACACATCAAACGGTAAATATCGGGCCCGAGGAACTTGTAAAAATGCCAGCCCCGGGATTGGAGATCCCTCACTAATTGCTCATTCATCCGGACAAAAACCGCATTTGCATCCACGGGGAAGACAATTTCGATGTTTGCCTCGGTTCGCAGGCGGTCCGCAAGATGGCGCGCGGCGCGGTTGGCATGCCGGGCGTTCCGCAGCCAGACGTCATCTGTTAGAAGACCAAGCCACGGCGCGGCCAGAAAACGCATTTTTGACCCGAGCTGCCCCGCCTGTTTCAATCGATAATCGAACTCGTTTGAAAGTTGCTTCTGAAAAAAAATCACCAGCTCTCCAGCGGCCGCGCCGTTTTTTGTCCCGCCAAAGGAAAGAACATCAACCCCAACTTCCGACGTGATTGTTTTGGGCGCGCAATGAAGCGATGCGATGGCGTTGGCAAAGCGCGCGCCGTCCATGTGGACAAACATGTTGTGGGCATCCGCAAACTCGGCGATCGCCGCGATCTCGTCGTGCGTGTAAACGGTTCCAAACTCTGTCGCCTGGGAAATGCTGATCGCGCCCGGCTTGTGCGAGTGCAGATCGGCCTGCCGTGCCACTACTGCCTCTGCCTGTCGGATGTCGATCTTGTCCGCCAGGGGACGGCCTCGCTCTGGCGCGTCAACGGATCCGCCAATCAGAAGCAGCTTCGACCCTTTCGTAAAAAATTCCGGCGCGCCACATTCGTCGGTCTGAATATGGGAATATTCATGGCAGATCACGCTCTGGAACGATTGGCAGAGCTGGGCGAGCGACAACGCGTTTGCGGCCGTGCCGGTAAAGACGAAATAGACATCGCAATCGGTCTCGAAGAGTTCGCGGATGCGATCGCATACCCGCGCCGTCCAACGGTCTTCGCCGTAGGATGGTGCATTGCCGGCATTGGCATCGTTCAGTGCCTTCCATGCCTCCGGGCAGATCGCGACGGTGTTATCGCTGGCAAACTCATAACGCCCGGCTTCGGAATCCATTTCGCCCTGTTCGCTACGCGAGTTTTCGTGATCGATCAATCACGACCACAAACATTTGCAGAATGCGGGGGCCTTCTTCGCTTAGATTTTCGCATAGTCGCCGCGACGCCTGCCGGCAAAGAGATTGCCTGACAGATCCGAGCCCTGGGCCTCCGGAATCCACCAGGCAAATCTCCTCCACTTGCTCCCCGAAATTATTATGCGGCAGTCTCACCTATTATTTCGAACACGCACCGCGAAATGAGCGTGTGCGGCGGCAGATTTCCAGAAGTGCGAAGACCTTTCCCTCTGTAGCTGTAGCCGCCTCGCTCTGCCGAGGTGTCCGCCCAGCACCCCCTGCGACACGACGACCCAGCGCCGTGACTACAACACCTTTGCCGAACGCATTGCGGCAGACTAGTTTTGCTAATGAGGTCGCTCCAAAGCGAGATCGAGCAACATGGCAGACGCATGCTTCGGTTGGTTGATCAACATCCTGAGTCGCTTTTCAGCAAGGCCGGCTTTTATCAACGGCTCATGGCGCTTTCGATGCGCGATGAGCACTTCAAATTACAGTTGTTTCGTTTTGTAGATGTTCTTCCGTCTCTCCACCGGTCCGGCGAAATCGTCGAACACCTCGAAGAATATTTCGCCGATATGCGCGATGGCTTTGCGCCTTTTGTTCACACCGGCATTCGTCTGGCACGCATCGCTCCATGGCTCAGCGGGCGTGTTCTGCGCTGGAACGTTTCCGGAATGGCGCACCAATTCATCGCGGGAAAAAATTCGGACGATGTAGTCAAGACGTTGCGCAAGCGTCACGCGGAGAGAATCGGGTTTACGGTCGATCTCCTGGGGGAAGCCGTTGTCAGTGAAGCCGAGGCCGACGAATATGCTGCGCGCTGCCTCAATTTGCTGGAGACCCTGGCACAAAAGACTCAGGGCTGGGGGGATCCGTTCGGCAAAAATTCAGCGCTGTTTCCGGTCGTAAATGTTTCGATCAAAATTTCCGCGCTCTATTCGCAGATTAATCCGGCCGATCCGGACGATGCCATTGCCCATCTCGCGCCGAAGCTCCTCCCCATTCTGCGCCATGCGCGGGAGCGCGGCGCGTTTATCAACTTCGACATGGAAAGCTACGAGCACAAAAATGTTACGCTCGAGCTTTTCAAAAGAATTTTCAGCGACAGCGAGTTCAAAGATTGGCCGCACGCGGGGATCGTCATACAAGCATACTTGCGAGACTCCGAAATCGACTTGCGCGATCTGATCGAGTGGGGTCGCGCGCGCGGCACGCGTTTCGCGGTGCGGCTGGTGAAAGGCGCATACTGGGAACACGAAATAATAAAGGCGCGGCAGAACGGCTGGAATTGTCCGGTTTATTCCCAGAAACCCGAGAGCGATGCGAATTTCGAAGCGCTCACGCGTTTACTGCTCGAAAATGAATCGATCGTTACTGCTGCCTTCGGCTCGCATAATGTGCGGAGCATCGCGCACGCCCAGGCCTTTGCGGAGGAACTCGGGATCGATCGCAGCCGTTTCGAGTTTCAACTGCTTTATGGCATGGGCGGACCAATCAAACGGGCCCTGGTCGAAATGGGTTATCGTGTCCGCGAATATTGCCCGGTCGGTGAACTGTTGCCCGGAATGTCCTATTTCGTGCGTCGCTTGCTTGAGAACACTTCGAACGAAGGATTTCTACGCGCAAAATTTGCAGAAAATCTTTCTGAGGGCGAATTATTGCGCGACCCCCGGGAACTTTTGCGGAAGAGCCGAAATGGCGTGCTGCCGCGCGCAAATAACCTGACCACAAATGCAATGAAAGACTCACATCCTTCTTACCGCCCTTCGCTGGATGCCCCGCCGGGCGATACCTACGAAAATGCGTCGCTGACGAACTTCGCCCAGCCGGAGCACCAGGACAAAATGCGCAAGGCTTTGAGCGAAATGCGCACGCGTCTCGGGAAGGAATATCCGCTCGTCATCAACGGCGAGAAGATCTTCACGGGCAAGACAATCGCCTCGATCAATCCGATTTCGCCAGGAGATGTCGTCGGCGCAGTCGCCGAAGCTGGGATCGCGGAAGCGGAACGCGCCGTCAAGGCCGCGCGGGACGCGTTTGAAAAATGGCGCTGGACTCCATTTGAACAACGAGCACAGCTGCTGGAACGCGCTGCCGCGATCATGGACCGCCGCCGGTTCGAGCTCTCCGCACTCGAAGTTTTTGAAGTCGGTAAACCCTGGACGGAAGCCGACGGCGACATTCGCGAGGCAATCGACTTTTGCCGTTTTTACGCGCAGCAAATGCGTCTCATCGGGCGACCGCGCCTGACGCAGCACGTTCCTGGCGAGGAAAGTTACTATCATTACTGGCCGCGCGGCGTCGCTTTTGTCATCGCCCCATGGAATTTTCCGCTCGCAATTCTTTGCGGAATGACCACCGCTGCGCTGGTCACTGGCAACACAGTCATTATGAAACCGGCCGAGCAATCGGCCGTTTGCGGCGCGATGTTAATGGAAATCCTGGAAGAAGCCGGCGTGCCACCCGGCGTGCTGAACTTTCTTCCCGGCAAGGGATCGGTCATGGGCGCGCACCTCGTCGATCACAAAGATGTCGATCTTATTGCCTTCACGGGGTCACGCGAGGTCGGTCTTAGAATTTGGCAAAGCGCCGGAATCACACGGCCGGGTCAACGGGAGCTGAAGCGCGTCGTCTGTGAGATGGGCGGCAAAAATGCGGTCATCATTGATGCGGATGCCGATCTCGATGAAGCCATCGTGGATTGCACTTACTCGGCCTTCGGTTACCAGGGGCAAAAATGTTCCGCGTTATCCCGTCTGATTCTGCTCGCGGAAAATTATGATCGCGTCATGGAACGTTTGCTCAAAGCCGCGGCCAGCGTCCGGGTTGGGAACCCGGAAGAACCGGGGATCACGGTCGGTCCAGTAATTGACGAAGCCGCATACAATCGAATCCTGGATTACATTCAGATCGGCAAGTCGGAGGCCACGCTGGCTTATCAACGTGGGGATGTACCGGCCAAAGGCTTTTTTATTCCGCCAACTATTTTTTCAGATGTGAAACCAAATATGCGCATCGCGCGCGAGGAAATTTTCGGGCCCGTGGTTAGTGTCATAAAAGTGCGCGATCTCGACGAAGCGATTGCGGTTGCCAACGGCACTGACTATGCGCTCACTGCCGGGTTTTTCTCGCGCAGTCCAGCGAACATCGAGCGCGCAAAAGCGCAAATCGAAGCCGGTAACGTTTATATCAACCGCTCCTGCACGGGCGCAATCGTAGGCCGGCATCCATTCGGCGGATTCAAGATGAGCGGCAGCGGCACCAAAGCTGGCGGCGGGGATTATCTGCTGCAATTCTT
>JBKOWV010000129.1:0-12207 GCA_046724585.1 Verrucomicrobiota bacterium
ACCCGAAGGCGTCCCACCCCATCGGATGCAAGACAATGAATCCGCGCATGCGTTTGAAGCGCGCGATGATATCAGTGGCCGTGTACCCTTCAGGATGGCCGACGTGCAATCCCGCCCCGCTCGGGTAGGGGAACATGTCGAGGACGTAAAATTTCGGCTTGGCCGGATCGAAATGTTTTTCGCCGGGATTTGGTGCGTGAAAAAGCTGCCGCTCTTCCCAAATTGCCTGCCATTTTGGTTCGATCTGATCGAATGGATACGGTTTGCGACGCTCGCTCATGACAAACCTCTGACTTTAAACCACGAATAGACACGAATGAACATGAATCTAAAATGACGAAATCCGAATGACGAATGACGAATCAACGACGAAACCCGGAATCCTCTGAATCCTGTCGAACGTGCAGCATTTGATTGTCGCAACGCGCAATGCGCATAAGACACGCGAGATTCAACGGATTCTCGGAGCGGACTTTGCCGTGCTCGACTTGTCCGCCTATCCCGAGACTCCAGAAACGGCTGAAACCGGGAAAACATTTGAAGAAAACGCGGTGCTTAAGGCGACCGCCGCATCCAGGCAGTTGCCAGGCCTCGTTGTGGCGGACGATTCCGGTCTGGAAGTTGATGCGCTCGGTGGCGCACCGGGAATTTATTCCGCGCGCTACGCTGGTCAGAACGCGACCGACAAACAGAACATCGACAAGTTAGTGAGCAAACTGGCGCGGAGCGAAACGGCGAAGAGATCGGCCCGATTTCGTTGCGTGATTGCGCTGGCGCGCGAGGGCAAGTTGCTCGGCACGTTTGAAGGAATTGTCGAAGGAGTAATTGTCAATTCTCCGCGCGGCACGAACGGCTTTGGTTACGATCCGATTTTTGTTCCGCAAGAATTCGAACAAACGTTCGGTGAATTGCCCGGCGAAATTAAGAATCGAATCAGCCACCGGGCACGAGCGATTCGCCTCTTGGCCGCAAGGCTTGCGACTCTTAGGCCGAGCGGTCAGGGCTTGGGCGGCGGTGGAGGGGCGCCGGGCGGTGGTGGGGCGCCGGGCTGCTGAGCGCCCGCTGCTCTGATCTGGTAGCCAACTTTGTTGATGCCGACGGAGCGCACCCTGTCCAATACCGCAATGACGTCGCCGTGCATCGCCAGCAAGTCCGCACTAATCGAGACTTTAATTTCCGGATTTGTCTGATGCAGTTGATAAAGGCGCGGCAGCACCTGATCGTCGGTCACGACCTCGTTGTCAAAGGTAACCACATTGCCTTCGCGTACCTTGATGGAGACATAATCCTTTGGCCCAGTTGGCGGAGGCGCTACTGCCGCCGGCAAATTGACGCGAATACCCTTCATATGAGTCTGGCTCAAGCTCACCATCATGAAACTGGCAAGCAGAAAGAACATGATGTCGATCAACGGAATGATCTCGATGCGCGCTCGTTTATGCGGAATCGGCGAGGACAGTCTCATATTGTGTATTCGTTAGGCAAGATTCAGTAGGAGGCCCCGGTCATGGTGAAGGTAATGGGAATTCTGACCTTGGAAACTGTCCCGGCTTTAAATCGCCACTGCCGGAAGGCACTAGTGGCGGCGTTATCCAATATCGGGTTTCCAATGCTTTGTGCCATGGACGCGCTGGTCACGCTGCCGCTTCCTGGGTCAACCTGCACGACACAAACCCCACTCCCTGTGATTCTGCGTGAACGCGCCTCATATGGGTACTGGGGACGCGGCGCGTAAGTGGCGAGAGCTTTCGCTGAAGAGATCGACATCGGGCCGGGGGCGCCGGCAACTTGTGGTGCCTTGATTGGCGCCACTTTCTGTTGTTTCGGCTGCTTCGGCGGAGGTGTGGCTTCTTCGACGTATTCGGGCTTGATCTCTGGCGGCGGTGGAGGCTCCGGGAGCGGAACATCTTCTGGCGGAGGGGTAGGTTGTTCTTCGGGGGCTTGTAAGGTCGCCTCAACTACGGCGACTGGAATATCGGAAAGATCAACGGGCGGTGGCTCGCGTTTTTGCGCCAGCGCAACCGCTGTGAGGTGAATCGCGACTGCGCCACCCATCGCTGCCCACCAATGCCATCGTGGCGCCGGCCGGTAAAGTAACGGTTTTATTGACGTTGTGGCCATAGAAAACAAATCACCCCCCGCCCCCTCCGGCCCCTGGAACACCCTTTAGCGCTTCGCTCTTGATCTCAAAGGAGATTTTGTAGAATCCGGCGGCGCGAAGCATTTCAAGCAAACGAGTGATGTTGCCGTGCACTGTGTCGCGATCGCCCCGAACGAACACCTTCGCGTCGGGCGCCGATTGATGCACCTTTATCAGGCGGGCCTGCATCTCTTCCGGACTAACCTGCTGTTTGTCGAAGAACCAGTAACCGTTCATGTCGACCGAGACGCTGACGTATTCGCGCTTCGACTGCGTCTCGCCCGAAACGCCGGAAGGCAGGTTCACCTTGATGCCTTTCATGTGCACCTGGCTCAGACTGACCATCATAAAACTGGCGAGGAGAAAGAACATGATGTCGATCAACGGAATGATCTCGATCCGCGCTTTCTTGTGTGGAATGGGCGAGCCTATATGCATTTTAAACTTAAATCGACGAGCCTTTCCCTGTGGTGGGAGCCGTCCCGGCGATCTCCATCTCGCGCGCCGCAGTTTGTGCTCCCAACATCACTTCCAGGTTTGTGGCTGCCGTCTGCAGTTCGAACTCTAAGTTAGACACCCGGGAAGTGAAAAAGTTAAAGGGAACCAGGGCGAAGATGGCGATGCCAAGACCACAGGCCGTGGCAATGAGCGCCTCCGCGATACCGCCGGTGACGGCCTGCACAGCCAGCTCTTCGTTGCCGAGAAAACTGAACGACTTAATAAGGCCGGTAATCGTACCCAATAGACCGAGCAACGGCGCCAAGGTCACGAGTGTGTCCATAACGACGAGGAATCGGCCGGCGCGTTTGATCTCGATCCCCGCAGCGACCTGCAATGCGCCTTGCAGCGAAGCGTGCTGGTGATTGAGACCATTCCACATCATACGCAAAACCGGGTCGCGCGAGCCGCGGGAAAGCCTCGAGGCCTCGGCGACATCGCCGTTTTCGATCGCGGTGAACACTTTTTCAATCCGCTTCGGATCCCGACGAAACCACCGTCCAGTCCACCAAAAGACTCGCTCGATTACCACAGTGAGCCCGATGATCGATACAATCAGAATCGGCCACATGATCGGGCCGCCTTTTCGAAAGTTGTCGATCAGCCAATTGGTCGCGCCCGCCTCGGCGGGTGTCGCTGCGGCTGCAGGCGCGGGACTCTCAGCGGCGGGAGCCGGACTTAAAGTAGCAGTAATGGTCGCGCCTGGCATCCCCGGTACCCCCGGAACCCCCGGGGGCGAGGCTCCCGTCGGCAGCTGTGCCGGCGCGGCGGGATTCACCGCTGCCGGAGCGCCTGGGCTCATGGCTGCTGGAGCGCCCGGACTCGCGGCCGATGAAATTCCCGGCGGAGCCGTTTGTGGTGGCGCGGGAGATTGCGCAAGAGAAGTTAGCGTAAGCGCGAGTGAAGACAGGCATGCAATAAGTAATGTTTTCATAGTTGAAGCAGGGATTTGGTGATTGGTTCGATTGCGGTACGACTTTCCCGTTATCGCAAACGGTTTACGCGCGAGTCGAGCAAAACTTTTCACCTTTTTTAACCGACGCTTCGCTTGTCGAAGGTCGCATCTTTAATTCGTATCATCTGCTCTCGCAGGATGTAAGGCAAGTCTGTCGAATAGATGAGCGTCAGTCTATTTTCCGATCAAGAGAAATCTTCTCCTGCGTTGGCGACCCTGTTTTGCAGAGGCGGCCAATCGTCGATCCGTGCTTCCAATCGATCACCCGATCGAATCGCCCCGACGCCGGAAGGTGTTCCACTCAGAATGACGTCGCCCGCCGTCAGAGTCATCGATCGACTGGCGAACGCAACGATTTGCGCGACCGGATAGATCATCTGACTCGTGCGTGCTCGCTGCCGGGCCGCTCCGTTTTGACGGAGCTCGATCAAGAGATCACTAACATCGACATCCGAATAGACGAACGGGCCAATCGGTGTGTAGGTGTCGAATGATTTGCAGCGGCCAAATTGCTTTTCGCTTTTTTGCAGGTCGCGATCGCTGATATCCAGGCCAATCGTATAACCGAAAACATGATTGGTCGCGTCCTGGACACTCACATTTTTGGTCCGCGCGCCGATGACGATCGCGAGCTCGACCTCGAAATCAGTTCGATGTTCGGGAAATGCGATTTCGATCGTGCCGCCATGCGGCAGCAGCGAGCTGGGCGCCTTGAACCAAATTAGCGGAGTATCCAACGGAGTTCGTTTCATCTCCGCGATGTGATCGGAGTAATTCAGACCAACCGCGATCAATTTGGACGGCGCGACCGGAATATCGACATGCAGGTCCGCGAGTTTCTGCATATCGCCAGTCGGTGTGACTTCGATCCAATACGGCTTTGCCAGCACATGCACGTCCTCACCGCGCACTTCGCCATAGAAGAATTCTTCGCCCGATCTGAATCCGCCGAACGTGCGCATCCGGACAATTGTAGAGCAACCGCATCGGTTGCCGAATCCAAATAACAGGGCGGGCGATGCGCCTGCCCTGCAATTTCTGAAAGGACGATATTACTTTTGAGAGACTCCCACAAAGTCCCGCACCGTTTTTTGCTCGGGAATCGAAAATGCGCTGCCATTCTGGCGCGCGACCCAAAATGCGCTCGAGGAACCACCATCGAGATTTAATGCGCGCTCAATCCTGAAATCTTCAGCCAATCGCGTTGTGGCAAGGATTTTGGCCAGCTCCGAAAGCGACACGTCCGAGCAAAATCCCAGCGCCGCACGATTGACACTTCCTACTGCAGCAAAGGTCCTTCGCGCCGTCCGAGTCGTTTCCAGGCCGCGAACAGGTCGGCCCAGATCGACAAGGAACGGACCACACTGGACCGCGGCGGTAAATTCTTGTTCTTGCGAGAATTCGCGGCTGCGCAGGATTTGGACCTTGCGTGGCGACGCTGCGATTACGCCAGTAATCAGTTTCGCGCGTCGGAGGGGCGCGATCATTTTTCCATCGCTGATCAGCAATCCAATTGGCGCGTAATCGGGGTCGAAGTAGCCGCCGTTTACACCAGCCAAACATTCTTTTTGCCGCATCGCCTGCGCAAGATCACTGCGTGGCGACGCTGGCTGGTCGATCACCCGTAGAGTGCACGACTTTGCCGAAAACACCGCGACATCAATTGTCGTCCTCTGATTCGTTGCAGAATTTTCCAAAATAACCTGCCGATGCACAACACCGGCGAGTCCCGGCTCCGACTGTGCCGAGCGAATCGTCCAGTCAGCCTGCGCCGTGACCGCAACGGCAAGGAAAAGAAGCGCGGCCTTAGCTTTTGCCACCGTGTTTATTCAGCAAAGCTTGAAATTGCGGATCGTTTCGCAACGGATCCCAGACGGGATTTACTCTCAGACCCTGCACAGTCAGGTAGCTCGGCCTATTCAACAGTCCATCCAGAATTTCGATCGCCCGACTGTTGTCGCCAAGGATGGCGTGAACCTGGGCTACATCCTCCGTGATGTGCGGCCCGTCGAGGGCGTCCCTGCTTTCGGGCTGCAACTCGCTCGCGCGTTGCGCCTCTGCCAGCGCTGCGTCCTTCTCGCCAAGCTGCGCGAGCACTTTCGCCAATTGCATGTGTAGCTTCGCGTCGTCAGGACTCCGTTTCACTTGTTCCTCGGCGGCGCTTTTGGCCTTCAGGAAAGCCGCTCGCGCTCCGGGTTCGTCCTGAAGCGCTCTCCGAGCAAAGCCACTATAATAGTACTTGCTCCACAGGCCTCCCGGAAAATTTGCGAGCTGCTCGTCCGGCAGGCTTTCCGCTGCCTGCAATCCTTCTCGATACTTACGTTCCAAGAAAAAGACGTCCGCCCGCGCGCTGACGGCCTTGAGTTTCTGTTCGTCGGTCATACCCGTCGAGTTCAAAACCTCAAGTGCTTTCTCCGCCACGCTGAAATCGCCTTTCTCAGAGATGGCCAGCCTTGATTTGACCTCCAAAGGGCCTAATGCCGTCGGATCCAATGCAAGGGCACGGTCTATGGTCTTGTTGGCCTTGTCGAAGTCTCGGAGCATCCAATAGTTGAAAGTGAGTTGTTGCAGCGGCCACGTGTCTTTCGGATTCAAATTGACCGCCTTCTCCAGATTTGCAGTGGACTCGGCCCATTTCCCCTGCCGGCGCTGGATCGCGCCGATTGCGAGATAAACTTCGGATTCGTTGGGCAATCCGCGCTGCGCGATTTCGAATTCTCTCAGCGCCGCCTCGTAGTTATTGTCGCCGTAGTAATAGGAGAACCCGAGCGCCAGGTGCGCTTCCGGCAGGTCAGGCTGCAGTTGCACGGCCCGCTCCGCGAGAGTGCGCGCTTTTTCGCGCCGTTCCGGCGTGCGCTCGAGGTCGTGTATGATCCAGCTTTCCAATTGCGAGTAGCGCGCAATGGCGAGTGCAAAGTTTGGATCCAACCCAATGGCGCGTTGGTAAAGCTGCTCACTTTGTCTCAGTTTTTCGAGGCTCTCCTTCGCACCGGAAAGATTGTGGGCCTGCACGAAAGCGAGATAAGCCTCGCCGTTTTCCGTAGGCTTGCGCTCGATTTGGGCCTTCTCCATTGGTGACAGTTTGGCCTGCAACTCGCGCACGATTTGTTGCGCAAGATCAGTTTGAATCGCAAAAACATCGGTTAGGTCGCGGTCGTAATCTTCCGCCCAAAGGTGCTCGTCGGTGTCGGTGCAAATCAACTGCACATTCACGCGCACACGATTTCCGATACGGCGAACACTTCCTTCGAGAATGGCACCGACACCCAGCGCCTTCCCGATTTCACGAACGTTGGATGCCTTCCCTCGATACGGCATGACCGAAGTGCGCGAAATCACTTTGAGGTCGCCGATCTTGGACAGGTTCGTGAGGACATCGTCCTGAATGCCGTCTGCGAAGTAGGCGTTTTCTTTGTTGTCGCTCAGATTTTCAAACGGCAAGACAGCGATCGACTTGTCGATCTTGCGCGCGAAAGAAATACGCGGGAGGAGGAAAAATCCCGCGATTGCGGAGACGATCACACCGGTTGCGACAAGCATAATCACGTTGCGACGGCGGTGTGTTCTAGGCACAGCCACACCGGGCGTGGCTCGGATGCCTTGCGATGTGACATCAAAGGCCCAGGCGAGGACCAAGGCGATTGGAAAACCGACCAGTAACAGCACAATCACCAGACGTAGCGCCCAGTTTGGCAGTTCCCATGCCGGAAACGCGGCCGAACCCAGTTGTATAATGCCGCCGGCAGCGATGATGTAGGCTACCGCCACCCGGTAGACCTTTCGCCGTTTTACTTCCTCGAAGAAACCGCTCATAGCAACAGATCTGGATTCGCTCGGATTATAGCTCAACGGCGAAAATATAGACATGAAAATGAAGGGCGCCGTTCATTTCACATGATGGTCAGTCGCTTTGCGAATTCTTCTTGCGTCGTTCGCGATGATGGCTGTTGTCGACAGTGAAAAGAGAAGTCGCTAAGCTTGCGCGTCGTGCTTGTCGATCAATGCCCGAAAGCGCGGATCGCTTCGCAGCGGGTCCCAGATCGGATCGAGTCTTAGGAAGGGAGCAGTCACCCCATTTGGGGTACTCAGCGAACGGTCAAGAAGCTGAAGGGCCTGATCACTTTCGCCTGTCCAAGCGTAGATTTGAGCGAGCGCAACGGTCGTCTTTGGCCCATCAAGAGCATCCTGAGATTCGGGCAGAAGTTCGACGGCGCGTCTGCCTTCGGCGATAGCCTCGTCCTTCTCCCCAAGCCCAGCCAGAATCATACCGAGGATTACGTGTCGTGACGCATCAGTCGGACTTTCCCGCAAGGCTTTTTCTGCAATGGGTCGAGCGCGCTTAAAGGCAGAGAGCGCCTTTTCCTTATCATTCAAAAACGTATAAATCGCGCCCTCAAAAAATTCTCTTGGCTTATAATGAGAGACATCTTGAGGCGATTGCTTTAGAAGCGCGAGAGCGTCCGAAAATTTTCGTTGCAACAGCAAAAGCTGCACGCGCGCGAACGTGACGAGACCGTCTGGATCGACACCTGACGGCATTTTCGTCAACTCTTTCTCCATCACGCTGAGATCTCCCTTCCAATCCACCGCAAGCTTGGCCTTCCCGGCGCGCGGACCAAATGATTCGGGCGCGGCTTCGATCGCACGGTCGAAAATCTTGTCTGCGGCTTCAAAATTTCTGGTGGCGTAGTAATTGTCAGCAAGATTTTGCAGAATCCACGCGTCCTTTGGACTAAGCGATGCAGCCTTTTCCAGATTGGCAGTGGACTCGGCCCATTTGCCTTGCCGACGCTCGATGGCGCCGATCGCCAAGTAAACCTCAGCGGAGTTTGGCAAACGTCGTTTCGCCATCGCAAATTCGTTCAGCGCTGTCTGATAATTGCGCTCGCAATAATAATGATAAAAGCCCAGCGCCAGGTGCGCCTCAGGCAGTTCCGGTTGCAAGCGAACGGCTGTGTCCGCCGCCGCACGCGCCTTTTCCTTACGCGCGGGAGTTGGATCGAAGTCGTGATATATCCAATCGTGGACCCATGCCAGTCCCGCAAAAGCTTCGGCAAAGTCTGGATCGAGTCTTGTTGCCTCCTCAAACAGTTGCTCGGCCTTTTCTATGTTAGTGCGAAATTTGTCCGGACGCGTCCACAAATCGTGAGCCTGGACAAACGCGAGGTAGGCTTGGCTGTTTTCCGTGGGCTTGCGCTCGATTTGGGCCTTCTCAACGGGCGACAGTTTCGCCTGCAATTCGCGCACGATTTTTTGTGCCAAATCAGTTTGGATAGCGAACACATCAGTTAAATCCCGATCGTAATCTTCCGCCCACATGTGCTCGTCATTGGAGACGTTGATCAATTGAACGTTCACGCGCACCCGGTTGCCGATGCGGCGAACGCTTCCTTCGAGAATCGTAGCAACGCCCAGCGCCTTCCCGATTTCACGAACGTTGGATGCCTTTCCTCGATACGGCATGACCGATGTGCGCGAAATCACTTTCAGGTCACCGATCTTGGACAGATTCGTGAGCACGTCGTCATGAATCCCGTCCGCAAAATAGGCGTTCTCCTTCTCGTCGCTTAGATTTTCAAACGGTAACACTGCGATCGACTTGTCGATCTTGTTCGCCGAGACGCGTGGCAGGAGAAAGAACCCGGCGGCGGCGGAGATGGCCACGCCGGTTCCGATAAGGATAATCACATTGCGACGGCGGTGGGTTCGCGGTGTCGCAATCGTCGGCGTTGGCCGAACGCCTTGCGCCGTGATGTCGTAGGCCCAGGCAAGCATGAGCGCATTGGGAAAGCCGAGGAGCAACAGGACGATCACCCAACGCAGGGCCCAGTTCGGCAATTCCCATGCCGGAAACGAGGCCGAGGCCAGCTGAATCGCGCCGCCGGCAGCGATGATGTAGGCTGCCGCCACGCGGTAGACCTTGCGCCGCTTCACTTCGTCGAAGAAGCCGGTCATGGCTACAAATTTGGGTTGGTCGGAACTACACTTTCACGTCGACAATATTGACAGGCGAATGAGGCCCGGCGTTCACTTTACGCCGGTCGCCAAGACCGTTTGAAAATGCGGACTCTGTTTCTCGCGCGAGACGACGCTTACTTCGATTTGCCGGAAGCCGCTTCTTTCCAGGAATTGGTGCAATTGCACTTCGCTGAATCCCAGCCAGTGGTCGGCGTAGAGTTCGCGCGCTCGTTCGAACCGGTGGCTTAAGAGGTCGAGAATTACCAGCCGGCCGCCGCGCTTCAAGATCCGGCGTGCCGCCGCGACGGCTTGCTGCGGATGAATGGCGTGATGTAAAGCCTGGCTCAAAATCGCAAGATCGACACTGTTTTTCGCAATCGGCGGATCTTCAATATCCCCGAGCCGGTATTCGAGATTCTTGAATCCGTGTTTCTTCGCGAGCTGCGATCCGAACTCGACCATTTTCGGCGAATTATCGATCGCGATGACTTTGCGCGCATTTTTCGCCAGCAATTGGGAAAGCGTTCCTTCGCCGGCGCCAAGGTCGGCAACCGTCAACGGCGGCAGGAGGGAGATAAAGGTGTGGGCGAGCGCTTTCCAGGAGCGGCCGGGCACATAACTTCGGCCAAATTTGCCAGCCAGCTCATCGAAATACTGCCGCGCTTTATCCTGACGTTTGTGCAAAACCAGCTTCAGACTCGTGCGATCACGCGAGGTTTCCGGCAGTTCGCGCGCCAGCAGGCGGGTTATCTCCGCGACGCGCTCTTGTTGCGCGCTTTGTCCATTGTGGTTTGCTCCGTAGTAAACATTCTTCCCAACCCGCCGGTCGGCCACGACCCCTGCGCGCTTCAATTGGGCAAGATGACTCGAGATGCGGGACTGGCCCATGCTCAGAATTTGTTGCAACTCCGCAACGGAAAGCTCTTCCTGCTCGAGGAGCAGCAACAAGCGAAGACGGGTGGGATCTGCCAGCAATCGGAGCAAATTAATGGTTGACGGCATCGGATCGCCCAACGATATATCGACGTATCATGATTGGTCAATATGTCTATCGAAATCATGATTTGTTAAAAAGGTTAAACTGTTACAACGATGACGCGGGAGCGCGCTTCGGATTACGCGGTTTACCTATTTAACAATGTAATCTTTTTAACCTTTAACCGAACCCAAGCCATGTCTCGCCGTTACATTTTTTCCTCTGAATCCGTTACCGAAGGTCATCCAGATAAAGTTTGCGATACGATCAGCGATTACGTTCTCGACGCCTGTCTCGCGCAAGATCCACTGAGCCGCGTCGCTTGCGAAACGCTCGCCAAAGGCAATCTCGTCGTGCTGGCCGGTGAAATTACAAGCAACGCAAAGTTTGATTTTGAGGAGCAGGTCCGCACTGCCATCCGCGACATCGGATACGTGAACGGCGATTGCATTTTTCATGCCGACACTTGCCGGGTGATCTGCGAAATGAGCGAGCAATCGCGCGACATTAAGCAAGGTGTCGATGAAGCAGCAGCCGATGGGAAAGCCACTGCGGAGCAGGGCGCTGGTGATCAAGGCCTGATGTTCGGCTTTGCCTGCAATGAAACGACTGAGCTGATGCCTGCGCCGATCTCTTTCGCCCACAAGCTCGGACGGGAGCTCACGCGATTGCGCAAAGCCGGCGAGATTCCCTGGCTGCGCCCGGACGCGAAGACGCAAGTCTCGATCGAATACGATGGCTACAGACCTCTGCGTGCTACGACTGTGGTGGTTTCTTCGCAGCATGCCGCCGAGGTGAAGCAAAAAGAAGTTCGCGAAACTTTGACCGAACTTCTCATTAAGAAAGTAATGCCGCCGGAATGGCTGGATGAAAAAACGACCTATTTGATCAATCCGACCGGCCGCTTCGTCATTGGAGGTCCGGAAGGCGACGCCGGTATAACAGGCCGCAAGATCATTTGCGATACCTATGGCGGAATGGGGCGGCACGGCGGCGGCGCGTTTTCCGGAAAAGACCCGACGAAGGTAGATCGCAGCGCAGCCTACATGGGTCGGTGGATCGCAAAGAATGTTGTTGCAGCAGGCCTGGCGGACCGATGCGAAGTCCAGTTCGCTTATGCCATCGGTCACCCCGAGCCAGTGAGCGTCAGTGTCGATACTTTCTGCACCGGCAAAGTGGACGAGGAAAAATTGGAGCGCGCCATCTGGGAAGTTTTCAATTTCAAGCCGGCTGAGATCATCAAGCAGCTTGATCTGCTGCGGCCGATTTATCGCAACACAACCAACTACGGTCACTTCGGTCGCGTTGATGATCTGGATGCACTCACGTGGGAACGAACCGACAAAGCCGATGCGTTAAAGCAAGCGGTCAAATAGTGAATATGAAATCAGTGACAATTGAAGAGACGAAAACGGATTACAAAATAAAGGACATCAACCTGGCGGATTGGGGTCTAAAAGAAATTTCCATTGCGGAAAAGGAGATGCCGGGATTGATGGCAATCCGCGAAAAGTACGCGGCACAGAAACCGCTTGCCGGCGTGCGCATCACTGGCTCGTTGCACATGACGATCCAGACAGCGGTTTTGATTAAAACCCTGGTCGATCTTGGGGCGACTGTTCGCTGGGCGAGCTGCAACATTTTTTCGACCCAAGATCATGCCGCGGCAGCGGTTGCCAA
>JBKOWV010000154.1:0-4974 GCA_046724585.1 Verrucomicrobiota bacterium
TTTCGCGGCATGCCAGAAGCAGCGAACGGAAGAACAAAAGAATAGCGAAATGACGCCTGCTTCTTCAGCCTCTCCAAGTGCTTCCCCGGAAAACCCCCGTGCCCTGAAATCGCAAGCACAAAGGTTTCAACCGCGCCGGATCGTGCCCATGACCTCGCCGATAACAGAGACGCCTACGCCAACGCCGACACCGTTGGAACCAGCCGAGCGATAATTTGAACAAGAAAGAAACGCTAAATAGAAAAGCGACCGCAGGTCTGGCGACGACGCCTACCGTTTTGATTAATGGTCACCGGATGCCCCCTGCCTATTTAAATCCCTCGGGTCTGCGCACCGCGATCGATGCGGTCATAAATCAAAAGGCTTCGAAATAATTGTTCGCCAAACGCAGCGCTTCGGCACATGCGTTCAGCCGCTACTGTTTGTTCCCGGCCGCGGTCGTCTTTGGGCTCTCCGCGATAGCCCTTCTTGTTCCGTATTCGCGCTGAAATCTCATCATTGACAAACCAAGCTTTTTTGGTTGAATACCAGCCGGTAATTTCTTCCTCGCCAGCGGTTCTCTCGCGAGGCGTGCTGTTCGGAATTTAGGATCAGTCGTTAGGCAAAATTTGTAGTCGAGAAACATAGCTCCGCATTATGGCGGGACATAGCAAATGGTCGAAGGTCAAGCGTTTCAAAGGCGCAATCGACGCCAAACGCGGCAAGATCTTCAGTAAATTATCGAAAGAGATCACCATCGCGGCAAAAACCGGCGGTGGCGATCCCAATGGCAATCCGCGTCTGCGGAGCGCGATCCAGGCGGCGCGGGCGCAAAGCATGCCGAACGATAATATCGAGCGCGCAATCAAACGCGGCACCGGCGAAGGGATTGACGCGCAACAGTTCGACGAGATCGTCTATGAGGGTTATGCGCCGGGTGGCGTTGCAGTGATCGTTGAAGCTGCGACTGATAATAAGAACCGAACGGCCGCCGAGATTCGGAGCATCTTTAGCAAGAACAATGGCAACCTTGCCTCCACCGGCAGCGTCTCATTCATGTTCCATAAGAAAGGACAGATCACCGTGCCGCGCTCCAGCATCGACGAAGACCGGCTATTGGAACTCGCTTTGGAAGCCGGTGCGGAGGAGTTGACAACCGATGAGGATCAGTATGTTATTATCACTTCCCACGATCAGCTATATGCGGTAGCTGAGGCGCTCAGAAATGCGGGCGTGACGACCGATGGGCAAAAGTTTACATTCATTCCCGATACGACTGTTCCGGTTCCCGACGAGGCTGTGGCGCGTCAGGTGCTGCGCTTATGTGACGCGCTCGAAGAAGACGACGACGTGCAAAACGTCTATTCAAATCTAGAAATTCCCGACGAATTGCTGGCCGCGTTGCCGGCCTAAAAAGGTATTGCTTGCAGGAAACGTGTTAAAGACGCTGCCGCCGCGCAGCGAAAAATTCTATTTAGGTTTATGAACGAAGAAAACGAGAACCAGCCTGCGCCGCTGGAAACTGAATCCGCTTCAACAGAGCAACGCCACCGCCGCCCGCGCCGCCGTTATCCTCGCAGACGTTATCGGGATCGGAGTGATCGGTTTGGACGCGACAATTCCGCGGAATCGCCAAATTCGTCAGCGAGTGTCGATCCCGCCAGCGCAGATGCCGGGGTTGAGACGCTGGATCGATCCCCCCCAGCCGGACGCGAAGGCGCCGAAGGAGCGGTCGAAAACGGCGAGCAGGTCCAGGCTGAGCCAGAATTCGGCGATGGTATCATCGAGGTTTCTGGCAAGGGGTTCGGATTCTTGCGCGATTCGAAGCGCAATTTTGTCCAGACACCGCAGGACATTTTCGTCACGCCGGAAATCGTTCGCCGTTTTGCTCTGCGCGACGGGATGTGGATTCACGGCGAAACACGCCGCGGCAGCCGCGGTCCTCAATTGGTTAAGCTACTCGAGATCAATGGCGAAGAGCCGACCAAATACCAGGGGCTTCGCCCATTTGAGGAATTAACGACGATTAATCCAAACAAGCGGATCAAGCTAGAGACGGTGCCCGACCGTTACACGACGCGGATCATGGATCTAATGACGCCCCTGGGGATGGGTCAGCGCGGTTTGATTGTCGCCCCGCCCCGGACCGGCAAGACGACGCTCTTGCATCACATCGCCGAGGCAGTCACCAAAAATCACAAGGAAATGCACGTCATTATTCTGCTTGTCGATGAACGCCCGGAAGAAGTCACTGATTTCCGTCGTTCGCATCCGGCGGCAGAACTGATGGCCAGCTCCAACGATGCCGACATCAAAAGTCACACGCGTATCGCGCAACTCGCCATCGAGCGCGCGAAACGACTCGTCGAAGCAGGCAAGCACGTGTTCATCCTGCTTGACTCGATTACGCGGACAGCTCGCGCATTTAATAACGCGATGGCTGGCGGCGGCCGCACGATGAGTGGCGGTATCGATGCGCGCGCCATGGAAATCCCAAGAAAGATTTTCGCCGCTGCTCGCAACACCGAAGAGGCCGGTTCGCTTACCATTGTCGCCACTGCGCTGATCGAAACCGGCAGCCGCATGGACGAGTTGATCTTTCAGGAATTCAAAGGCACCGGAAACATGGAAATGGTGCTCGACCGCAAAATCAGCGACCAGCGAATTTATCCGGCCATCGATATTTTCCTTTCCGGCACGCGGCGCGAAGAATTGCTGCTGCAACCGTGGGAGCTGGAGAAAATCAATCTTATCCGCCGCGGCCTCGCTGGGCACAAACCGGAGGAGGCAATCCAGCGTCTTTTGATGTTCGTAAAGAAATTCCCCACCAACGCCGAAATGCTCAAGGGAATCCCGGGCTAATTTACGAATTGCGATTTGCAACTTGCGAGTGAGATGTCGCAATGAAATCGCAACTCCGCCACCGCGAAGCTCGTCCTGAGCGTCAAGAAACGGAGCCAGATGGATCTAAAAGGTGGGACTGGGAAGTTCTGCCTCCCGAAGATCGATACCGCAGCGCATCACTCGAGGCGCTGTTCCGATGGCTGGCGGTCGTCATGGATAACTTTCTGCGATTTCCCGGAACCAAATTGCGATTTGGCGTGGATCCAATTATCGGTCTGCTTCCGGGGATAGGCGACGCAGCGTCAGCAATAATTTCGACACTGGCGCTTGTTTATGCAGCGCGATACCGTCTTCCGAAGATTCTGCTGGTCCGAATGGCGCTAAACATTCTGATCAATGAACTCGTTGGCATCATCCCGGGTCTGGGTGATGCATTTTCGTTCTGGTTCAAGTCGAACGTGCGCAATTATGAATTGCTCCGGCGGTACGCTGCCGCGCCGGAGCGAGCGAAAAAAGCCGACTGGATATTCGTCTTTGCCGTTGTTGCCGTGCTCTTTCTCATTGTTTGCATCGGTTTAATTGTCAGTCTTCTCTTGCTCCAGGCGATCTGGCAATTCCTTTCCGCCGGATGATCGAGCTAATCAGACGTGTTCTTAATGTGCCGGTTGTACAGGGCGCGGATGCTCTCGCGGGCCTCGACGTATCTTTCGCGAAAAGCGTCGAACTCCTCATAGCCAAGGCGAATGGCCAGCTTTCGTTGCTCGTTCGGATCACTTGAAAAAGCTGAGACGCTTTTGTTGTCGTAACGTCGCAAGACAGATTCGCACCTCCGCAGGAACGTGTAAGCATCTTTAAGATCGGCAATTTCTGAATCAGTAAGGAGTCCCCTTTCGTGCAACCGATTAACGGCGCGCTGCCAATTTGGCTCCCAGATATTTTCTCGCATTTGCAACGCCTGAACCAGAAATTCGGCTTCAATGATTCCACCGAATCCTGTTTTGAAATCGAGAAAGTCCGATCCGCTTCCGCGTTCCCGCCGGATGCGCTCGAGCATATTGTCGATCCTTGCTTGAAGATCGACATGTTGACCGGCGTCGCGCCAGGCGTGTTTTGCCATCTCGATGAACTCGCTTTGCAATGGTCCCGTAACAGCTCGTGCCCGGGTCAGCGCCTGCAACTCCCAGGGTTGAGCTCGGCCCGCGTAATACGATTGATAAGTCTCAACGGAACAAACGAGCGGGCCCTTTTCTCCCTCGGGGCGCAGCCTTGCATCAAGGACCCAAATATTTCCTTCGGCCGTGGACTGTGCCATGGCAACGACCAGATTTTGGGCGGTGCGAACATCGTCACCGACGAATAAAACATCCAAATCCGCCCCGTAGCTGATCTCGCGTCCGCCAAATTTTCCCAGAGCGATAATGGTCATTTGTTCGCCTCCGAGAAGCCTGGTCGTAAAGAGAAGGCAGGCTTCCGCCAAATCGGAAAGTTCGTTAAAGACCGCCCCAGGATTGATCAGACCAAGCGCATCCCGCAAAATGATTCGCAACAGTTGCCGGCGCCGGTATGCGCGGACCGGATCGAGATTGCCCGCATTCGCGCCCAATGAATCGAGACGCCGTAAATTTTCGTCTATCGATCGAGGTTCATAAAACGCCGGATCTCGCGTGATCTCATCAAGTAATTGAGGATGCCGGATCAGTGAATCACCGGCAAACCGGCTGGCATCAAAGGTTTTGACGAGCAATTCGAGCAGCTTCGGATTCGTAACCAGCAACTCGAAGAGCAGACTGCGCAGGCCGTAGGCTTCCACGAAGCGAACGAATTGATTGAGAGTTGCATTCGGATCCGCAGCCCTGGCAAGCCACTCGAGCAAGACCGGACGCAGCTTAGTAAATATTTGGCGCGTGCGCGGCGCGATGTGGAAGCTGCCCTGGCCGCGCGCCAGATCCGCGAGGGTTTTGGCGGCGTGTTTTTGATCATTGAAAATTTCGAGGCCGATTTTGGCCCCGAAAGCGTTCGGGGATGTTTCGGAGATAATCCGTTGAAAAATCGGGCGAACAGCGTGCATCCTTTCTCGCAGCGCCGCAGTGAAATCTGCTGCGGACGAAAAGCGCAGGCTAAGTGCCAGCCGCTCCAGCGGTTCCGGTTCCT
>JBKOWV010000163.1:0-17715 GCA_046724585.1 Verrucomicrobiota bacterium
CCCATCGTCTCAATAATTCTCGTGAGCAATTGACCTGCGCGCCCGACAAATGGCTCGCCTTGTCTGTCCTCGTCCACGCCGGGCGCTTCACCGATAAACATCAATTCCGCATTCGGATTCCCGACGCCGAAGACTGTCTGCGTCCGCGAGCACGCAAGATGCGCGCATTTTGTGCAAACGCGGACACGTTCGCGAACCGATGCGAGCAGTTCTGCCTTGTTGGGCACAACGAACTGCAATTGCGCCAGCACTATCCTCGATGCACAGGGAATCCGATCACTTGTCCCTCGAATTCTCTCCAACGCGGCGATGACAAGATCGAAAGCCGGCTGCATCATTTGAGGCCATCATGCAAAAAATTGCGCTCCGGTGCAAATTTTTTAAGAGTAGCGCGAGCCTCCCGGCTTGCGCGAATACTGGCAAGCGAGACGCATGCGCTACCATCAGGCGCCCGTCGCGGGGAGCGAACCCAGAATGACGCGCGCGTCTTTTTTATCTACGATACAATTGAATCAGCAATGAGCACACGCCTGAGCGATTACGAGTACGATCTGCCGCGGGAATTGATTGCCCAGCGGCCGGTCGAGCAGCGCGCGGATTCTCGCATGATGGTCCTTCGCCGCGACGGGCGAACGATCGAGCATCGGCAATTCCGCGAACTGAAAACATTTTTGCAACCGGGCGATCTTCTTGTCTTAAACGATACCCGGGTCCTGCCGGCGCGACGATTCTCCAACGATGGGACGATTGAGTTTTTGTTTCTCCAACGCCTTGGCTCAAGGCATTGGAAATGCCTGGTGAAGCCGGGTCGCAAAATGCGCCTCGGCGCCACTGTAACGATTGATCATGCGACGTTGGAGGTGGAGAAAATCACCTCCTATGGCGAGCGCATCGTGGCGTCAAGCGAGGATGTCGATTTCTATTCCGGCGGTTCAATGCCCTTGCCGCCTTACATCGGACGCGAAAGCGACGCTGAAGATGCAACGCGTTACCAAACTGTTTTCGCCCAGGCATCGGGTGCGCTGGCAGCGCCCACTGCCGGTCTCCACTTTACGCCGGAGATTTTGAGCGAGATTCCGCACACTTTCGTGACGTTGCACGTGGGGACTGGAACATTCCTGCCCGTGCGCTCAGAGAACATCGCCGAGCATCGCATGCATGCCGAGCATTTTTCTATTTCCCCTTCTGCCGCCGCCAGGATCAACGACGCCAAACGAATCGCAGCTGTTGGCACAACGGTAGTGCGCGTGTTGGAATCGGCCAAGCGCGGCAACGGAAAAATCATCGCGCAAAGCGGCCCCACCGACGTTTTCATTTATCCTCCCTATCGGTTTCAAGCCCTCGATCTTCTACTTACGAATTTTCATTTGCCGCGCTCGACTTTGCTCATGCTCGTAAGCGCATTTGCCGGCCGCGGGTTTCTTCTTCGGGCCTACCGGGAAGCAATTCGCAAACGCTATCGATTCTACAGCTATGGCGATTGCATGTTGATCCTGTAGCTCTTCCTCTTCCGCTTCCTCTGGAATCTTCTCCTGACATTCAAAAGAAGCAGAAGCAGCGGGAGAGCGGGATTACGTGGTCGCAGATTGTGCTATTTTTCCCGTTCAAATGTCCGATCAACCCAGAGGCGAACTCGTGATCCAAACGATTGCCATGCCCAAAGACACGAATCCAAATGGCGACATCTTCGGCGGATGGTTGACATCGCAAATGGATTTGGGCAGTGGCATTCTTGCGGCGAAAACTGCGCAAGCACGAGTCGTTACCGTAGCGATGGAAGGAATGTCATTTCTCCAACCAGTGCGGGTAGGGGACACGGTCCGATGTTATGCGCAGGTGGAGAAAATCGGGCGGACCTCGATGACCATTCCGGTGGAGGTATGGGTAACACGTTATATGACCGGCGAGCAGCTCCGCGTCACCCACGGGGTGTTTACTCTCGTGGCTGTGGATGAATCCGGGAAACCGATTCCGGTGAAACGAGGGAGTGCCTAGAAAAATGACGAAGCACGAATGTCGAATGACGAAGGAATGACGAAACCAGAAGTCCGAATTGCGGGATCGATAGATTGCAGCCGCTCGTTAGTCCTACCCGATGAGGAATTTTGCTTATCTTTTTGAGAGGTTTCCCTCCTTTGGACAAACGTTTTGCTATCGCGAAGTAGCAGAGCTGGATCGACAGGGCTTTGCTCCTCCGATTTTCGCCATCCGCAAGCCTAAGGATGAGCCGCCGCAGGATTGGGACGAACGCATCGTTAACCGCGTGCATTATCTGCCCGAGGAGAAGGAATTGCTGGATGACGTTCACCGGGCTTCGAAAAAGGGAAAACTCACCGTAGAGATTATCGCTGGTCTCGATGAGTGGGACCGACGCCGCGATTTTCTTCGTCTTTATCAGGCTGTTTATATTGGACTGCGCCTGCAGGAAATGCGGATTGGCCATGTGCATGCGCACTTCGCCGGAATGGCTGCGCGCACTGCTTTCTGGATCGGCCGATTTTTTCCGATCAGTTTTAGCTTTACCGCGCACGCCAATGACATTTTCGCGCCGCGAGATTTTCAAATCGGGCTGGACAAGCTGGTTGACGCAGCGCGTTTTATCGTGACCGAAACCGATTACGCAGAGAAATTTTTGCGTGAGCGCTTCCCAGACAGCGCAAATCGAATTCGTCGAATTTACAACGGCTTGGACCTGACCCCGTTCCAACGCGCGGATTTTTCGTCCACTCCGCCGTTGATCATTGCGGTCGGCCGTTTGATCATAAAAAAAGGTTTTGCCGATTTGCTTCGCGCCTGCCGGTTGCTAATGGAACGTGGAAAATCATTTCGGTGCGAGATCATTGGCGAAGGCCCGCTCGACCAAGAACTTCGCGAACAGATCGCGCAGCTTGATTTGCAACACTGCGTCGAACTCCCGGGCGCAAAGCCGCAACCTGAAATAAGGGAATATTTGGCGGCAGCCGGCGCTTTTGTGTTGCCAAGCGTGATCGATCGCGATGGCGGCATGGATAATCTGCCCACCGTAATCATGGAAGCGATGGCAGCAGGGTTGCCGGTCGTTTCGACGTCGATCGGCGGGATTCCTGAAATGGTGATCCAAAACGAAACCGGATTTCTTGTTCCTTCGGGCGATGTCGCTGCACTGGCGGGTGCAATCGAGAAGGTGATTAACGATCGTTCGTCAGCGCAAAAACTTGGTCGAGCCGGGTACGAGCGCGCTCAAAGGCTTTTTTCGATTGAGAAAAACGTGCGCGAATTGTGCGCGCTGTTCTCAGGCAACTGACACGCTGCCGCTACAGCAATTCGCGAACGCAATTAACAGCCTGCAGATAGACATGGTGCGGTCCGCCGCGCATTAGCTCTTCACTCATCAGACTCACCGGGTCATTCTTTCCCGCGGGCATTAACTGCGGGAGCTGCTTCTCGCCCGGTTTTCGGCGTGAAACTTCCAGCAGATCGCCGCACTCGGCGTGGGTCACCAGAAACTCTACCTCAGACGTTTCCAGAGCGATTTCGCTAATCGGTTCTCCGGACCGTTCGCGCAGTTCGATGTCAATTTTTCGATCCGCCGGCCCGATAAATTGTAACTTGTGCGCCGTCGTTTTTTCCGCGTGCCAATTCAGTTGCGCGGCAAGCCAGCCGGCAAAGAGGAGGGCGGTCGATCGGAATCCCGGGGCGAAATCAATTCGCACCTTCTTAATTTTGGAAAAATGATGATGTGAGGCCGGATGATCGAAGAATTGGGCGAGCGCGAAGCGAACCTTATCCAGGCGCGTCCAATTCAAATCGCACAGCACGATCCGCTGCCTGGCTTCTTGCTGAGCGGTCTCGACCAAATGCAGTTGCGCGCGGAAATCCTTCCATCCCTGGCTATCGTAGATGACGCGGTCGACCCATGCCCAAAGTTGCGGATCCATCGGCTCACAGAAATCCCCCTGCCACCAGAGGTAGAACGGCAAGTCGGAATCCAAGTGGGAAAAAACAATGCTCGGCAGTAAAGTCGTACACGGGCCCTGGAGCAGAAATGAGATTTGTTCGGAGCAAACTTGTTTGCTGCCGGCACGGCTGATGTGACAGTGTGCGCTGATCCAGGCTTCCACGCGATTTTCTTTCGCCGCGGGATCGGCTCCGATAACAATCGCGCGGCAGGCATGGTTTTCGGTAATTTTTGCGATGAGCTGCGTGTTTCTTTCCAGTGAATCGAGTTCTGCGCTGTAAACGGCAAGGTTTACCAGAGAGGCGCGTGTCATTGCCCCCGCACCCTGCTCCCAAAGCTTCTTCAGCTCCTGGTCGATCCGGTCCAGTTCAACCGAAGCTCCGAGCGAATTAGTTTCAGCAGGGTTTGGCATTAGTGCGCGTTCATAATCTTCTCCACGCGCGTCCGTCGCGCGCAAGCAAATCATCCGCTTCTTCCGGGCCCCACGATCCGGCGGGATAAAAGAACAAGCCTGGCGCATCTTTTTCTGCGTGCCACGCCTCCTCAATAGGATCGATGAAAGTCCAGGCTTCCTCGACTTCGTCGCGACGCGCAAACAGTGTGGCGTCGCCACTCATCGCGTCGAGCAGCAGCCGTTCGTATGCTTCCGGGCTGGCTTTGCCGAAGGATGTTCCGTAATGGAAATCCATTTTGACTGGCTCGATCCGAAAACTCGCGCCCGGGACCTTTGCCTGGATCCGCAATGAAATTCCTTCGTCGGGCTGAATCCTGATGACGAGCACGTTTTGGTCGCTCATGCTTTTGTTGAACAGAACGGCGGGAGCTTTTTTGAAATGGATGGAAATCTCCGTAGCCGATTTCGGGAGGCGTTTCCCGACACGCATGTAAATCGGCACATCGGCCCAGCGCCAGTTGTCGATGAAAAGACGCAATGCGACAAACGTTTCCGCTTGCGAATCGGCTTTCACGTCTTTCTCCTGGCGATAACCTACCACCGGTTCGCCGTGGATCGCACCTGCGGTGTATTGTCCACGCACGACATTGGCCGCTACTTCATTGGGTCGCAATCGACGAAGCGATCTCACCACTTTCACTTTTTCATCGCGAATACTGTCAGCGCTTAAGTCTGTGGGCGGCTCCATCGCAACGAGGCAAAGGAGTTGGAGCAGGTGATTTTGCACCATGTCGCGCAAAGCGCCCGTTCGTTCGTAGAAGCCGGCGCGCATCTCAACTCCGAGCGTTTCCGCAGTCGTGATTTGCACTTGGTCAATGTAGTGGGTGTTCCACAGAGGCGCGAAAATCGCGTTCGCAAATCGCAACACCAGAATGTTCTGCGCGGTTTCCTTGCCGAGGAAATGATCGATCCGATAAGTCTGCTCTTCGGTGAAGGAATTGCGGACAATGCCATTGAGTTCCCGCGCTGAAACCAGATCACGGCCGAACGGTTTTTCAACGATGACGCGAGCCCAGCTGCCCTTGCAGGTTTCGTTTAAACCCGCCGCTTTTAAGTGCGTCAGAATCGCCTCGAATTGGTCGGGAGCCGCTGCAAGATAAAAAAGCCGGTTGCCGCGCGTACTGCGTTCCTTGTCGATTTCGTCGAGACGTTTGGCCAGCTTTTTGTAACCGGACTCGTCTGCGAAGTCGCTTTGATGATAGAAGATCGATTGCGCAAACGTTTTCCACATTTCATCGCGCACTGGCTGCCGCGAAAATTTGCGCGTGGCTTGTTCGAGCTCGCTCCTGAACTGGTCGTCACTTTTCTCTCTTCGCGCGAACCCGACGATGCCAACGGCAGGCGGCAGATCGCCATCGGCAGCAAGATTGTAAAGCGCTGGGATTAGTTTGCGTTGGGTGAGATCGCCGGTCGCGCCGAAAATCACAATACTGCACGGCTGCGGTACGCCGCGCGGGGACAAACCTTCGCGCAATGGATTCGGTTCGGGTTGATCGGCTGCTCGATTCATGAGTGCGAACCAAACTACGCAGTTTCCCGGCGATTAGGTAGGAAGAAAATTCGCCAATCAGCTATTCCGGTCGGCTCAGCGAGAGCAATCGGCAGGTATTTCGCGCCGTGATCATTTGGAAGCGAACACACGCGCAACAACGGAGCCTGTTCGCTCATTGATTGGGCTGGCGATGTTCCTTAATCAATCGCTGGGACTCCCAATGCGCCAATTCATTCCAACTGCGCGCTTTAAAAACGAAACCGCGTTTGCGCACGAATGGTCTCACGACCGAGAGCTCGCGGTCCAGGCGCGCGCCCAGCGCATGTAATTCCGCCGGCGTTCGCGGCGTTTTCCTCTGGCCAACAACTTTAGACGCCTTCATTTGTCGATTTTTAGATAAGCAGTGGAAACCTTCTTGTTAAATCGAGCACTTGCCGGCGGACTTTCTCGAGCGCATCGGCGTCGGTCCGATTGCTCAGCGCTTCGGCGATCAGGTCCGCAATCTCCAACATTTCTTCTTCTTTCATACCGCGCGTGGTGACCGCCGGAGTGCCAACGCGAATGCCGCCCGGCTTGAAAATCGGATAGGTGTCGAACGGGATGGCATTTTTGTTCACGGTAATCCCGGCGCGATCAAGGACCTCCTGCGCTTCCTTCCCATTAATTTCCTTCGGACGAAGATCGACCAGCATGAGATGATTGTCCGTGCCACCGGAAACGATCCGGTAACCGTGCTTGGCCAGCCCAGCCGCAAGCGCTTTGGCATTGACGACGACTTGCCGCTGGTATTCGCCAAATTGAGGCTGAAGCGCTTCGTGAAAGCAAACTGCCTTTGCGGCGATCACGTGCATGAGCGGACCGCCTTGCACGCCGGGAAAGAGCGTCGAGTCGATTTGTTTTGCGAATTTTGCGCCGCACAGCACGATGCCGCCCCGGGGGCCGCGCAGACTCTTATGCGTCGTAGTTGTCACAAACTGCGCGTGCGGAATCGGGCTCGGATGTTGACCGCCGGCAACGAGACCGGCGATGTGCGCCATGTCGATGAAAAGAATCGCGCCAACTGAATCGGCGATTTGCCGCAGGCGCGGAAAATCAATTGTACGCGGATAAGCGGATGCGCCTGCGGTGATCATGACCGGCCGCACTTCCTCGGCCTGTTTCTGCAGTGCGTCGTAATCGATTTGCTCGGTCTTCTGGTCGACTCCGTAGTGGGTAACCTGATAAAATTTGCCGGAGAAATTTGCCGGATGCCCGTGGGTGAGATGACCGCCGTGCGCAAGGTTCATCGTGAGAATTTTGTCACCTGGTTTGAGGATCGCGAAATAGACGGCCATGTTGGCTTGGGCGCCGCTGTGCGGTTGAACGTTAACGTGCTCGCAGCCAAACAGTCGTTTCGCGCGATCAATGGCCAGTTGCTCGGCAACATCGACATTCTCGCAGCCACCGTACCAGCGTTTCCGCGGATAACCCTCGGCGTACTTGTTTGTAAGCACGCTGCCCTGCGCTTCCATGACCGCGCGGCTCGTGAAATTTTCCGACGCAATCAGTTCGATATTTTCCCGTTGTCGTTTTTCTTCCGCAGCGATTGCGTCGAAAATTTCAGGATCGACTCTGCGCAGAGCATCGCCATATCGAGGCGACAATGTCGAACCAAACGATCCAGTTTCAATGCGAGGAGAAAGGTCACCCATCGAATAAGAAGATACCTCGTGCCTGCCGGTCGCACCAGGCCGCACGAGTTCACCTTGTTCTACGAAGGCAAGCACGCTGGGCAAGGCGTTCTTTATGGTTCGCGCGCAAAGTTCGTAAACATCGCGGCCAAGACCAATTGGGTCCGGAACATCACGCCAAACGGTTGTACCGGGTTCTTCAAATTCGCGGAGTAGGAACGATTTTTCCGCGCCCTGTGGAAACAGCATCTGAATTGTCTCCAGATGCGCGCCGGTCATGGCAAACACGTGGGTGGCGCGATCGATTAGGGCAGCGGTAAGTGGCTGGCTGCGCAACCCGCTAATGTCCACAGCTTCCTCCTCGCAGACTTGCACTGCATAAAGACTCGGCGGCTGCCCGCGCACCGCATGTACGCCGGCTGAGGCCACTTCGATGTCTTTCCGATTTCCGAGCAACCGGCGAAAAAACCCTTCCGCAATCGGGCTACGGCAAATGTTACCTGTGCAGACAAAGAGAACGTTTTTCACAATTCGGGCCGCGCGAGCGCACGCGATTTCAACCTAGAATTGAACCTGCCCAAGTCAATTTTGGCGCCTTGAGAGCAGCGCCGAAACTGCGGGATAATTGGCGCTTCTCGATGCCGCCGATTGTGGCTATTATTGGACCGTGTGCGCGCCATATTTCGTCTTTCGCCACGTGGTAATCGCATCGCGATGGATTACGGTTTTCCGCGATGACTGTTGAAACTCTGCGCCAGGTGCCGCTGTTTGAATCGCTCGACGATGCGACTGCCAGGAAATTGTGCGGCCTGGTCGATACGCTCGATTGCCCGGCGAACCGGGTCTTGTTCCACGCCGGCGACGTCGGCGACGCGATGTATCTGATCGAGAGTGGAAAAGTCCGGATTTGCGTGCAAGCCAAGGATGGACACGAGGTTACACTGGCGAACCTCGGCCGCGGCGATTTCTTTGGCGAAATGGCTCTGCTCGATGGCGAGCGCCGCTCTGCCGACGCGGTGGTGGCGGAGGATGCAAGGCTGGCTCTGCTCTCGCGCGAGCACTTCCTCTCTTTTATGCGCAGTAGTCCCGATGTTGCGCTGGAAATGCTGACCGCGCTTGCCAACCGGCTCCGGCACACGGATGAGCTTTTGCGCCATAGCGCCACGCGCAATGTCAATGTTGAGGAAGCCGCGCAGCTTACCTTGGGAGACCGCGCCGCGGACATGATCGCGGGGTTTGGCGGCAGTTGGAAATTTATCATCGCGGCCACCATGGTTCTTAATCTGTGGATTCTGGTAAACGTATTCCCAGCACTTTTGCTCCGCCGGGAAGGATTCGATCCCTATCCGTATCTGTTTCTTTCTGTCGCCCTGAACATGCTTCAGATCTTCCAGGCGCCGATCATTTTGATGTCGCAAAATCGGCAGGCTCACAAGGACCGGCTTCGCGCCGAGATTGATTATCAAGTAAACTTAAAGAACGAGCTGGCGTTGAACGAAATTATTCAACGCTTGAAAGCTCTCGAGCGCGACTATCTGCGGCTGGCATCGGAGAAACAATCGGACGCACGAACCCCGAATGGCGAATGACGAAGCAGTCACTGACGTGACTTCGTTACGCCGGGGATACGACTGAGCCGTTACGACATTAAAACGAGTCTGATTTTGGTGGAACGTTCTAACGCTTCAACGTAGCGAAATCTCTTACTCATTTCTGCCCACACTAGCCTTCCGCTCCTAGGCGTGTTTAGAGTGGGAAATGCTTTCGCCGTGGAAACGAATCCGTTACCGCCTTGAATGGATTGGGCTTCTGGTCGCGGCAAAACTGATCCCGCGGTTGTCGCGGAAGAGCTGCTTCCATTTGGCCCAAGTGCTGGGAGCGCTCATGTCGATTCTTGACCGAGCTGGATACAGAGTTGCTCTGAATAATCTCGAAGTCGCGTTTGGCGACCAATTGTCAGAGCGCGACCGGCGCAAAATTGCCCGCGAATCGTTTCAGCATTTCGCGCGGACGGTGATCGATTTTCTGTGGAGCCCGAACCTTACCCATGAAAATTTCTCTCGCTATATCGACTTGCAGAACTTCGAGGAAACCGCGCGCGGCACCGGACCTGAGCGCGGATTAATCGTAGCGTGCTGTCACTATAGTAATTTTGAATGGCTCAGTCTGGCTTGTGGTTTTGCCGGTCTTATCAGCACCATTATTGCCCAAGAATTCGGGAACTCCCTGCTTGATCCGATCTTTAAGACAATCCGCGAGCAGGCGGGACACGAGCTGATCCCGCGGAAGCGCGGCATCGGACGTCTTTACAAAGTTTTACGGCGAAACGGAAGCACCGCGCTCCTGGTCGACCTTACTGTTCGGCCGAGGCAGGGTGGAGTTGCGATCGATTGCTTTGGACTAAAAAAGAGCGTGCCTTCTGCGCACGCCTGGCTGCGTGAACGGACCGGTGCGCCAATAGTTCCCGCCCACTGCGAGCCGCTCCCGGACGGCCGTTACCGGGTGATCTTCCACTCGAAGATCGACAACACTGCCGGGATGACGCATCAACAGATCGCGCAAGCATGCTGGGACTCATTTGAGCCTTATGTGCGAAGAAACCCGGCCCCATGGCTCTGGATGTACAAACATTGGCGTTACCGGCCGGCAAATTCCGTCCAGCCTTATCCTTTTTATGCAAACGTTTCGCGACGCTTCGAAGAGATCCTCCTGCGCGATCAAGGCAATTCTGTTGAAGGAACGAGCAGCGCCGAAATCGCCTCGTTTGAATAGGTGCAGAGACCTCGCCACGGTGGGCACTGGTATGGCATCGGAATGATGACGGTTGACAAAGTGCCGTCGAGCTTTTCCAGTATGCATCTATGCGACATGTTTCCCGATTAATTTTGCTGGCTGCTGCCGGTTCGATTTTACTCCTTACTGGTTGCGGAACAGGACGGGTAGCCACTGGAGGCGCTTATCGTGTGACGGCTTACCGACCGCACGATCCGTCCAAGGTGAAAGTGAAACTCTCCACTTCAACGCAAAACTTGTTTGTGATGGAAGGAGACCGTTTGTTAATGGCTGTTCAGTCTAACGTAGGCAAGCCCGGTTCCCCAACCCCGCACGGCCACTTCACGATTTACAGCAAACAAAAAGAGCGCCGCCGCCAGAGCGAGCCGGATCGAGGTTATCCGATGGCTTACTGGTGCGAATTCAAGCCAGCCTATGGGTTTCATGAAGGATTTGTCTGGCCTGTGCCGCGTACTCATGGCTGCGTTCGTCTCCATCGCGAAGCGGCTGCTCGACTCTTTGCCTTAACCCGGATCGGCACGCCGGTGGAAATCGCGAGCTCGTTTCCCGAGGACGAGAAATATGGGCGTCTGGTTCGTCGGCTCGATCAAAGCCGCGACCCGGACCCGCCGCGCTCCGAATTAATGTCCGTCAGCTGGTTTAAGGACCCTCCCGGCCCTCTGCTGGTCGATCAATGATCGCCTGCGGATAAGGAGATTCGGCCGATAGCCGGCCATTGGAAAACGGCCGGTTACGGTTACGTTGACCAAAGCCATGAGCACGAATCTGATTTCTAGCGGCACGACGGCGCGCGAGAAGATAAATTTGCGCACGCCCGATGTAATGGCCGCCGTGCAGCAACAGGTCGAATCCCACTATCGTAGCGACATCGTCGACAAAGTGCGCCGCGCCGGTGGGATCATCTCTGTAGGTGACACAACGGTGCGCCTGGCGAAGGAGTTTGGTTTCTGCTACGGAGTCGAGCGCGCGATTGATCTCGCCTATGCGGCGCGAAAAGTTTTCAAAGATCGCCAGCTTTTTATAGTCGGCGAAATCATTCATAATCCCGAGGTCAATCATCAGATCGCCTCGTTAGGGATACGCAACCTGACCGGAAAAAACAAACAGGCTGACATTTCGGATCTGGGACCTGAAGACGTGGTGATCGTACCGGCGTTCGGAACCGAATTGTCAATCCAGCAGCAGATCAAGGATCGCGGCTGCCAGATTGTCGATACCACGTGCGGGGACGTGATGAGCGTCTGGAAACGGGTGCGTAAATACGCGAGCGAATCGGCTACCTCCATCATTCATGGCAAAGCCGAACACGAAGAGACCAAAGCAACGAGCTCTCGCGCGCTTGGCGACGGGAGCGGGCATTATCTGGTCGTTTTGACGCTCGAAGATACCGATTACGTTTGCGATTATATCCGGAACGGAGGCAACAAAGAGGCGTTCCTAGATAAGTTTAAGGGCGCGCATTCGCCCGGGTTCGATCCGGATGTTCATCTGCAAACAGTCGGTGTGGCAAATCAAACCACCATGCTCCGCGGCGAGACTGAAGAAGTGCAGCGGCGCGTCCGACGGGCGATAGTGGATCGGGACGGACCGGAGCTTGCGGAGAAAAATTTTCGGTACTTCGACACAATCTGCGGCGCGACCCAGGAGCGGCAGGATGCATTGCGAGAGCTGCTCAATGTGCCGATGGACCTGCTTCTGGTGGTCGGCGGATACAATAGCTCTAACACATCGCACCTGGCGGAGATGGGTGAGGAAAAATTGCCCACCTACTTCGTGCTCAACGCCTCTCGGCTGGTTTCCGCCAGCGAGATCAAGCACTACAATTTGCACGAGAAACGCGAGGTGGTCTCGCACTTCTGGCTCCCGAACGGACCGGCTGTCATCGGGATCACCGCCGGCGCGTCTTGTCCAAATAATTTGATCGAGGAGACATTGATCCGGCTTTTCGAATTGCGCGGCATTTCGCGCCAGGAACTCGAACTGGCGGCCTAGGCATCATCGATAGATAAAGCCACATTCCTTGTCATTTCGAGCGAAGCGCAGCGGAGTCAGGAATCTCTAATTTTCCTGCTCTGCCACCATGGAATTAACGGCAAGAGATGTCTGGACTTCGCTCGATATGACAAGAGCTGGACGCGCGGTTACTGCCTGCCGCGCGAAATAAATTTGTATGGCGCGCGCAATCTGGAAAGGCAGCATCAGCTTCGGTTTAGTTAACATTCCTATCGCTCTGTATCCCGCCACGCGACGTGAGGAGCTCAAGTTTCGTTTGCTGCGCAAAAACGATTTGAGTCCCGTAAATTACAAGCGTGTCGCCGAAAAAGACGGCAAAGAAGTTCCCTGGGACGAAATTGTGAAAGGTTACGAATACGAAAAAGGGAAATACGTCGTGCTCAAAGACGAGGATTTTGAGCGCGTCGATTTGGAAGCAACCCAGACGGTCGATATTCAAGACTTCGTCGATCAGGAAGAGATCGATCCAATGTTTTTCTACAAGCCCTACTATCTGGAGCCGCAAAAAGGCGGCGACAAAGCTTATGCGCTTCTGCGCGACGCGTTAAAGGACAGCAACAAGGTCGGCATCGCCAAGGTAGTGATCAAAACGCGCCAATATCTCGCCGGCGTCAAACCGGAGGATGGCGCGCTCGTCCTTGAGCTGATGCATTTCGCCGATGAACTCGTGGACACGGGAAAGCTGCGCGTCCCGAAAAAAACGGAAGTCGGCAAGCGCGAAATAAACATGGCGAAATCACTCATCGATAGCATGAGCTCGAAATGGAACCCGGAAAAATATCGCGACGATTACCGCGAAGCGCTTATGGAGGTGATCGAAGAAAAAGTGGAAACCGGCGGAAAAGAAATTGAAGAGAAACCGGAGAAAGCGCCCAAGCCCACCAAAGTAATCGATCTGGTTTCGATATTGCAGAAGAGCCTCGAGCAGACCGGCGCGAAGAAAAAGGCGACCGCCAAATCGCGAGCGAAACGCAAACATCCGGCGAAAAAAGCTGCTTAACTGTAGCCACCGGCCTGTGGCCGGTTGTTTCGTACGCAACGCCTCTGCGGACGGCCCATAGGGCCGTGGCTACACCTCCTACAGGCTTGACATGCCGACTTGAAATCATTCAGGCTCAAAGCCATGAATGCGCTCAATCGATTTGCCGATCCAGTTTATTGCATCTCGCGACTTGTTATTGGACTCCTGTTCGCCTCTCACGGTGGCCAAAAAATTTTCGGGTTCCCACCGGGTGGCCACGGTGCGCCGACAGATGCGTTAGGTTTACTCGGCGCCTGGATTGAATTGGTGTGTGGATTGCTTATCGCCGTTGGATTACTTACGCGCCTGGCTGCGTTCATTGCCAGCGGCGAAATGGCTGTCGCTTACTTCATGGTGCATGCATCGCAGCATTTATTCCCGATCGTCAATCGTGGCGAGTCGGCCGTGTTTTACTGCTGGTTCTTTTTCTTCGCCATTTTCTACGGCCCTGGCCGATGGAGCATCGACGCGCTGATCGGCAAACGAAAAGCCACGGCGGTGACTGCGACCGCTACTTAGTTTTGTCATTCCGAGTGGAGTCGCTTGCCTCGCCGTAGCTTTGATGCGAAGGCTGGGAGGAATCTCTCATTATGTCTGTAGCTATGAAGCAAGTCATCTCCGTCTTGGTCTCCGCGTTGGTTCTGCAATCGCTTCTGGCAGAAGAAATCAAGGACTTTGGCAGAGACCGGCTGAACAGCTCGCCGCGACACGCGGAATGGGTCGATATCAAATCGGGCGAGCGCGCAATCAAAGCATTTGTCGTTTATCCTGAGCGCACGGACAAAGCGCCGGGCGTGCTCGTGATCAGCGAAATTTTTGGCCTGACCGATTGGGTGCGCAGCTTGTGCGACGAGTTAGCCGAGAACGGCGTTATCGCCATAGCGCCCGATTTGCACGGCGGACAGAAGTTTGAAGACCTCGACGGTGCGCGTAAGGCGACGTCAGCGCTACCGAAGGAGCAGGTCAAAGCCGATCTCGATGCGACGGCAGATTATGCACTGACGAAAATTCCTTCGTGCAACGGCACTCTCGCTGTATGCGGCTTCTGCTGGGGTGGGGGAGTGACGTTCGCATACGCGAATGAGAACTCGAAACTGAAAGCGGCGTACTCCTTCTACGGAACCGCTCCGGATTCGGCAGATAAAGTAAAGACTATTGCGTGCCCGGTGTACGGTTTCTATGCAGAGAATGACGAACGCGTGAACGCAACGATTCCGAAAGCGGAAGCATTGATGAAAGCCGCCGGCAAGAAATACGAGCTGGTGATCTACAAAGGCGCCGGGCACGGTTTCATGCGCTCAGGTGAACCCGCCAATCCGAATATGCGCGAAGGCGACAAGAAAGCGCGCGACGAAGCTTGGGCGCGCTGGAAAAAGTTGCTCAAGCAACTGCCATAAGTCGGTGGTAGGATTCTCCGCGGGTTATCGCTAGAAATTCGTCAGACGTGTGCCGACAAAATTTGTGTCGGGCCGCGATCCTCGTCACGTTCACGGGTACCTTGGTTCCGAGCTATGAAAATCCTTAAGTTTGGTGGTTCTTCGCTCGCCACAACCGATTGCATCCGGGATGTCGCCAGGATCGTTCATGAGGAAGCGCGGCGCGGACCGATCGTCGTAGTGCTTTCCGCTTTTCAGGGCGTGACCAACCAGCTTCTCGATTGTGCGCGGCTGGCGGAAAAGAATGATCGGCGCTACAACGCAGCGTGGAAGAAAATCGCCGGCCGCCACCGCTCCGCGGTCGACAGGCTGGTCAGTCGACATCGAGGTATCCGAATCCGATCGCAAGTCGATACACTTCTCGGCGATTTGCATGACGCGCTTCACGGCGTCCAGCTCTTAGGTCACAGTCCACCGCGTGCGCTCGATCTAATCGTGAGTTTCGGCGAACGGCTATGCGCGCTAATCGTGGCGGCACATCTTGCGCGGGTTCACCCCGCCCGGTTTGTTGACGCGCGACAAATCGTGGTCACGGACAACCAGTTCACGAACGCGAACGTCATCTTTAGCAAAACGAATCGCGCGGTGCGACGATACTTTACAGACCTGTTCCAACTTCGCGGCCGCCGGCCGATACCTGTCGTGACCGGATTTATTGGATCGACCAGCGACGGCCAAACTACAACAATCGGCCGCAATGGATCCGATTACACGGCTGCCATTCTAGGCGCTGCTCTTGGCGCTTCGGTGATTGAGATCTGGACGGATGTCGACGGCGTCTTGAGCGCCGATCCGAAGGCGGTCGCACCTGCGTTTGTTTTGCCGCAGATCACATACGAAGAAGCAATGGAGTTGTCGTATTTCGGCGCGAAGGTGCTTCACCCCGCCGCGCTTGCTCCGGCCGTTGCCAGGCGAATTCCGCTTCTGATCAAGAATACATTCCATCCGGAGGCGCCGGGTACGCTCATTTCGGCTCATCGCAGCGATGGCGATCAACTTGCGAAGGGGATCAGCTCCATCGCGGGGCTGACGCTCCTCACCGTTCGGGGCCTGAGCATGGTTGGAGTTCCCGGAATCGCCGAGCGATTATTTCGTGCGCTGGCATCTCGCGGCGTCAACGTCATCCTTATCTCCCAAGCCTCATCCGAGCACACGATTTGTTTCGCCGTTCGCGAGGCCGACACCGCTTCAGCGATTGGGGCCGTGCGTCACGAATTTCGCTTCGAATTCCAGAACCATTTGACATCGCTTGATGAAAAACCAAATCAAGCGATCGTCGCGGTCGTCGGCGATGAGATGAAAGGGCACCCCGGGGTGTCTGGCAAAGTGTTCGGAGCGCTTGGCCGGCATAACATTAATATCAGCGCGATTGCCCAGGGCGCATCAGAGCGCAATATCTCTTGCGTCATCGACGTGGCGCAGCAAGCGCGTGCGCTAAATATCATCCATCAGGCGTTCTTCGAAGTCCGCAAACACCTCGCGCTTGTCGTGATCGGCGTCGGAAATATCGGTGGAACGCTACTGCGACAACTGCATGAGCAGCGCGCGCATCTGCTTGCCCGTGGATTCGATGTCACGGTGGTTGGCGTGGCGAATAGCAAGTGGTTTGCGCTGGAGGGTAACGGCATCAATCTCGCACGCTGGCGCGAGAGATTATCCGCTTCGCGAAGGCGGATGCATCCGCAGGTCCTGGCAAGGGAAATCGCGAAACTGGAGTTGACAGACGCAGCGGTAGTCGATTGCACGGCTGCCGATTCAATCGTCAAGGCCTATCCCGATTTTGTCAGAGCGAATTTGCACATCATCACGCCGAACAAACGCGCGAACGTGTTGCCGTGGCGACAATACGCGGCCCTCATGGAGCTTTTGGGGAAGCGGCAGAAGTACTTTTTAGATGAAGCCAACGTTGGCGCGGGATTGCCTATCATGTCGACGCTGCGCGACCTGATCGCCAGTGGAGACGTGATCAGGAAGGTGGAAGGCATTTTCTCGGGCACGCTAAGCTATCTGTTCAATAGTTTTGATGGGAGCATGCCATTTAGCGCTCTCGTGCGAACAGCTTACCAGAGCGGGCTAACCGAGCCGGATCCGCGCGATGATCTCTCCGGTCAGGACGTCGCCAGAAAGTTGCTTATTCTCGCGCGTCAAAGTGGATCAAAATTGGAAATCGCGGACGTCCATGTTGAGAGCCTGGTCCCTCGAAGTTTGGCGCTGAGGCCATTCTCGCACCGCTTTTTCAGCTCATTGGCTAAGCACGATTGCGAAATGGCAGAACGATTGAACCGCGCGCGATCGCGCGGCGCAGTGCTGCGATACGTCGGCACGTTCGAAGGCGGTCGCGCCTGCGCCGGAATCAAAGAGTTCCCTTGCGATCATCCAATCGCCGCTACCAGGGGCAGCGACAACATCATCGCATTTACGACGAAGCGTTATTTGCGTACCCCGCTCGTTATTCAGGGGCCGGGGGCGGGCGCGGATGTTACGGCCATGGGCGTTTTCTCCGATATCCTCAAGTTGCTCAATTACCTGCCGCACTAAGATCCGGGATTATTTTTCCTGCCTTCAAGTTCATCCGCGAGGTCGCCTGCTTCGTAAACTTTGCGCAGAGCTTCGATGATAGCAGCAGAATCGACTGAGACAGCGCGTGCTTGTTTGTCGCTATAAATGCAATCGAGCACCAGCGACTGGATGTTGCCGTCGAAGATGATGCCGACGAACTCGTCCGCTTTGTTCACCACAGGACTGCCGCTGTTGCCGCCGATGATGTCAGCGTTGGAAACAAAATTGAAGTGCGTAGCCAGATTCAGGTTCGCCTTCTTGTCGATCCAACGCTGCGGCAAATCGAATGGCGGCTTGTTGTCGTGCTCGGCAGAACGCTGATATAACCCGGCGAAATCGG
>JBKOWV010000130.1:0-7516 GCA_046724585.1 Verrucomicrobiota bacterium
GCATACACTAATCCCATTTTAGCCATTTTTTTCTACTTTGGCGTCGCGCACCCCTGGCCGCGCCGGAAAAGGGGGAGAAAATCTCGATTCCGCTTTCGCCGAGCGAGTTTTATCGGTTCTGGAAAATAGCCTGCGCACTCGAAATGCTGCGGGAAGTTTCCAAACTGGATGGCCAAAAGTGGTCACAATCTCGATGCCCACCTCGGCGTCTTGCTCGAGTTCACGAGGACTCAGCCTGGCAACTCTATTGGGAACTCGACGAGAAGATGGACAAGTGATTTCGGTACTCTGATTTGGCCCACTTCGGAACTTTAATTTGGCCCACCTCTGAACGGCAGCCCACTATTCATTCCGGGTGTACAGGCGGAATGGAGGTGGGGTTTTGGATTGGAGATCAAAGGTGGAGCTGTTCGAGAACATCCGCAGAGAGTATGAATTCGGCGCAGGAACCATCGCCGGTGTGGCCCGCAAACTCGGGGTTCATCGCCGGATGGTCCGCGATGCAATTCGCAATGCCCTGCCGCTGGGACGTAAGAGGCCGGAGCGCCCCCACTGGAAGCTGAAGCCGTTCATTCCCCTGATTGAGAGCATGCTTGAAGAGGACCGGAAAGCGCCGCGCAAGCAGCGGCACACGGCGCATCGGATCTGGCAGCGGATCCGGCACGACCTCCCCGGTTGTGACATCAGCGAGAGGTCGGTCCGCAAGTATGTCCGGAAACGCAAACTGGCCCTGGGCCTGATCGGCCGCGAGACTTGCGTGCCTCAGAGTTATCCCTGGGGCTCGGAAGCTCAGGTCGATTGGTACGAAGCCTACGCCGACCTTGCTGGTGAACGTACCTGCCTTCAGGTGTTTGAGATGCGAAGCATGGCCGGCGGTGGCTCCTTTCATCGCGCCTACCCCCGGGCAACACAGCAGGCGTTTCTCGAAGCGCACGAGTTGGCGTTCGTGCGCTTCGGCGGGGTGTTCAAGCGCCTCCGCTACGACAATCTCAAATTGGCGGTGAAGAAGATTCTGCAGGGATACCGACGGGAGGAGACGGCGCGATTCATCGCCTTTCGGTCACACTGGCGCTTTGAGGCGGTGTTTTGCAACCCCGGGGTCGCCCATGCCCATGAGAAGGGCGGCATTGAAGGAGAAGGTGGCTACTTTCGCCGCAATCACTGGGTTCCCGTACCACAGGCCCGAAACCTGGAAGAGCTGAATGAACAACTATTGGCTGCCTGCTACCAGGACGAACAGCGAAGGATTGCCGGCCGGGAGATGACCGTCGGCGAAGCGGTCATTACAGAAAAGGAACATCTTGTCCCCTTGGGCCATGAAGGTTTCGACTTAGCTGAAGTCAGCTTTCCCAGAGTCGACGGCATGGGAAGGGTAAAGGTCCGGACCAACTTCTACTCCGTCCCGGTGAGGGCAGGCCTGGAAGTTCAGGCCAAGGTTTATGCGAGCTATGTGGAGCTTTGGCACGAAGGACAATGCGTCGCTCACCATGAGCGTTCCTACAGCCGGGTTCAGGAGATTCTCGACTTGGAGCACTACCTGGAGCCGCTGGAGCGCAAACCCGGAGCTCTGGCCGGCAGCAAGCCGCTCGAACAGTGGCGGCAGAAAGGACGCTGGCCCGCCAGCTTTGACCGGATCTGGGCCCAACTGATACTCCGCAACGGGAGACAGAACGGGACGCGGCGAATGATCGAACTGCTTCAACTTGGCAAAAGCCATGGGTATGAAAGACTGCGCGAAGCTGTGGAATCGGCTCTTATGCTGGGTAGCTGCGACGTCTCCACGGTGCAATATCTCATCACCGCCGGGCAACTCGACCGCGTCCCTGCGGAACCGCTCGATGTCGGCCCGCTGAGTTGTTACGAACGCCCGCTGCCGGTCATGTCCGACTACGACCTGCTGCTCTGTGCCGAGGAGATAATGCCATGAGCGAACAGAGTGCGGGGATCGTAGAATCCATGGTTCGGAGTCATTGCAAGACGCTGCATCTGCCCACCATCGGTTCCCAGTTTGCGCGGCTGGCGACCGAAGCAGTCCAAGCCAAGCAGAGCCACGCGGAGTACCTGGAAGGGTTGCTGGCTGCCGAACTGGAAGATCGGGAACGACGAACCGTGGAACGGCGCATCCGCGAAGCCCATCTGCCCAAGGTCAAGACCCTGGAGGATTTTGAGTTTTCCAAGGCGTCCACGATCTCGGCGGCCCAGATCCGCGACCTGGCCCAAGGGGGCTATATCGATCGAGCGGAACCTGTGGTGCTGACCGGCGATTGCGGCACAGGTAAGACTCACCTGGCTACCGCGTTGTGTGTTGCCGCCTGTCGGCAACGACGGCGCGTCCGCTTCACAACGGCGACGGGCCTGGTGAACGAGTTCGTAGAAGCCCGTCAGGACAATCGCGTAGGGCGGCTGCTGGCCCGATGGTTTCGTTACGAACTGGTTACAATCGATTAATGTTACGACTTTAGTAATGTGGAGTTCCGCGTCTTTACCTGCCACGATCACTGGTTAGAGGACTCTCAGAACTCCACATTATTGAGAAGCCTTAAAGCGATTCAAGCCACTCCAGAATGTTGGCATTTCGGCGCCATGATGCGCGGCGAGTTTTTTCACCAACTGGATCTGCTTTCTGGATTGCCGCGCGCTTCATCTCAAGATCAACTGTCGCGTAACGATTGGTGGTATTGACACTAGCATGGCCGAGCCAATGGCTGATCGTGATCATGTCCACTCCTGACTGTAACAGATGAACCGCCGAGCTGTGGCGCATGCTGTGCGGATGGAGCCGTTTCGAAGCCAGGGCAGTCGAGTGCTGTCTAGCACGCTTGCAGTATTTGGCAAGAATGTACCGGACACCGAAACGCGTCAGTGGTTCGCCTCTGTGGTTGCGAAACAGCTTTTCAGCAGAGGTTCGTTCAATAGTACGTTCGGCAAGGAAGGCCTTCAGCAGTTCCGCCGTCTGCGGCCACAGAGGACAGAGCCGTTCTTTTCGTCCTTTGCCAAAGAGCCGCGCGTGGAATGGTTTGTCGAGCTGAATATCACAGGGACGAAGATCGAGAATCTCCTGGACCCGCGCGCCGGTGTTGAACATTGTCGCCAGCATTGCGTAGTCGCGACGCCCGCCTGGACGTTTGCGGTCGATAGCCGCGAGAACAGTCTGGAGCTCACCAAATTCAAAGTATTCCACTGCCGGCATTGGCGTCCGCTTGAAAGGAATCCCCAAGATTCGCTGGGCTAGATCCAGCTTATCGGGGTGACAACCGGCAAGAAAGCGAAAGAAGCTATGGATTCCGGCAAGTCGCACATTGCGAGTTGCAGGAATATTGTGACGCTCATCTTCGAGATACTGCAGAAAGGCGATCACCTCCTGTGGGCCGATATCATCTAGTTCGAGCATCGCCACGTCCCTCCCTTGACGGGCAGCTACAAAACGAAGTAACAGCTTGAGACTGTCACGATAGCTGTGAAGAGTATGAGGACTCATGCCGCGCAGCCGTGGGAGGTGATCGGCAAAAAACTCACGCAGGGCACAAGCGAGGACGTTGTCTGTTTGCACTTTCATGAGACGCTCCCCTCCGCATCGGCTGAGACATGTACGAGCCTGCCGCAACGGTTTGCGAACCGTTCGCTGGCGCATGTCGCGATCTCCTCAATGAAGTGCAGATAGCGCTGGGTGGATACGACAGAGACGTGCCCCATGTATGCCGCCAGGAACGGGAGTTTGCTCTGCACATCCACGCCTGAGCGGTACCAGCGCAGAAGTGCCTGGACCGCAAAATTATGACGCGTATCGTGTACCCGAGGCAGGCGACCAGAAATGGTACGAATGCCTGCAATGCGGAAGAGTCGCTTGATTCCCTGGTGGATGCAGGAACCCGTGTAATTGTTTCCCTCTCCATGACGATTCCAAAGAAGAGGGCTTTCTGGTGAAATCGGCAGTTTCCTGGTCCGACGAGCCTTGAGATAAACATCAAGTTCCCGGAAAGCATCTTGGGAAAGTGGCAGCAAACGAGACTTGTGAAACTTGGATTCACGCACCAGCAGGGTGTGCTCGCGGGGTTCATAGTCGCCGACGATCAGGCGGACAAGTTCGCCACGGCGAAGCCCGGTGGTATAAAGCAGCACGACAGCAAGGCGATAAACTTCTCGATGCAAGGGACTATTTGATGTCGGCCGGAGGGAATCCGTGGCGTTAAGCAGCCCGGCAATTTCTGATTCCGAGAAGATATGCGGCTGGATGGGCTGATGATTAGCTGGGAACTGTACGAGGTCAGGCACGAAGCAGAACGGCTCGCTTCGTTTTCGATACAAACACATGTTACGCGCGATCCGCATCCGATTGCGCCTTACGCCTGATGACAATTGGCTTTGCGTAAGACACCATGCGGCAAAGGTCTCCGGATTGAGGTCGGAATCAATCTTAGCCAGGAATGAATCGAGGTGTTTGAGGATACGTTCCTCCTCTGCAAACCTTCTACCGAGAGCCCTCATGTGGGCCAAGTAATCAGTCGCGAATGGGTCTAGAACAGAACGGAAATGCTGTTTTGTATTCATGGTCGCACCTCCTGAGCATCAGAGGAGGAACAAGAGGAGGGTAAGCACAGCGCCACATCACGAAGGTCTTCGACCGCCAGGCGCAGGTAGACACAGCTGCTCTCTGCATTTCTGTGACCGAGCAAATCACCAATGGTTTTTAGAGGGACGCCCTGGCGTAGTAGATGGACAGCATAAGAATGTCTCAAGCAATGCGGTCCTTGGTACGGGATGTTCAACCCGCTTCTGCGCGCCCATCGTTGGAATGCCTCTGTAACGGCTGTAGGCTTGAGTAGACCCGCGGGTGCCCGATAGCGTAAGAAAACCTCGCGGTACGGCAAGGACGGACGACCATGACGCAGATAAGTTACGAGATTTTCACCGACAGCATCCGTCAGAGGGAGAAGCAGCGGTGTCAGCGTCTTGCGTTGTGGAACCCGGATAGTTCCTACTCGCCACTGAATATCATCAAGCTTCAGAGTTACGATCTCGCTAGCGCGCAGGCCGTACGTTGCGATGAGTAGAAACATGGCATAGTCCCGGAGTCCCATGGGAGTTGCTCGATCGATCGATTTGAGGAGAGCGCGGACGGTATCCCAGGGAAGGTGGCGTGGCAGTTGCTCGCCCCTATACAGACGCGGAGTGTCGATCTGGATGTCGTGGCCCGGTCGCACCTGACCCCGTGCGGCGAGAAACCGGAGGAATGAGCGCAGATGTGCGATCTCGTGCTGAAGCGATGCCCGGTTTACAAAGCGGCTTCTCGTGCGGACATAGGTTTCGATTTGGCTTCTATCGAGATCGGCCAAGCCGAGTGGATCTTCATCGTATCCGAGTTGTGTCAGAAAGTTGCAGGCGGTCCAGGAATGCTGCTTGAGAGTCGAGATGCTGGCACCCCGAACATTCTGAAGGTAAGCGCAGTATTCGTTCGTTAGAACGCTGATCCGGGTCGGCTGGGGTTGGGGCAGAAGTTGCTGCTCATCGAAATAGCGCTCCCAGAGGCCGACCACGGCGGCAAGGTACACATCATCTTGGGAATCCTTTGGGCGACAAGCGCGAAGAGCTTCGCGACCGATCGCGGTCGTGGATCGACAGCCGCGACGTCGGAGCTTGCGGTCGAGGTGCCTCGTTGCCCGAACGTGCCGCCGAATGAGTTGCCGATGGTAGCCGCGGACTGAAAGCCAATTCGAGAATCCATCCAGAAGAGCTCCGAAAAGCGGTAGAGTCGAATAGCGACGATGAAACTTTGGAAAGAGATCTATCAGCATCGGAACTTTCTCCTTGAAAGTGGTGCCGTTATTGGCACAGCTCCGATGCTACAGCGGGAGTAATGTGCAGTTCCGAGACTATCTTGCAGCGCCACGAGCAGGTAAAGACGCGGAACTCCACATTACTAAAGTCGTAACATTAATCGATTAACGTTGAGCTCAACGTTAATCGATGAAGTCGGCTACGTTCCCCTGGCCGATATCGGCGCGGAGTTTCTCTACCAGGTGGTGTCGGAACGGGCCGAACGTGCGGCACTGATTATCACGACCAATCTTGGATTTTCCGAATGGACCCAGGTGTTTGCCAATGCCCGCCTGTGCAAAGCGATGGTGGACCGGGTGACGGATCGCGCGCACATCATCGACACCGGCAAAGAGTCCTATCGGTTCCGGCGCACGATGGAGAGCCGAAAAAAGATGAAAGGCAAAACCGCCGGGAAGGATGAAAACCATGAGTAGCCAGGCGAGTCATGGCAGAGAGGACAGGCTGTGCTTGAAGGAACCCGCCGGCTGGTTTGCTGCCGGCGCTTCCTTTCGACGGGCTCTGCGGACGCTTTCAGATGGCGCGTTCAAGTTGTTTGCCCATATCTGCATGGAGGCGGATCGTCGAACCGGACGTTTCGAAGCCGTGCAGGCCGAACTGGCGAAAGCGATCGGCAAGTCCAGGCGCATCGTGGGGAAATACGTCGAGGAGCTCCAATCCAAGGAGGTGTGCACGGTTCGTTCAGGAAGAAACCAGCACGCCCGGACGTGCTTCGAGATTCGAGACAACTACTGGCCCTATCGCCGGACGGAAGAGATCGAGTGTGCCGATGCTCAGATTCGCAATAGCTATGTCGAGGCAGTAAAAAACCGTTTTGTTACCATCGGCTGCACCGTCGGGAGCTTCAGTTCTCGAGATGCGCAGCTTGCCCAGGACTTCCAAAGTCACGGAATTCCGCTGGAAACGGTGCAGGGCGCACTGCTGATGGGAGCCGTCAGAAAATATGTTTCCTGGCTCAATGGCGGTCTGCCTCAGCCGATAGGAAGTCTCGCTTACTTCTCGGCATTGGTGATGGAAATCCAGGAGCGGCCATTTCCTGCGGGCTACGATGAATATCTGCAAAGGAAAGTAATGCAGCTCACCAGGGCGTGGGAGACGCAATCGTCCGCAGAGTCCCAAAATGGATGCCTAACCCCTGGCCGAGACGAAACGGCTCAATAGCAGCCCGTATACGGAGTGAGTTTTCCTTGGGCTGCAACGACAAACCTGGGTTTTCCACAGGCCGAGACGGTGCTTGCGAAAAAAGGTAACAAGCAAAAATGCACAAAAGAGACGAGATGATGTTGATTATCAATTAGTTAAGGTGGGCCAAAATAAAGTTCCGAAATGGGCCGATTATAGTTGCCGAAACCAATAGAGTTCCGACTTCACATATTGGCACTCCTACGGCAGGTCAGCCAATCAACGGATCAGGCCCTGAAAGTAACACTAACCACACGACTGCTGGGATTCCCCGATGATCTCCCGGACCTGCGCAAACTCCGCCCACATAAGAATTCCAGACCAAACGGTGTCCGCGATTGCTATTACGCGCAACGGGAAAAAGGCTCCTTGCCGCAGACTTACTAGAACTAAACGGTGCTTCCGCAATCTACTGTTGGTGGCTTGTCGTCAATTGATTCTGACAAAGCCACTTACTTCCATTTTTCAGCCCAACGGAACTGATGAGGCTACATTTAGC
>JBKOWV010000088.1:0-2099 GCA_046724585.1 Verrucomicrobiota bacterium
TCGTTTTTGCGCGAGGCAGCCGGAATTGCCGACTCAGCCAGGGCCGGTGACCTGGTGCGGCAGGCAGGTATCTGGCGATTCGACGCGTTCGTTGCGATTTTCTTTCTCGCGCTCGTGCTCTTGATCGTAATCGGCTCGGCACGACAATGGTGGCAACTTCTGCGCGGCACGAAGCGAGTAGTTCTCCACGAAAGCGAATTCGTGGCGATTAGCTCCGCTCAACTCGCAAAATTTTAGCCGCAACGCCCGGCCCCGCGGTGCGTTCACAGGAAAGCGATCGCTAAAAGCCAGCCGCTATTCGTACAAATCCTTGCGGCGATGAGCGAAGGACTCTACCCGGCTCCGGACTGAGAGTACTAGGTCTTCGGATAAATCGGCCCCAATGAGTTCTTCGCGGTCTGCAGATGCGGCTGCAATTACAACTCCGCGGGGATCGATGATCGCCGAGCTGCCACAAAACCAGAGGTCATCATCCTTACCCACGCGATTGGATGCAATCACATAACTCTGGTTTTCAATCGCGCGCGCCACGGCAAGTGTCCGAAAATGTTCGAGACGCGGAAAGGGCCACGCCGACGAGACGATCAGAGCGTTGGCGTTCTGTTCGGCAACCAGCTTTCGGTACATCTCCGGAAATCGAAGGTCGTAGCAAATGCTGAAGCCAAAGCGGAGACCGTGAAAGGCGAAGCCCGCGAACGCATCGCCCGGAGCAAACCACTTCTGTTCTTCAACCGGCGCGACTGCATACAGGTGAGTCTTGCGATATTTCGCGAGGATGTTGCCTTCTTGATCGATAAAAACCTGGGAATTGTAAATGCAGGCGCCATCGCGCTCCGATACACCGCTGACCATTGCAATCGACAACTCCCTGGCGGCTTCTTGAAGTCCGGGAACGAATCCGCTAGTCCAGGAAGCGGCGTGAGTTTGAATGACTGGCATTGAATAGCCCGTATCAATCATCTCCGGAAAAACAATCAGGTCGGCGCCAGATTGTTTGGCTCGGGCGGCAAAGTCGCGGACCTTGAGAAGATTTGCGTCTGGATTACCGAGCGAACAGGAAATTTGAGCAGCCGCAATTTTCATTCAAACTCAGGAATGCAAAGTTAACTCGTTTGTAAACTGAAAGTCTATGCACATGGAGTATTCTCAAGTGGCTGTAGCCACCGGCCTGTGGCCAGTCCTAACGAAAACGCTGCGCGCGTGAAAGATCGGACGCGGAGCGCCGTGGTTGGAGCGCATAGTGGGTCGACTTTGAATCACGCGCGGTCAATATAAACGATCTCACCCTGATATGGCCAATCGCTCGGAGAGCTCACTAATCCAGCGCGCACCGGATTCTCAAGAACATACTTCCATTTTTGTGAGTAACTCTCATCACTTCGCAATAGGTGATCGAAGAGTCCTTGCTGCCAAACCTGTGTCTCTGCCCGCGACAGATCAGCCGCCCTGGCCAGTGCTTGTTTCAATTGGCCGACCCAGCGACCCAGAATGAAATTCGGAGTGCCGCGGACGAATAAATGGACATGGTCGGGCATGATCACGTAACGGCCAACAGCAACATTGAAGGCGCGCTCGGCCCGGTTGCCAAAAACAATGAAGGCCGTATGGACATCATCGCCAGCCAACCATGCCATTCGGTTTGTGCGTGCAGAAGGTGACGAAGTAGAGCGGACTAGAAGGGAAAACCCGTGCTAAGCGAAGAGGTCGTCGGCGAAATCTTTGCACCAAAGGCTTTTAGTAACAGCGCTATCCGTGGTCTAGCATTTAAATGACTGGGGTTCGTTAACCGGCCACAGGCCGGTGGCTACAGGCCAGAGCGCTTGCGATAGAGCGAGCGGCTACAACCAAAATACTATCGCTACAACCGTACTTGCTCCGCGCTTTTTGCCGGAATCCAGCCACGTAAATTATTCGGCAGAGCGGCGTAGGCCCAGTCCCCGCGAGTACTCAGGATTTTGACTTCGCTTCCGGGAGGCAACGCGAGCACGCTGTTTGCAGTGTCCGCTGTCGCAAGTCGCGCCTGCACGTCTTTGCCCGTCACAATCGCGAGAGAGCGACCTTTGCTGCCATGGTCGAGTTCATAAACCGCCAAAATTGCG
>JBKOWV010000134.1:0-3184 GCA_046724585.1 Verrucomicrobiota bacterium
TGGTGCGGGCGTTGTAATTCAACCACGCCTCGCCAAAGAGCGCGTACCATCCCAATCCGATAAAGAAATGTATGACTACAAGAACCCATACAGCGAGATGATGGATTTTGTAGTTCACGAGATGTTCTGATTATCCAGGTGCAGCAATTGGATTGCAGGCCAATTTACCTAAAAGGTCAATGTCGATCGGACGGTCGTCACGCAGGTTTCCAAGCGTCAATAGATATAAGGCTTGGATAACGGGAACGCGTTTTTAATTAATTCGATCCGCAGACTGGCGTCGTCGGCGACAAGAACTTCCACAACATCGAAGCGGAAGAGTATATCGGGATTATCCAGCATTCGCAGCCAGTTGAGGGCGCCGCGCGAAATGCGCCTCCGCTTTTGTCGATCGACCGCTGTGAACGGCCGACCAAAATCTTCCCGGGTGCGGGTTTTTACTTCGACGAAGACGAGCGTATCGCGGTCGCGACAGACGATGTCGATCTCGCCGCCGCTTCGCCCTTTGAAGTTACGATAAAGAATTTTGTAGCCTCTACCCCGCAGGAATCGAGATGCCAGTTTCTCGCCGTGAGCGCCGCGGCGGAGATGCTGGGGTTGCGGTGAGGCCTTCGAGGGCGAGAAGCGGCTGCGCCACCGGTTCGAAAGATCGGCGATGGATCGGACAAGGCCCGAATTCATAGAGTTTCAAGAGATGGATCTCAGTGCAGTAACCTTTATGCTGGCTGAAGCAATAATCCGGAAAATCGGCACAGAAGTCACGCATCATTCTGTCACGAGTAACTTTCGCGATTACACTGGCGGCGGCGATGCTGAGGCTGAAGCAATCGCCATCGATAATAGCGGTCTGGGGAACTGGAAAGGGAATAACGGGCAGGCCATCAATCAACACGTGGTCGGGCGGGCTGGAGAGCGCTGCAAGGGCCTCGCGCATCGCTCGATGAGTCGCGCGCAGAATATTGATTCGGTCGATCTCCATGGAATCGACAATACCGATCGCCCAACTGAGGTCGGGGTTAGAGATCAGGTCGTTATAAATTTCTTCGCGCAGGTCCGGCACGAGCTGTTTGGAATCGTTCAGCCGCCGGTGACGGAATTTTTCCGGAAGAATGACGGCGGCGGCTACAACCGGACCGGCCAAAGCACCGCGGCCAGCCTCGTCGATCCCAGCGATGCGAGCGGTGCCAATGGCGCGGAGTTTCTTCTCGTAACGAAATCCACAGCGCCGATACATCGGCAGCGAATTTAATGTAATTTCAATGCGCTGGAAAAGTGAATTGTGATCAGTGATTAGTCATCGGTGATCAGAGCGCGTGGCTCTAACTGTTCACGGATCATTGATCACCGATCGCTATTCCCTGACTGCCGTCGCTTCCTTGCCCTTGCGGGTGCGGAGGTAATTTAGTCTGGCGCGGCGAACGCGGCCTTGCTGCTCCACTTCAACTTTTGCGATCCGCGGCGAATGCAACGGGAAAACTCGCTCGACGCCCTCGCCGTAGGAAATTCGGCGCACGGTAAAGGTTTCATTAAGTCCGCGGCCTTTACGGCCAATCACTATGCCAGCGAATATCTGGATTCTTTCCTTGTCCCCTTCCACAACCCGGGTATGAACGCGCACGCTGTCGCCCACAGAAAGCTGCGGCACGTCGCTCTTTTTCTGTTCTGCCTCGATGGCATCAATGGTCTGATTCATGAAAATTCCTCTCCTTGCCGCGCCGTAGTCTTGACGAAGGCGGGCCGCCCGCCGGACGGGCGAACATTTTCATTCGGGCCAGGGAAGATTGCAAACTGAAAATCGGAACAAGACATTTTCGGGTTCGATCGTCTGGTCGATGGAAATCTGCTAATCTCTAGCTAGATTGTCGGCCCTGTTTTGCAGCGCCCGTAGCTCAACTGGATAGAGCGTTGGCCTCCGGAGCCAGAGGTTGCGCGTTCGAGCCGCGCCGGGCGCATTCCTTCGAGCAAAGTGAGACGTGAGAGCTGATCAGTGAAAGGTGGGTTGAGCGAACTTCTCACCCATCACATCTCACCTCTCACAATTTCCCTACCCCAGCGCATCGATCCGGCCGAGCAGATCTTTTTTGCTCATGACGCCGGTGACCTGATCGCGCAGCTGTCCGTTCTTAAAGAAGAGCAAAGCTGGGATGGCACGAATGTTGTACTTAAACGAAAGGCTCTGATTCTCGTCTACGTTCACTTTCCCAATCTTGACCGCGTCCGCCTTTTCACGCGCAACCTCATCGAGCAGTGGTGCGATCATCTTGCAGGGGCCGCACCATTCCGCCCAAAAATCGACAATCACGGGCTTGTCGCTTTGGGTCACTTCGCGGTCAAAGTTGGATTCGTTGAGACTGATGGTTGTGGAGTTGTTGTTCATTGCTTTAGGAAAAATAAGTCCAAATCTGAATAATCAAAATGGTGGCGGAAACGCCGAGCAACACCCAGCACAGGGGCATTCCACTTTTCTCGGCTGGCGCTATCGCAATCGAGGCCCTTTTGGGGGCAGCATGCGGCATGGCGATGAGCGGCTGAGTCTTTTTCATCTCAACCGCGGGGAGAGGCTGGGAGGGCAGGTCAGGCATGCGCTGGATGCGGGCTGTCTCGTTTTTTGGACCCGATGAAAGTGCGTCTGGCACGGCGGCCTGGGCGGCAGGCGATGATTGCGTCGAAAGTGGCGGTGGCGGGAAGACCTCGGCGGAGGTCAGAACTTGAGCGGCAGGTTCTGAAACAGGCGACGGCTCTGTTGGAATGCGAAAAGGCAGCTTGTCTGGCGGCTGGCGAAGGCCAAGCTGGATTCGCACGGTCTCGCGCGATTTTGTGTCTGGGCCGGGAGATTTCGATACCGACTGAGGCAGCAGGTCAATGCGAATGGTCTCGTCTTTGGGTTCGTTTGGGTCGGCCATTGAGCGAAATAAGTGTTAACAAATTTGCCGAAAAAAAGGCTGCTGTCACTTCCTAAGTAATTTTCAGTCCAAAACTCGCTCCTCTTACCTCCACGGCTCAGGCCAGCAGATCGTATCCTCGACTTCCCGTGATCCTGCGCCAAACGAATTCACCGACGGAGGCCGCTTTGGACAGGACAACGCGCGCATCGACATCCGGGGCGTCGCCTTCGCTCCGGGCGATATGCGGCTGATCGACCAGTAATTTGAGTTCGCTTCCAACTCTTTCGCGGGCAATTTCA
>JBKOWV010000141.1:0-19552 GCA_046724585.1 Verrucomicrobiota bacterium
ATGCGCTCAATGCGATGCCACTCATCAGCGCCTTAGGAAAGAATCGACGCTTCATAAAATCGTGACGATCATACAATCACGGAGTTGCCAGTCAAACCGCGCACTGCCTTGATTGAACACGGTGTTGCCGGTAACGTTGCATTTGAATGCAGGATCGCTACGGCCATCGGATTTCCTATCTGCGCGTTTCGATTACCGACCGCTGCAATGAGCGCTGCACTTATTGCATGCCGCATGAGTTACAGGAGTGGTTGCCGCGGGAAGAAATCCTGACTTTCGAGGAAACCTTGCGCCTCATTCGCATTGCAGCCGAGCTGGGTGTTTCGAAGGTCAGGATCACCGGGGGCGAGCCGCTCACTCGTCGCGGGGTAATGGGTCTCATTCGCGAGATGCCGAAAATCCCAGGGCTTCGTGATGTAGGTCTTTCGACGAACGGGACGCTCCTCGCGCGTGAAGTTGAGCCGGGGAGAACAATGGCGTGCGCTTTACGAAGCACCGGCGTGCGATCGGTCAACGTCTCGCTCGATACATTGGATCGACAGGTTTATTCCGAAATCACCGGACGCGATTTGCACGCGCAAGTCCTTGACGGAATTGAGGCGGCCATCTCGGCTGGATTCGATCAGATCAAATTAAATACTGTGCTGATGCGCGGCCGGAATGAAGACCAGTTAATTCCGCTGATCGAGTTTGCCGCGGCGCGCAATTTGATCCTGCGCTTCATCGAGATGATGCCCGTCAGCACAACCGAAGTTCTCGACGAAGAGAACTTCATTTCGATTCCGGAAACGAAACGCATGATCGAATCGCGTTATGGCAGCTTGGTTCCGGAGCCGGAGTTTCGAACCAATGGCCCGGCCACTTATTATCAAATACCCGGCCGACGGCAGCGCATCGGCTTTATCGGCGCAATGACGAACCTGCATTTTTGCGAAAGCTGCAACAAGCTGCGCCTGACCTGCGATGGTAAATTGCGACCCTGTCTTGGCAGTTATCTCGAATTTGATATTATGAAGCCGCTGCGTGCCGGTGCGAGTGATGAGGAACTCAGGCAGTTCTTTCTCGACGTTGTCGATCGAAAGCCGGAGCGGCACGACTTTCGCGAAAATTATAAACCGAACCGCAAGATGGTCGCCATTGGCGGCTGAAGCAGCGCGTGGAGGAATGGAGTGGTGGAGGAGTGGAGTAATGGCAGCGTGAAACGTTTGACTCACATCGGCTCCGATGGCCGCGTCCAGATGGTCGATGTCTCAGCCAAGCCGCTCGTTGCGCGAAAAGCGGTCGCGACGGGAAAAATCCGGCTTCGGCGCGAAACGCTCGACTTAATTTCGAACGATCAAATCGCAAAAGGTAACGTTTTCGCCACGGCACGCGTTGCCGGCATTCAAGCGGCCAAGCAAACTGCCCAACTGATTCCGCTTTGCCACACCTTGCCGCTGGGCGAGGCCAGGATCGAGATCCTCACTTCAAATGAGGGCGCAGAAGTGAAATGCACGGCCCAAACGGTCGCGCAGACAGGCGTCGAGATGGAAGCACTCACCGGCGTTACGATCGCATTGCTCACGATCTACGACATGTGCAAGGGAGTGGACAAAAAAATGCAGATTTCGGAAGTCCGCTTGGTTGAGAAAACCAAGCGACAGTTGTAGCGGCGGTCTGTGACCGTCGCCATCTTTGGCTCAAAAGTTTGCAGCAGTCATAGACAGCCGCTACAAATAAAAATGCAAATCACGGTTGGCATCATCACAATCTCGGATCGCGCCAGCACTGGTGAATACGAAGACCTTGGCGGACCGGTGCTAAAGGAAGCCGCGCAAAAAAACGGCTGGCAGGTCCTCTCCGAAGCCATCGTTCCAGATGATGCAGAGCGCATTCAGGAAACGATTCAATCGTTTTCTCAACAAGGTTGCGGCTTGATTCTGACCACTGGCGGAACCGGCATCGGCCAGCGCGACGTCACGCCGGAGGCAATTCGCGCCATCATGCGCGCGGAGATTCCCGGATTCGGCGAAGTGATGCGGGCTGAATCGATGAAGATCACGCCCAATTCAATCTTGTCGCGTAGTCTGGCCGCGATTGTCGATCTCTCCCTCGTGATCGCGCTTCCGGGAAAACCGAGCGGCGCGGCGGAATGTTTCGGCTTTATTGCCGGCGCGATTCCACATGCAGTCGCGCTCGCACAATGCAAGCCGACGTCATGCTGAAGCCGTTAGTTAAACCGTTACATCGATTCCCCGACTTGCCACGGTAATGTCGATCTTGCGCATCAGCTCAGGCCGCCACCGGCGATCTGAAGGTCGCCGTTGCTTGTTTCTTAGTCGGGCCAATTCCAGAGACGCATCAATTGCCGGCCATTTTCGCTGAGGTGTGCCTTTGCGCCGCGGCCACCGACGGTGTCCTGCGTGAAATAGGCGGCATCAGCCAGGGTCTCCTTTACGTAGCTAAGCTCGAGCTGATCGACCTGCTTTTGGCTCGGCTGAATCCTTAGCGGCAAACCGGAACGCGCGAATGAAACTTCCCATGAGGAAGTTTTCACGCCAGCGTCGGCATGCATCAGCCAGGGATAAAGCTTCGGCAATTCGAAGTGCGAACTTCGCGGCAACACTACTTTGTAAAATATCTCCTCGTCCTCGAGAAACTGGGGAATAGTGAGCGAGGGATTTTTGCGGAGGGCGAGATAAAGCCGCGCGATATCGAGACCGACAAGATTCATCCCATTGTAGATGCCATTGTAGTTGGGATCGGCTTTGAAAAATGTGTCGTGCCACGACTCAAACCTGTGGCTTCGCAACAAATTCAATTCGAGATGCACGTGTGCGCGCTCGCGACTGATTCCCTTGCCGGTATAACCCATCACCGCGATCGGCTCACCTTTGTGGACCGTTTGCCCTGGCTTCACCGTAATCGTGCTCAAGTGCCCGTATAAACTGTAATAGTTCGATCCACCCCAGCGGTGCTCGATCACGACGTAGCAGCCGTAATTTGAATGGCCGGGCACGAGATTCGTGTGCACGATTTTGCCATCGGCGATGGCACGAACTTGATCGAGAGGTTCGCCAGCTGAGTCTCGATGCACCGGTTTGATGTCGATTCCTTCGTGAAAACGGGTGTAAACGATGCCAGCCGAGGTGGCCTTGGGATCGCGGACAAAACCATATTGACCAGCTTCCCACGGCGTGGATTCCACGCCTTGGTAATTGCGCTCTATGTGCTGATAAAATGCAGGGCCACCCGCTGAAAAGAGAGCGTCGTTATCCGTCGGGAGGGCGAGGTCGACAATTTGCTTTTGCGCAAGCATGGGAACGTTCGACAATACGAGCAGCACAAATGCAAGGACGGACGCTCCCCGAACTCGAATCGCATGCGGCTCGCATTGCTCGTTCATCGATGTCGTTGCCCGATCAACCGCCAGTCTTTTTTCATCAACTCAATGTCTGCACCAGTAAGTCCAGAGGGGACATAGATTCTTCCGTCGGAGACGCGCTTGTCGATTTCGAGTTCCGTAATTGCGCGGCCATTGATAAACACAAAAAGGAAACTGCCCCGGCGTTCAACGCTCAAGGCGTCGAGCGTAACCCGTCCGTGTTCATCGAGTTGAAATAGCGCACCATAGGTTCCATTGGCTGCCGCATAAGGATAGAACGCGATGACGTCCTGCTCCGAGATCCGCGGCATTTTTTCGATGGCCACGTCTTTTCCCGAGACTTGGGCGCGAACCGAGGTTGCGAACACGGCGGTGTCACGCGGGTTCGCTTGGGCATGGACCCGGAGCATGCAATGCCGTTGTTTCGCACTGGCTGTGGGAAGCGCGAAAAGAACGCAAAAGGCGCATGCACCGAGAGTTTTCATGTCAAATTTGATAAAGGGTTTGACAGGATTTGCAACGTTTGCTGTTTAGCCGCTTATGAGGCAACATATTGTTTTCCTCTTGGTGGTGTTTGCGATTTTCGGTCGCGCCTTCGGTCAGGATCTCACGCCTACCGCAACACCGCGGAGAGGCTGGTTGAGCCGGCTTTTGCACCCATTTTCTTCGGAGCCGATTCCGAAATACAAAAATCCAAGATTGCGTGGCCTCACGCTCGATCTTCAGATCACGCCACAGACCGTGAAGCTTTCGGAGGTGCGTCAGCTCGCCATCAAAATTTCGGTGACGAATCTATCCAAGCGGCCGGTCCCCCTCGATTTTCCAACGAACCAGCGGGTTGAAATTTATTTGAGGAATGCCGCTGGAGATATACTCACGAAATGGTCCGACAATCATGCCATCACCGAGAGGCCTGGCACGCTCTTGATCAACCCGCAGGAACGCGTCGAATACAACGAAACGATTGCCACGCGCGACCTCACTCCCAACAAAGTTTTTGTCGCCGAGGTTTTCTTTCCTGCATATCCGGAATTACAAATCCGGCAAAAGTTTCTGGCCGTGCCATAGCCGAGAGCGATAGAGTAATGGCTTTCCGGGCTACGGCAAAACTACAGCACTCCGACACTCCAAAACTCCTGTTTGCGGACTACCACACCCACCCTCAGGGACATCGAGTGCAACCGTACACGCAGGCGCTCCTTCAGCCGTGGGTGGATTCGGCGCGCAAGATGGCCTTGAGTGAAATCGCCTTCACCGATCACGATCGTTATCACGCCGGAATCAGTTTTGATGCGATCGAGCGTTTGCGGGAAGGAAACCCCGACTTGAAAATCCGTGCTGGGATCGAGCTGGATAATGACCCGATTAGCTCGGCGGCTGGGCGAAAATGGATCGAGCAACATTGGAATAAGCTCGATTTTGTCCTGGGCTCGGTCCATTTCCTTGATCGCCCGGATCAGATGTTCGACAGCGTTCCGGCCGGCGCCGGGCAATTCGAGGGCAGAGATATCGATGCCATTTACGCAGATTATTTTCGGCGTGTCCGTGAGATTGCCGCGACCGGGCTTGTCGATTGCCTCGCTCATCTCGACCTCATAAAAATCCATGGTCATCGGCCAAACGCAGAGATCGACGCCATCGTGAGCGAAACGCTCGATTTCATTCGCTCGCGCGGCCTTGCGATTGAGCTGTCGACCGCTGGATGGCGCAAGCCGGTCAACGAGCTTTATCCCGCCAACCGGATTATCGAACTGGCGATGGAGAAAGGAATTCCGTTTACGACTGCCTCGGACGCGCATTCGCACGCCCAACTCGCGGAAAACTTCGCGCGTCTCGCGGAGAAGATATCCAGCTTCGGAATTCGCGAAGTGTCCGTTTTCGACAAACACAAACGCGATGTCCGCGCAGTATCGCCAGGCGTGGCGGGAGCGCCTCCTCTATAATTGAAGATCGAGTTGGGACCTTTCCTGGTCTGATGGCTTTAGGGTTTCGGAAGGTAGTCGCAAATCAAATCCGAGACGCCGGGCGAGTCGCTGACAGGTTTCGGGTGCAAATCCTTCGAAGTGGTTGCTTACAAACGCCCAGACGTTGCTCACCTCCGAAAGATGCCGCTCGATCTTAAGTGACCAGCTTTCGATGGCCGCCTCTCGTTTCCAGAGCAATTTCTCATAGCGATGGACGTGCCCTCCATCGACATCGTATTTCGTTGCGTAATCGCCGAGCAGGCGCAGATAAATAAAATCCGTAGTCAGCGGCAGGAATTCAAAGGGTGCAAGATTTCGTTCGTTCAGCGGGGTGGTATCGGCCCACGCCCAGCAAATATGATTTTTTTCGAGAAGATGGATGAACTGCGGTCGGTGCCATCCCGCGTGCCGAAATTCAATCGCGAAACGGAAATCGGGCGGCAATTCGCTGAGAAACTTGCGCAGAACCGGCTTGCCCTCCTTTGGTCCAAAGGACGGCGGAAACTGGATGAGAATGACCCGGAGTTTTGATGCAAGCGGCTCGAGGGCATGGAGAAACGAATTCAACTCGGCCGTGCAATCGCGCAGCCGGCGGGTGTGCGTGATCTCGCGGGGAAGTTTACAGGCAAAACGAAACGCGGCAGGAGTCATCTCGATCCAACGTCGGACGGTATTTTCCGCAGGGGCGGCATAAAAGGTTGAATCCACTTCCACCGCCGGCAAGTAGTTCGCGTAGAATTCGAGCCATTGGGAGCTTGGCAAATCCGCAGGGTAAAAAGAGCCTCGCCAGTCGTCAAAACTCCAGGCACATGCGACGATGCATATCTTTTGCTGATCGGTGGGATTCAAATGAAATGAAAAGAAAGATTGATCAGTCTTGGGTCCTTGGAAAAAGTGTCACTCTGGCATATGGCGATGAGTATTCGGGCCTCGGCTGCGCGCAAATTGCGGCCTGATGAACTTGACTGAACGGATAAGTCAATTACCCTGCCACACCCCATGCAATTCGTCATTCGCGCGCTTTTAGCTCTCGTCGCCGCTGCATTCGTTTTCCCCGAATCGGTCGCGGCGTCCATTGTCTTCAAACCGGGAAAAAAACCGGAGTTCGTCATGCCCGGCGAGGAGGAAATAAGCGGGAACGCGGCCGAACTGTTCCAAATCGCGCAAACTGCTGAAAAAGAAGGCGACATCAAACGAGCAATCAAAGCTTACAGAAGCCTTGCCAAACGTCATCCCAAAGATGCCCTCGCGCCTGGAGCGGTCTATCGCTTGGCTCAGTTGTACGAACAAGAGCAAGAGTACCTCCGCGCGGCAGAATCATATCTCAAGTTGGTGGAAAAATATCCCAGCAACCCGCACTTCGATGAGGCGATCGAGGCGCAGTTTCGCATCGGGGAAATGTATCTGGGAGGTAAAAAGACAAAGGTCCTTGGCATCCCGTTTGGATCCTCAATGGACCATGCGGTAACCATTTTCGCAGCTGTCGTGCGGACTGCGCCGTACGGACCGTACACCGCCCGTGCTCAGTTTGACATCGGCCTGGCGCGTGAGAAACAAGGCGCGAGCGAGGCGGCGATTCAAGCCTACCAGGCAGTGGTGGACAAGTTTCCGAACGAGCCGATCGCGGCGGACGCTCAATATCAGATCGGCTATATCTGGTTGAAGGCTATGCGAACCGGGACAAAGGACATGGCTGCCGCCAGTAAGGCCAGAACTGCCTTTCAGGATTTCCTCTTTCGCTATCCGACCAGTGAGAAAGCAGAACAAGCGCGCGTCAACCTTGCTGTGCTTGAACACAAACAAACAACTAGTTCCTACGAAGTAGCGAAATTTTACGACAAGCAGAAATATTATCGCGCCGCCGTCATCTACTACAACGAGGTGATTCGTCAGCAGCCGGGCTCAACTGAAAGCGATCGAGCCAAAAAGAGGATCGACCAGTTGCGCGCGAAGGTAGGCGACGCCGCGCTTCAGCCGGCTCTTGCCACGGCACAGCCCTCTAAGAAAAAGGGAGGCGCATCCGGAGATCAAATCGCCAAACGCGGGCCGGCTACGCCTGGTTCGGCGAACGACCAGGCCCCATTACCTTCCCCGGATACTGATCTTTCGCTGCCGCCGCCCGCGTCGCTTGCCCCGGACACAACAACTGCGCCTGAGCCCCCATCGGCTCCGCCGAGCACAAGCACAAGCTCTGACGCGTCTCCAGCTCCGGAGACATCCGCCTCTCCCGAAGTGGGCGCCTCACCGGCGCCGTGAAAGCGATCTTTGCGGCAGTATTTGCCTGCTTTGTCCTAGGCGGTTGCCTTGGCTATCACGTTGGGCCGGTAAAGCCATATTACCTGCGCGACGTTCACACGATTGCCGTTCCCACCTTCGAAAACAAGACTCTCCTCCCGCGTATCGAAGTGTTAGTGACCGATACGGTGATTAAACAGTTGCAACAGGATGGAACATTTCAGATTGCACGGGATGGAGATGCAGACGCCACCTTGAAAGGTGAGATCATGCGAATCGACAGGCTGCCGGCACGGTCTGTCCGCGGGAATGTGCTTAGGACCACTGAATTCAATCTTTCCATGCGCTTGAAGTATACGCTTGAAGCCCGAGATGGAACGACCATCGCGCCTCCCGGTGAAATGGTTGGAACAACCAGCTTCTTCGCTAGCGCTGATGTAACCACTGATGAACGGCAAGCGCTGCCACTCGCCACCGAAGATCTGGCTACCCGATTAGTTACTCAACTGAGCGAGGGGTGGTGACGCCTGATGAAGGGACAGGAAAGGCTTTGGTCGATCCTCAATGAGAAGCTGGAAACGTTACGTGCCACTAATCGTTTGCCCCAGGCGATTCGCGTTGCTGAAACGGCGCTCGAGGTCGCCAAGCGCGCTTTTCCCGACGGTCAGACGCCACTGGCGACGAGCTTCGAAACCCTGGGCGAACTTCTCGAACAAAAAGGAGACCGCGCTACGGCCAAAGCATATCTGCTAAAGGCCCATGCGATCCTGGAAAAAGTAAAACCGCCGGATCAGCGAGCTCTCTTCCGTTCCGCGCACCGGCTCGGGTTCTTATGTGATAACATCGGCCAACCCGAGGAAGCGATTCGCTTTTACGAAAAAGCGATTGCAGCTGGGATTCAGCTCGAAGAGGTCCCATACTCCGATCTTGGCACAATGTTGAACAATGTTGCCCTCATCTTACGCAAATCCGGACGGCAAAAGGCGGCGGAACCATACTATTTGCAAGCTTTGCAAATTTACGAGAAGCAGCTCGGGCCCAACCATGCCGATGTAGCCTCAGTCCTCAATAATCTGGCCGTATTTTATACCAATGAACGCCGTTACACCGAGGCGGAGGAGATACATCTTCGTGCGTTAGCTATTCGCGAGAAATCGCACCCGGGCGCGCATCCGGCCATCGCGCAATCAAAATGCAATCTTGCCGTGGTCTATCATTCCCGTGGCGACTATGCCAAAGCGGCTGAGTTTTATCGCGATTCGCTCAAGATTTGGGAGGAAGCGAGTGAAAAGCCCTCCCAAGATTACGAGATTGTCGTGTCAAATTACGCCGATCTTTTGCGGTCTCTCGGTCAAGTACGCAAAGCGCATCAATTGGAAGTTCGTGCCCGCAAGAGACGTTCGGGCTAGGCTGATCAGGCAACCGAATCGGTGTTCCGTGTCGTAAGTTGATTTAGCCTTGCGGCTCGCGCGCTCATGCGCATTGTAGGGCCGCTGTCGTTTTTGCTCGCGTGGCGGAATTGGCAGACGCGTACGGCTCAGGACCGTATGGGGCAACCCGTGGAGGTTCGAGTCCTCTCGCGAGCAAAGTCACTTCTATCGCGATGGCGACTGATTAACCAGCTTCTCCTTCAGCAAAAGGCCAAGCCGACAGGAACGGCGAGACAGCAGTTCGAATCGACCGACTTACTTACCCGTACCTTTTCTTCTTGCCGCCCATCGAGCTTTCATCAACTGGGAAAGCCGCTTTCGCCCAGCAGGAGTAATTCCGCCTTTCTTCACGGCAGGTGTTGCTCTTCTTCCGGCCTTTATCCTTGCCCAACGAGCTCTGGCGGCAGCTGCAAGTTTGGCGCGAGTCGCAGCCGGCATCGAGCGGCGGCCCCCTCTGGCAGTTGCCGAGCTCGCGCGGGAGCCTCTCAGGATTAAGGAAAGACGTTTTTGCAGAGTATCGATTTGCCGGCGAATCGAGACGGCTTCTTGTAAGGCTTGAATAGATATATCCATGCCTTCTCACATAGCCGGAGTTGGCTGCTATGCAATCAACTTTTATGACAAATCAGGTATTCGAGGTTCTCCTCCCTGCTTTCACCTGCTATTACTTCTAAGTAACAACAAGAAAAGGTCGAGCCGCCGCGAAGCGCGAGTTGGTCCTAAAGCCGTTTTGAAATGACTAAGTCCAATATCGCAACCCAATCCGAGCGAGTCCGGAAAATGTTCGGATCGATCGCCGCGCGCTACGATCTGGCGAATCACCTGCTCAGTTGCGGGATCGATTTTTATTGGCGAAAACGGGCCGCTGAAATCGTCGCAAACTTGCGACCGAATAAGATTGTCGATCTCGCTTCCGGCACCGGAGATTTGGCGCTCGCGCTGCAAAGGAAATTGCCGGATGCGGAAGTTGTGGCGGTCGATTTCCTGCCGGAGATGTTGGAATTGGCGGAACGAAAAGGCGTGGGCAAAACGGTTCTTGCCGATGCGATGAGACTTCCGTTCGCCGATGCTTCATTCGATTGCGTTACCGTCGCGTTCGGTTTGCGCAACATGGACGATTGGGGAGAAGCGCTGGGTGAGATGTCGCGCGTGCTCAAGGCCAATGGGCACCTGCTCGTCCTTGAGTTTTCACTGCCGACGATCTCCATCTTGCGCGCGATCTATCGACTCTATTTGCATCGCTGCCTGCCATTGCTTGGGTCCCTTCTAACAAGGAAGAAAAGAGCTTACGCTTACCTTGGCGACTCGATTGAAGATTTTCCGGGCGGCAATGCCATGTGCCAACTGATGGCAGCGAGTGGCTTCCATAATGCTATCGCTCAACCGCTCACTGGCGGAATTGTTACAATCTATACCGCCAAGAAAATAGGTTCCACGCGGGGACTCCTGTAGCTGCGCTCTATGCCCTCCGGAAACCAAAGCAGACGACGCTCACAGAGCGCCGCTACAAGCAATCAGCCGAGCAACTTCACTACGGCCTCCGTCAAGACAAGCTCGTGGTCCAGTTGCGTCGTTACAAGCTGAAGATTTGCCTCAAGACACGCTTGCATGGCCCTAACCAATTGTTTGGTTTCGAAGCGATGTGCCTGTTGCGCGGCGATTCCCAACGGATAGGCGTTAATCGAACCATCTTTTTTGCGTGGTAAATGGTCACTTGCCTCAGCAGGCAAACGATTGATCGCCGAGATAAATTGGAACGGCGAATGTGGGCGCGCGAGGCGATGACGCTCCATTAGATCTTTGGCGAGTAATAAATTGCGGACGGTTGGTAGAATTGCGACCAGTAAAATACCAACGGCGCTCTCGCCTTGATCCAATAACCGTCGTACAAGCGTAAGAGCGAGCTCCAGATCGCGCATTGCCAGTGCGTTGCTCAGCTCGAAAATGACGCCCGCGCGGGAAAGCGGCACCAGTTCCCGGACAAGATTAACGGTAACTCGTGGCACAGCCGTTCCGGCTGTGGGGCCGGTAGCCATCTTGGCTGCCGGTTCCTTCGCGGGCGAGACGCCCGCTCGCCTCACAGGCTGGAAGCCTGTGCTTTCGCTGAGAAAAACGTCGATCTTCTCCAGTTCATTTTCGATCTGACGCGTGTCGCCGCCGGTAAGTAGAACAAACAGATCGAGCGCATTTCCATCGAATTGCAGTTTTCTTTTGTTTGCCCGACGTCGAACCGCTTCGATCGCTTCCTCTTCCCAGCCGCTCCGGCTGGAATCAAGCCGATCGAAAACCTGTAACTCCGCCCGTTTAACCAGCGATCTGTAAAACGAGCGACGTTTATCCACTTCAGTGGCGCTGACTAGGAAAATGACGTCAGATCCAAGGCCCCTCTCGATCAGCTCGGATAATTCCTCGAGCGCAGATTGAACGCCTGCGGCGCGTCCAATCTGGGTGTCGCCGAGGAAATTCGCGTTCTTTAACCACACGACTTTGGAACCGCCGAAGAAAGGCAACGTTTGCAACGCCTCGATCGCCGATCTTATCCGCGCAGCAGCTTGCTCGGCGTGGTCCACGGCACCATCTACGACGTCCAATCCGAAGTCGCCTGCGTCTGGCGGTGTTAGATTGCTCGCGAGCTCGGCCGCCGCCCGTTTAACTTCCGCTTCGTCGGAGCCGACGACTGCATAAATGTTGGTCGCGGCCGTGGCCGTTTTGGTTTTCGGCATTGGCGATTTTTTCGCATCGCAGCGAGCAGATTACAAGATCGGGTTGCTCGCGCTCCCGGAAACTCAGACACGCGAGCGACGACGGCCGGCGTTGCGTGTGTATTTCACCGGCCTTCGTTTCGGCTCGATCTTCGTGATCCCGGCGCCGCTTTTTACTTCCATGATTTGATCCCGTAAAAGCGCCGCGCGCTCGAATTCCAGGTTTGCGGACGCATGCTGCATTTCCTCTTCGAGCTCACGCAATAGCTCGGTCACGTTGAAATCGCCGCCAGCTTCCTGAACAACCGAAGCGGCAATTTCGCGTCCTCGCAGGATTGTATGCAAACTCTCCTGCACGGCGCGCCGGACGGTTTGCGGCGTAATGCCGTGCTTTTCGTTGTATTCCATTTGCTTGGCACGCCGATATTCGGAGATCGACATCAGTGCTTCCATACTTTGCGTGACCGTATCGGCGAAGAGTACCACTTCGCCATTCACATGTCGCGCCGCGCGACCTGCGGTTTGGATAAGAGAAGTCTGGCTGCGCAAGAATCCTTCCTTGTCCGCGTCGAGAATGCAGACGAGCGAAACTTCGGGAAGATCGAGGCCTTCCCGCAGCAAATTGATCCCGACAAGAATGTCGAAATCGGCCGCGCGCAAGCCGCGCAAAATCTCGACCCGCTCGATTGTGTCGATGTCGCTATGAAGGTAACGCACTTTCAAGCCAACATCGCGCAGATAATCAGCGAGATCTTCGGCCGTGCGTTTCGTCAGCGTTGTCACCAGAACGCGCTCGCCCTTTTCCACCCGCTGTCGGCAAAGCTCGATCGTGTCATCGATTTGATGTTTGAGTGGCTTCAGCGTGATTTTCGGATCGAGAAGCCCGGTTGGCCGAATGATCTGTTCAATCACGAGGGCCGCGCCTGGTGTGTGCACATCAAATTTTTCCGGCGACTCATCACTGCGCGAGAGCTGTTGTCGGGGGCGGTGGCCCCGGCTCTTCGTGCCGATTAACTCCGCGCCGCCGGGATCACGGAGCCCGGCTACAGATGCGCCCGGCAAAACAAACGGCACGAGTTCATCTTCTCCAATCCTCTGCCGTCTGTGCGGCATGTACCCTGTATTTGCGACCACGCTATTTTTAATTTCAAATTCGGCCGGTGTCGCGCTCACATAAATGAGCTGGTTGGTCAGCTTCATGAATTCGTCGAAGTTGAGCGGCCGATTGTCGAGCGCGCTGGGCAAACGAAACCCGTATTCGACCAGCACGGTTTTACGGGAGCGATCGCCTTCGTACATACCGCCGATCTGAGGGATGGTGGCGTGCGATTCATCGATCACGACCAGAAAATCTTTCGGGAAAAAATCGATGATCGTGTACGGCTTTGAGCCAGGCGGGCGGCCTGATAAATGGCGCGAGTAATTCTCGATTCCGTTGCAGAAGCCCATTTCCTGCAACATTTCGAGATCGTACTCAGTCCGCATCTTCAGCCGCTGCGCCTCCAGCAGTTTCCCCCTGGCTTCCAGCTCGATGATGCGCCCCTCGAGCTCATCGCGAATGGAACGCAACGCTCTATTCAATTTGTCCGCCGGCGTGACGAATTGTTTGGCAGGATAAAATGTGATCACAGCAAGCGATTCGTGGGCGTGACCTGTCAGAGGGTCGAATCGCGTGATCGCGTCAATCTCGTCCCCGAAGAACTCGAGCCGAACCGCTTCTTCGTCCGCCGTGGCCGGATAGATTTCGACGACATCGCCGCGCACGCGGAACCTGCCGCGCGAAAAATTAATGTCATTGCGCTCGTATAACATGTCGATCAGACGGCCAAGCACCGCTTCACGGCTGATGTGCTGGCCGCGTTTTACCGTGAGCAGCATGTTCAAGTAATCTTCCGGCGAGGTAATGCCGTAAATGCACGAGACGCTTGCCACGACGATAGTGTCGCGGCGGGAGAGCAACGCGCTGGTCGCGGCCAGCCGCAAACGCTCGATCTCTTCGTTGATCGAGGAATCTTTTTCGATGTAGGTGTCGGAGCGGGGGATGTAGGCTTCCGGTTGGTAATAATCGAAGTAGCTGACGAAGTATTCGACCGCATTGCGCGGGAAGAATTGTTTGAACTCGGAGTAAAGCTGCGCCGCGAGAGTCTTGTTGTGCGAGATGACAAGCGTCGGCCGATCGACTTCGCGAATCACGTTTGCGATCGTAAAAGTTTTTCCCGAACCGGTTACCCCGAGCAGGGTCTGGTGGCGATTGCCTGCTTCGAGGGACTTGATCAGCTTGGCAATCGCCTGGCCCTGATCGCCGCGAGGCTTGTAGTTCGATTCAAGCTGAAACGGCATCCGTCAACTTAGCACAACATCGGCAATGAAGTCCGATCCCAGGATGCAATTATCTTGCCGAATCGTCATATTGGATAATTATGCCGGTGATATGGCCATATGTCTGAACCGATGGCGAAGGCGTTCGCCTTGTCGGAGTATTTCATGCTGTATCCCGGTGGTCCCCTAGTGATCCCAACGGAATTTTTGACAGAGCTAGCGCGATATGTCGGCTGAAATTCAGCCAGACGTTCATTTGGAAATCGGGCATGTCCTGTTCATGGACGTGGTGGGTTATTCTAAATTGTTGGTTAACGAACAGCGCGAACTTCTGGAGCAGCTCAGTCAAATCGTGAGGAACACGGAGCAGGTGCGGAACGCAGAAGCGGCGAACAAACTGATTCGGATTCCCGCCGGCGATGGAATGGCGTTAGTCTTTTTCGATAGCCCGGAAGCGCCAGTTCGTTGCGCGATGGAGATCAGCAAAAAGTTAAAGGAAGATCCGCGCCTGCAGTTGCGGATGGGAATTCACAGTGGGCCCGTCAACCGGGTTCGAGATGTCAATGATCGAACCAATGTGGCCGGCGCCGGGATTAATACCGCCCAACGGGTGATGGATTGCGGAGGCGCAGGACACATTCTTCTCTCCCGTCATATCGCCGAAGATCTCGGGCATTACCGCCAATGGCAGCCGCACCTGCACGATTTGGGCGAGTGCGAGGTGAAACACGGCGCGCGGATTCACGTGGTCAATTTCTACACCGGAGAGCTGGGCAATCCAGAATTGCCTGAGAAGTTTAGACGCCGAAGGGGCGGTAAAAGACTGCTGCCAGGGCGACCTTCCCGATCGGAGATAAGCCTGGTAAAAAGCCGTTGGGCTTTTATTGCTGCACTTCTTGCGACCATCGGCGCGCTGGCCGTCGCGATTCCGTTGTTCGTGCACCGGCCATCGATCAAACCAGCAGGCGCTTCTATTTCAAAGCCATCCCCTGTCCCCTTAGCGGCGATTCCGGAGAGAAGTATTGCCGTGCTTCCATTCGAAAACCGGAGCGACGACAACCGGAACGCTTATTTTGCTGATGGAATCCAGGATGAAATACTGACCAATCTTGGCAAGATTGCAGATTTAAGGGTCATCAGCCGTACGAGTGTGATGCAATACAAGAGCGGCGCCGAGCGCAACCTGCGCGAAATCGGCCAGCAACTTGGGGTTGCCCATGTCCTTGAAGGAAGCGTGCAACGCTCGGGCAATCGCGTCAGAGTAACGGCGCAACTGATCGATGCCCGCACAGACACGCACCAGTGGGCGGAGCGTTACGACCGTGATCTCGCAGACGTGTTCGCGATCCAAAGCGAAATTGCCAAGGCGATTGCCAACCAGCTGCAAGCCAAACTCTCGCCGCAAGAAAAGGCCCGCGTCGAAGAAATACCGACAGGGAACACGGAAGCATACGTGCTTTATTTGCGCGCGAATCAACTATCGCGCAATCCCGACACGCTGCTCGAGGATTATAAAGCCGCAGAACAGCTCTACGAGCAAGCGATCGCGCTCGATCCGAATTTTGCCCTTGCCCATGCGCGGCTCGCCTCCGTGTGCGCCGCGACTTTCCATTTTTATGAACCGCTCAAAAGCTGGAAGGACAAAGCGTTTGCCGAAGCTGAAATTGCGCTGCGGCTCCAGCCGAACCTGGCGGAAGCGCACTTCGCCCTCGGCCAATGCATTTACTGGATGGACGAAGATTACGACCGAGCTCTGGAGCAATTCGACATCGCTTCAAATCTATCGCCAAACGACAGCGATATCGGGCGTTTGATCGCGGCAATCAAACGCCGGCAGGGCAAATGGCAAGAGGCGCTCGACGCATTCGAAAAGAATCAAGCGCTCGATCCACAAAACCCCAATGTTGTCCGGGAGCTTGTCTTTACTAATACAGCAATGCGACGCTGGCCGGAGGCCGCGCGGTGGGCTGAGCGAATGCGCGCCATGGCGCCGGCTTCTCTCGTTGCCAGAATTCAAAGCGGTTACATCGATTTCTGGTGGAAAGGCGACACGGCTTCGCTCAAATCCATCCTCAGCGAAGTGCCGGAAGGAACTGATCCGGATGGTTCGGTAACCTCATGCCGCTGGGACGTGGCGATGATCGATCGGGATTTTGATGCGGCAGGCACGGCTTTGCTAAAGTCTGATTTGAACGAGATGGCGTACACGAATGCGGGAGCCACACCGAAAACTTTTCTCCACGGCTGTATCGAGCTGGCCCAAGGCAAACAAACCGAAGCCCGGCAATTGTTTGAACTAGCGCGGCCGAATTTTGAAAAAGCAGTAGAGGAGGCGCCCTTGAGCGCGGATCGGCATGCCAATCTCGGTTGGTTCTATGCCTTCGCAGGTCGAAAGGAGGATGCGATTCGCGAAGGCAGACGGGCGGTGGAGTTAAAGCCCGAATCGAAGGACGCGGTCGATGGCGCAATTATGAATTGTTATCTCGCGCTCATCTACGCGCGCGTCGGCGAGAATGATCTCGCGATTCCGCGGATCGAGCGTTTGCTCAAGACATCGGGCGCAGTCGACAGCGTTGATTACAGCATCACGATCAACGATCTAAAATATCGTTGGGAATGGCACCCGATTCGGACCGATCCGCGTTTTCAAAAACTCATCAAACAACCGTTGCAGTGAATCCGAAGAACTTCTTCGCCGAGTTGAGGCGGCGCAATGTGTCCAAGGTGGCGATTGCCTATGCTGTGATCGCGTGGTTGCTCATCCAGGCGGGGTCAATCCTGTTTCCAACCTTCGAAGCTCCCGGCTGGGTGATGAAAGCTCTTGTCACGGTGATCGCTGCCGGATTTCCCATCGCCTTGGTTCTCGCCTGGGCGTTTGAGCTTACGCCGGAGGGAATCAAACGCACGGAAGATCTGGATGTTGGCAAATCGATCGTGCGGCGGACTGGACGGAAACTCACCGGCATTATCATCGCGGTGGCGTTTGTGGCGCTCGGTTTGTTTTTGTTCCAGCTAGTAGGGATAGGTCATCGGGGCACTCAATCCGACGCCGAACGCGGAGAACGCCAAAGCGTGACGGCGGTACCTGCTAACGAAAGATCCATAGCCGTGCTGCCGTTCGTTAACATGAGCAGTGATCAGGAGAATCCTTATTTCGTCGACGGCCTGACCGAAGAAATCCTCAATCGCCTGGCACAAATCAAGGCATTGAAGGTGCCGGGACACACATCTTCGTTTGCTTTCAAAAACCAAAACCGCGACCTGCGCCAGATCGGCGCGGCGCTTGGTGTCGCCCACGCCTTGGAGGGCAGCGTGCGCAAATCCGGCGAACGACTGCGCATCACCGCACAGTTAGTCCGCACAAGCGATGGTTACCATCTATGGTCGCAGGTTTACGACCGCAAGCTCGATGATGTCTTCGCGATTCAGGAGGAAATTGCACGCGCGATTGCTCAAGCGCTTTCCGTCCAACTGAAACTTGGCGGCGAAGGAAAGCATGAGCGCCCCACACAGGACATGGCTGCGTACGGCAATTACCTGGAGGCGCGCGCTCTCATTACACAACGGACCGCCGACAATCTTCGCCGCGCTACCGCCTTGTTGGAAGCGGCTGTGCAGCGCGACCCTGGCTTTGCAAAGGCGTGGGCCGCGCTCGCCCAGGCGCGTGCGCTGGGATTCTACTATCTTGTAGTGCCGATGAAGCAGTCACTCGAAGGGGCTGAGAGCGCGGCTCGCAAGGCGCTGATCATCGACGATTCGCTCGGCGTCGCGCACTCCGCCTTGGCCGATGTGCTGCGCGATCGCTACGATTGGTTGGGGGCGGAAGCTGAATATCGACGGGCGCTCGAGCTAAGTCCCGGCGAGGCTGAAACGCACAATCAATATTCCCAGATGCTGCTAAGGGTCGGCCATCTCAACGCCGCTTTGGAGCATGCCAACCGAGCCTGCGAACTCGATCCACTCGCCTGGGTTCCACCTTCCGTCGCCGCTCTCATTCAGCTCTCGCGTGGCGACCTGGCCCAAAGCAGGCTTTGGCTCGACCGATTCGAGAAGGCGCGGGGGAAAATTGATGGATTCGCAATTCGCGTTGAGCTAATCCACGCGCTTTCGGGCCGTAATATGGACCTTGCGCGGCGCACCCTTGCCTTGGCGCGGTCTTCTCCAGCCCCCGAATTGTCATCCCCGGCTGACAAAAAACTGATTGACGCGATGGATCAGGCGCTCGCCTCCACTGGCAACGGCTCGGCGCCGCCGCCAAACCTGGTTCGCGCGCTGGAAGAGGCCGTAGCGATGGGCGAACTGCACATTGCACCGCAGTTCAGCACCGTCGCGATTTTCGTGAATCAGCCGGAGGTCGCTCTCGATGCATTGTGGTTCGACATGCGCTCGCCCGGGGGCCTGGATTGCGCATGGATTTGGACGCCGCCGCTTCAACCTGTGCGCAATGAGCCGCGGTTTCTCGATCTGCTCAGAGCGATGAAGCTACCTGAGTATTGGCGCGTTGCCGGTTGGGAAGATTCTTGGAGATTCTTGCCGGCCAAAAGCCGGGAATGATTTCGAATGCGTCGGGTCATGAAGCGCTTCTTCGCCGAGCTAAAGCGGCGTAACGTCTACAAAGTCGCTGTCGCTTACGCGATCGTCGGCTGGCTCGTGATGCAGATCGCGGCAACCGTAGTCCCGGCGCTACATCTCTCCGATGCGATTACGACCGCGGTAGTCTTGCTGGTTATCCTTGGTTTTCCTATCGCGCTCATTCTTGCATGGGCATTCGAGCTGACGCCAGAGGGAATCAAACGAACGGATCAAATTGAACCTGGGCAGCGCTCACCAAATCGCGCGTGGATTTACATCGTCCTGGTCGCTGGTGCGATTTCGATTGGATTGTTTTTTCTTGGCAGGTTCACTGCTGGGCCCGGGCAGCGCGTATCCGAGGGCCTTCCGGCGAAATCGATCGCCGTGTTGCCATTCGAATCGCTCAGTGAAGATAAGGCAAATGCATATTTCGCCGAGGGTATTCAGGATGAAATTCTCACCCGCCTTGCAAAGATTGCGGACCTGAAAGTCATATCGCGGACTTCGACCCAAAAATACAAAAGCGCGCGTAACAATCTGCGTGAGATCTCGAAGCAGCTCGGCGTCGCCACTGTGCTTGAAGGCAGTGTGCAGAAAGCGGCCGACCAAGTGCGCATCTCAGTCCAGCTTGTGAATGCGATGAATGATTCGCATATCTGGGCGGAAACTTATGACCGCAAGTTGATCGATGTTTTTCAGGTTGAGAGCGACGTGGCGCAGAAAATTGCGGCATCACTTGAGGCGAAGCTGACCGGGCGCGAGAAGCGGGACATCGCAGTTGTCGGCACTAAGAACCCCGAAGCCTATGACGCGTTTCTTCATGCACTCGCGCTCAGAAACAAGCAGAGTGTTGAGAGCGGCGAAGAAGCGATTGGATTTTCCCGTCGCGCCGTTGAGCTTGATCCCAACTTTGCGGAAGCGTGGGCGGTGCTCGCAATTGAGGAGGCGGAAAAATATTTCATTCTC
>JBKOWV010000195.1:0-19190 GCA_046724585.1 Verrucomicrobiota bacterium
CAAGACTTACCTACCTTCCGCTATAGATCCCCTCCTCCAGCCCGATGCGATCGCCGACGCCTATTAGTATCTTATCCAGCAAGACCCCCAGCGCATGGAGCTTGGAAATCGATCTGCGCCGCACAAAGAGGCCTTTTTCGAGTGATTCGTATTTAAAAATGTTGTCGAAGAGCAGCTGCGCCCGTGTGTACTTCTTTTCTCATTCATTAGATCATGATGACGAAGCATTCTGAGAGGGAACGGAGGCTGCAGCTCGGCATCCGCGAGTCCGACCTCGAGGAAACTTTTGCGCGCTCGTCCGGCCCAGGTGGTCAGAATGTTAACAAAGTGGCAACCGCGGTAACGCTGCGGCATCGACCGAGCGGAATCAGCATGACCGTGCAGGATTCGCGATCGCAAGCACAAAACCGTAAACTAGCGCGTGAGCGGTTACTCGATGCAGTCGAGCAAGCTCAGGAGAAGGCTCGAGCGGTCAAAATCGCCGAGCGCGAAAAAACTCGCCGTCGAAAATCGCCACGGCCGGCCGCACTGAAGCAAAAGATCCTGGAAGCGAAACGACGACGCGGCGAGATTAAGCGACAGCGGGCCAGGATCGAGATTTAAGTGAAATTTTTCGCCTTTAATACGTCTGTCAAAGCGATTTGTGACGAATTGTTCTTAAAGAGGAACAATCGTTATGAAAAAATCGCTCATTCTTACATCTCTGTTTTCGGCCCTCGCCATGATGCTCCTGAGCTCCTGCGCGACGGAAGAGGCCGCGACGACGACGACAACAACAACACGTGAGACTGCCATAACTCAGCCCGCTACGGGAGCGACCAGTACAACGACTACGCATCGCACGGGCGGTTACTAGGCTGGGCGCCAGAACAATTGAAAGGAACACCGTCCGCCGGTGTTCCTTTCTGCTTTGTACTGCCAACCTCGCTGCACTTACTCCAGCACGATGAAAGCCTTGCTTACGCTGTCTCGACGGGTGCTTCAGCGATTTGCGCTTCCTCTTCCGCCTGGCTGACGACCGGCGCAATCGCCTGAAGCTTCTCTCCATCGCGCAGGTCCATCAGCTTCACACCCATCGTATTTCGGCCGACGACGCGGATTTCCTTTACGCGCGTCCGTACCAGCTGGCCCTTGGTTGTGATAAGCATCAGCTCGTCCTTATCGGTGACTGTTAGCGCGCCGACAAGATCGCCGGTCTTCTCACCGGTTTTCATGGTGATGATGCCTTTGCCGCCGCGCGACTGACGGCGGTAATCATCAAATGGGGTTCGCTTGCCGATGCCATTCTCGCCGGCCACGAGCAACATTGCACCGGGATCGACAATGGCGATGGCGACCACATGGTCGCTTTTATCGGGCCGAATGCCCCACACACCTACCGTGTTGCGTCCCTGATCCCGCAACTGCTCTTCATGGAAACGGAGGCTCATTCCTTCCTTTGTGATCAGCACAAGTTCGTTGTTGCCGTTAGTAAGCTTGGCGTCGATCAGGCAATCGCCTTCCTCAATCTGAATCGCGATGATGCCGCCCTTGCGCACATTGGCGTAGTCGGAAAGGTTGGATTTTTTGACGATGCCGGAGCGTGTCGCGAAAACGACGTGCAGATTTTCGTCCCAAGTCTGATCGACCGCGGCAGCCCCGGCGCCGGATTTCTTGGATTGAACCCGGATCGTGGCGGCGATCTTCTCATCGGGGCGCAGATCTAGAATGTTTGCGATGGAACGCCCTTTGGCTGCGCGTCCCATTTCCGGAATCTCGTAAACCTTTTCGACGTAAGCGCGGCCCGATTGGGTAAAAAACATCAGATAATCATGCGTCGTGGCGGTGAAGAGATGCTCGACAAAGTCGCCTTCCTCTTGCTCGGTGGCGCCCTCGCGGGTTGACATGCCGATCACGCCTTTGCCCCCGCGGCGCTGCGCGCGAAATGCGCTGATGGCAGTGCGCTTGATAAAACCGCCATGGGTGATGCTAATGATGCAACCTTCGTTGGCGATGAGGTCTTCCATGTTGATCTCGGCCTCGGCGGGCGCAATGTCCGTCAGGCGCGGCGATCCATATTTATCGCGAATCTCACGAAGCTCTTTCTTGATGATGGTGAAGACTCTTTGCTCTTTCGCCAGGATATCACGCAGGTCCTTGATCGTGTTGATCAGCTCCTTGTATTCGTTTTCGATCTTCTCGCTCTCGAGGCCGGTGAGTTGATAAAGGCGAAGATCGAGAATCTGATTCGCCTGGTGTTCGCTGAATGCGTAGCGCCCGTCCACCAGCCGAGCCGGATCGCGAATGATGACTCCGATTTGCTCGACCTGTTTTTTGGTAAATTCGAAGGCGAGCAATTTCACGCGCGCTTCATCACGGTTGGCCGAACTGCGAATGATTCGAATGAATTCGTCAAGGTTGGCGAGCGCGATGAGATAACCTTCGAGAGTTTCCGCGCGCTCCTCTGCTTTTCGTAGTTCGAAACGGGTGCGACGCAGCACCACTTCGCGGCGGTGTTCGATGTAGCAAGCGTTTGCTTCCTTGAGCGAAAGCAATTTGGGCCGCCCGTGATCGATCGCGAGCATGATAACCGCGAAGGAGCTTTCCATCGCGGTGTGTTTGTAAAGGTTGTTGATGACGATCTTGGGATTCCCGTCGCGCTTCAGCTCAATGACGACGCGAGTGTTTTCATCGGACTCGTCGCGAACGGCGGTGATATCTGTGAGCACCTTTTCGTTTACGAGCTCGGCAATGCGTTCGACCAGCGTGGCGCGGTTGACGTTATACGGAATTTCGGTGATGACGATCTGCTCCCTCCCGCCTTTAAGTTCTTCGATGCCGGCCTTGCCGCGCACTTTCATGTTGCCCCGGCCGGTCTCGAGATATTGTTTGATTCCTGAGACGCCGCAGATTACGCACCCGGTTGGGAAGTCGGGTCCCTTCACATGTTTCATGAGCTCGTCGAGCGTAATGTCCGGATTGTCGATCTGCGCGCAGATTCCATCGATTACTTCGCTGAGATTGTGCGGCGGAATGTTGGTTGCCATTCCAACCGCGATGCCGGTGCCGCCGTTGACGAGCAGGTTCGGCAACGCGGCGGGAAAGACAGTTGGTTCGGTGCGCGTCTCGTCGTAATTGGCGACAAAATCGACCGTGTCCTTGTCCATGTCGGTCATGAGCGCGGCGCCCAGGTGGGTCATGCGCGCTTCCGTATAGCGCATGGCAGCCGGCGGATCGCCTTCGACTGAGCCGAAGTTGCCCTGACCATCGATGAGTGTTTCGCGCATCGCCCACGGTTGCGCCAGGTGGACAAGCGTGGGGTAAATCACCGCTTCGCCGTGCGGGTGATAATTACCGCTGGTATCGCCACAGATTTTCGCGCATTTGCGATGCTGCCGATTTGGAAAAAGCGACAAATCGTGCATCGCGTAGAGGATTCTTCTCTGCGATGGCTTGAGCCCGTCGCGCGCATCCGGCAACGCCCGCGAGATAATGACCGACATCGAGTAATCCAGGAACGACCTCGACACCTCGTCAGCGACATTTATCGGCTCTACCTTTTCGTTCGCGTTATACACGGCTTCTAAGGTTTAGGTAAGTCCCCGCGCGTGCTCGGGGCGCTCCGTGAGAAAACGCTCTTCCCAGATGCGTGAAATCTCATCGGCTTGCCTGACCGTCTGGGCGGGACCGATGCGAGCATTGCGCGGTAGCGAGATTCTTAAGAAATCCAGGACCGCCCGGATGGTCGCCTCATAATCTTCGCATAGTCTTTCGTATTCGACATGGAAAGGGGCGACCCCGATCCGATGAAAAAAGCTCTGCCACAGTTCCTCTTGTCGCTCGGCCTCCTTGAGGCATTGCTCGATCAATTCGGGATCGAACTGCGGTTCGCGCACAGGAGTCTTTCCGTTTTGTACTTTCCATAGTCCGGTCTGAAGAGCGCGCGCCGTTGACAACGCCTGCCGTAGTTTGTGGCGCCGGACTACGTGCACAAAGCGGAGACGCGGAAAAGCATTTTGGAGAAGATCGAGATCGCTCGTTCCCGCGTCGCCGAAAACACCCGCTCCGCGCAGCCGGATAAGGAAATCGTCCAGGTACCAGCTCATCAGTTTAAAGCCGAAGACTTCATTCGAGGTCGTTTTCGCGCGGACGATGCCGCGCACGTAGGTCGCGTAATCGCTGGAGGGATCGAGCCCGTGATCGGCCCCGTAGCGGGATTCGAACTTTGCGAGGAAAAACTGCTTTGGCACGCCTGCCCGGCGAGTGGCGTGCAAACCGTCCGTCAGCAAATTGCTTCCGCAACGTGGGATTGCGCAGACGACGTAGCAGCGACGCGGATGGCGCAGTTTGTGAAACAGACCCCCCATCGTGAATTTTACACATCGAGGTTCCGCACGTTGAGCGCGTTGTCCTCGATGAATTGACGGCGGGGTTCGACGACGTCGCCCATCAAAATCGTGAACATTTTATCGGCATCGACGGCGTTATCATCGTTCAGGTCTACTTTGAGGAGCTTGCGTTTCTCCGGATTCATTGTCGTCTCGAATAGCTCTTTGGCGTTCATCTCGCCGAGGCCCTTGAAGCGCTTGATCTGGACCCCGCGCCGGCCAATCTCTAAAATTTTCTGAAGAATTTCGGGAATCGAAAAAAGCGGATGCGAGACGGCTTTTTCGCCTTCGCCTTCGGCCAACTCGAAGATCGGCCGGTCGCTGGCAGCGTAATGGCCAACTTTGAGGCCCTTGCGGGCGAGTTCGGCAATCAGTTTCTGGATCGCCGCGGACTCGTGTAGCTCAACGAGTTTTCCGCGTCTGCGGCTGCCATTTCCCCGCGCCGGCGATTCCCCAAGCGGCAGCAATTCCTGCCCGAGCTCGGCATCGAACAAATTAAGATCGAGATTCTCATGATGAAATTGGCGAACCTCCTTCTCATCGTGAAAATAATGGACTGTCTCCTCGTTCCCCTCTCTCACTTTGACCAGATACGTCGGAAGCTTGCCCGACCTGGAATTGCGTTCGGCGAGATAAGTTTCGAAATCGCCACCGTGCCGGCGGACTGCTTCGCTTAGCTTGGCAAGTTTCTCGAGCGACTCGAGGATGTCCTTCAATTGCGCCGGAGTGATCTCTTTGTCATCCGCCAGGTTTTTCAACCGCACGTCCTCCGCCCCCAGCGAAATAAGGATTTTGTTTAGCCGGACATCGTCATCGACATATTCCTCGCGTTTTTTCCGTTTGATTTGATAAAGCGGCGGCTGCGCGATGTAAATTCTGCCCGCGCGCACTAGTTCGGTCATCTGTCGAAAGAAAAAAGTCAGCAACAGAGTGCGGATGTGCGAACCGTCCACGTCCGCGTCTGTCATGATGATGATGCGGCCGTAGCGCAGCTTTGTAATGTCGAAACGCCCTTCTTCTTTGCCGTTGCTATCCTCTTTCGGTTTGCCGATCCCGGTGCCGATGGCCGTGATCATCGCCTGGATCTCATTGTTTTTGAGAAACTGGTCCTCGCGCGCTTTTTCCACATTAATCAGCTTGCCGCGAATCGGCAGGATGGCTTGATAACGCCGATCGCGCCCCTGTTTGGCGGAGCCGCCCGCGGAATCACCCTCGACGATATAAAGCTCCGTCAATTCCGGATCGCGTTCTGAACAATCGGCCAATTTCCCAGGCAAGCCGCCACCGGTGAGCGCACCCTTGCGAATCGTCTCCCTTGCTTTCCGTGCCGCTTCTCGTGCGCGGGCTGCTGTTAGCACCTTGTCGAAAATGCGCCGCGCGATCGGCGGGTTTTTGTCAAAGCTAGTCATTAACCCGTCGTAAACGACCGAGTTCACGATCCCGTCGATCTCGGTGTTGACCAGCTTCACCTTGGTTTGCGATTCAAAGCGGGGATTGGGCAACTTGACGCTGAGCACGCAAATCAGACCTTCGCGCACATCGTCTCCCGAAATAGAAGGGTCCTTTTCCTTGAGAAGATTATTCGATTTCGCGTACTGATTTACGGCCTTTGTCAGCGCCGTGCGGAAGCCGGTCAAGTGCGTGCCGCCATCCGGGTTTGGGATGGAATTGGCAAATGGCAAAATTTGGTCGTTGTAGCTGTCATTATACTGAAGGACAACATCGACAAAGACCTCATCGCGCTGTCGCGAAATCACAATCGGCTTGGGATGTAGGACCTGCTTGTTCTCTCCCAGCTGCCTTACGAACTCTTCGATCCCCTGTTTGTAAAAAAATCTCTCTTTCTTCGGCGGGTCGCTACGCTCATCCGTTAGCGTGATTTCGATGCCCGGATTGAGAAATGCCAATTCGCGCAAACGGGTGGCCAACCGTTCAAACTTGAACTCCGTCGTGATTGTGAAGATCGTCGGATCGGGCAAAAACGTGATGAGCGTTCCGGTGGTCTTTTTGTTTTTAACTTCGCCGATAACGGTGAGTTTGTCGGTTGTTTTGCCTTTCGCGAAAGCCATGTGATAGACCTTGCCGTCGCGCGAGACTTCTACTTTGAACCATTCCGAAAGCGCGTTTGTGCATTTCGCCCCGACCCCGTGCAACCCACCCGAATATTTATACGCGCCTTGTCCAAATTTTCCGCCCGCGTGCAAATTTGTCAGAACAAGTTCAATTGCCGGCATCTTCCACTTTGGATGAATATCCACAGGAATGCCGCGGCCATTGTCCCGCACCGAAACGGATCCATCGATGTGGACTACCACCTCAATTTTTGTGCAAAATCCGGCGAGATGTTCGTCGATGGAATTATCGAGCACCTCGAACACGAGGTGGTGCAGGCCTCGCTCATCGGGGTCTCCGATGAACATCCCAGGCCGTTTTCGGACCGCCTCAAGACCTTCCAGTTTGTCGATTTGAGCGGCGTCGTATTTTTGCGTTGCCCCGATTCCGGTCGAGCTACGGCCCGGTGGCTTGTCGACCGGAATTTCTTCTTGAACTTGCGCCATAAAAGTGGGCCGAGCGACCCTTGCGAAAGACCATAACCAGAAATGGCTTGGAAACAACTAATAATCTCGTGGTTTAGAACGGGTGAGTAACGCTACGGGTTGAAGCCGCAGCGATGCCCAGGCCCACTATATTGTGGTTCTTGCCATCACCGGCTTCTTGGGATTTTTGCTGTCTTGACCAGGCTCTTTTAGGCTTGGAAAATAGACTCCTTTTATGCGCCTCCAAACGCTCTCGGAAGCACGCTGGATTTTTGGGTTTTTGGCGTTGGCGGCAGCGGCAGCCTGGTTCGTCGCGCCCTGGTTATCCGCGCTTTTTTTATTGCTGTTCTTCTGCGTGGTCGCGTTTTTCCGGGATCCAGACCGCGCGTCGCCAGCAGATCCAAGCCTGATCGTGGCCGCAGCTGATGGGACGGTGAGCGAAATCGTCGACGTGGATGAGAACGAAGTTCTTAAAGCGAAAACGCGCCGTGTCGGAATCTTTCTATCGATCTTCGATGTGCACACGAATCGGGCGCCAATCGATGGCCGGATCGTTTACCGCCAGCACCGAGAGGGGCTTTGTCTTGATGCGCGCCGTGCCGATTGCTCGGAGAAGAACGAATCGATGACGTGGGCGTTTGAGAGTCCGCGCGCCACGATTGTTGTGCGCCAACTCACAGGCGCGATTGCCAGGCGAATCGTAGCGTGGGCAAAAATCGGCGACGAATTGAAAAAGGGCGAGCGCTTTGGAATGATTCGCTTCGGTTCGCGTACGGAATTATATTTGCCATTCAACGCTGAACTGCTCGTGAAAACAGGCGATCACGTCCTCGGTGGATCGACAATCATCGCGCGGTTGCCGGATTCTCTAGGCGAAGCTGACAGCTTCTCCTACAATCCAAGCGAGAGCCCCCCTCCAATCAATGAGTGAGCATCCTCCGAAGATTTACCTGCTGCCGAATTTGATGACGGCAGGGAATTTGTTTTGCGGATTCACTGCCACGCTCAAAATTCTCGAGGGCGCGCTGCTTCAAGCGTCCAATCCGGATGCGGCTGGCGATCTTTTTCACACTGCCATCTGGTTTGTGCTCGGCGCGTTCGTTTTTGATTTTCTGGACGGACGCCTTGCCCGGCTGGGTGGGCACGAGAGTCCGTTCGGTCGCGAGTTCGATTCGCTGGCCGATATTGTCTCGTTCGGGCTCGCCCCCGCTTTGATGGTTTACCGCGTGGTGTTGCAGGAGTTCCCGCGCGCGTGCTGGATTATCGCGTTCGTTTATCTGGCCTGCGGCGCGTTGCGTCTGGCCCGGTTTAACACCGCATCTGCGAATCCTGAAACGGTCGATAACGATAGCAAAAAGAATTTCACGGGCTTTCCCATTCCCGCAGCTGCCGGTCTGATCGCATCTATCACTCTTTTTTTGCTCTGGCTAGCCGAGGGCGAACATCGCCTCGGCAGCTGGAAATTCGTACTGCCGCCGTTATTGCTCTTTCTTTCCTTCATGATGTTCAGCCGGTTTCAGTATCCGAGCTTCAAGGCGGTGAATTGGAAGACAAAAAAATCGATTCCGCGTTTTCTTGCCATCAGTCTCATCCTCGTCTTCACCGTCATGAATTACGAGTGGATGCCGGCGGTGCTTTTCCTGGCTTATTTGCTCTACGGATTCCTCCGGCCCTGGCTGTCGCGCGAATGGCGCCGCGAAATTGAAGAAGAAATCGGCGAGGAACCGCCCCCTGAAGGCGTGATCAGTGATCAGTGATCGGTGATCAGTTCCCACGCGGTGAAAGCGTGGACTCCGACGGTCGCAGACCGCTACTACAATTCTTGGTTCAAGCGCGCGAGAATTTCTGGATCGCGCACGTCGGCCCATTCGCCAGATAATTCGAGCGCTTTTACTTTTTTTCCAGACTGCGCGAGCGCACGGACGGCGTCCGTTAATTCGTATTCGCCGCGAGGTGACGGTTTCAACTTCGCGGTGAAATCGAAAATACTCGGCCGGAACGCATAGAGCCCGGCGTTGTACCATGGGCTGGATGCTTGGCCCGGCCTTGTTTTTTCGCGAAGATCGACAAGTTCCATTCGATCGTTCAAAAAAGCTGCGCCGCCTTTGCTGACGTCTTCGCCGCGCGTCACGCTTATTATCGCTTCGACATCGCGTGGAAGATCGACAAGTCGTTTGTAGTTGGCAGGATCGACCAGAATATCGCCGTAATTTAAGACAAACGGTGAATCGCCGACAAAATTGGGCGCCAGGTCGACAACGCGCCCGGTTCCATCCTGCACAACTTGGGTCGCATATTGTATCTGGATGTTGTAGCGGAAGCCGTCGCCGAAAAAATTTTGCACCGAGTCTGCGCGATATCCGACGATGATCAAAAAGTCCCGCACACCCGCGGCGCGTAGCCCTTCTACCATGTGTTGCAAAACGGGTTTACCGCGCACTTCGATCATCGGCTTGGGAAGCTCGTTGGTCAGCTCGCGCATTCGCGTGCCGCGCCCGGCTGCAAGCAACACGGCTTTATTGATTTTCGCCATAAATTATAAAGTAACGCAACCGTCCCCGTTCGCTTCGGCAAGCGAGAGGCTCGTACTACTTTTTCACCATGATAAGCTCGGGCAAGTTAGCCTGCTTGATCAATTCGCTCACCACCCTAACCCCGGCGAGAATTTGAACTTGTCTAAAAATGGGCATGATCATCCGCGTAAAGCGCTAAACTTGAGGCAATCGACTCAGCTCGCCTTGGCCGAGACTACTTTCCGTACGACCTGATTTCGCACCCGCTCACCCAGAAGATCGAGCACCGAGACGAGTAAGAACATAAAAAGCAGAACGGTGGCGAACTTATCCCATTGGTAGTATTCCTGGTAGGTGTGCAATTGGAGACCGACGCCGCCTGCGCCGACAATGCCTACGATCGATGCAGCCCGAATATTGTATTCGAGCATCCAGAGGGAGTAACTCCACACCAGCGGCTTGGCGTGCGGCCACATACCGTATTGAAATGCCTGAATCGTTCGCGCTCCAGCCGCTCGCAAAGCACGCGCCACGTCAATGTGAACCGATTCGAAAGCGTCGCTAAAAAATTTCCCAAGGTACCCGACGCTGTAGAAGGTCAGCCCGATTACGCCGGCCAGCGGATTGGCTCCCACAATTGCCACTGCCAGCAGCGCCCAGATCAAACTGGGGATGGTGCGGACACCATTCATGATTAAGCGCGAAATGAAAACCAGCCAGCGCGGCGAAAGCGTTTGTGCTCCCGCCATGGCGATGGGTATAGAGACGACAATCGCGAAAGCGGTGGCCATTACCGCGATCTGGAATGTTTCCCACAGACCAGTCAGCGTCTGGCCGGTGACAGAAAAGTCGGGTGGAAAAAAATTAGCGAGAAAGCGGCCAATATTAGCCGCATAATCCAAGTCTCGGCCCGATCCGCGCAGCACACCGACCGAGCTGAAAACCGCGACGATGAAAAGGAGGAGGGATACATTAAGAACATTCAGGCGCTCGTGCCATTTCTGATCGACTGGCGGAAGTGGGATGCGCCCACGAGACGCCTCAATTAGAGATGGCCCCGACTGGAGAGGCATATGGATGAATCTTCCGGATGCGCCACTTTTCCGGATTCATGGGATCGAGACTGAGAGCGTAATCGGCAAAGCGCTCGAGCAGGGCGGGATCGTGCAGTACACAAAAAACCGTGCGCCGGTTTTGATGAGCTTCTTGGCGCAGTATTCCGAGGACGCGGCCGCAGAGGTAAGCGTCCATGTTCGAAACGGGTTCATCCGCGAGTAATAGTTCTGGTTCCTGGAAGAGAGCGCGGGCTACGGCCGCGCGCTGCTGCTCTCCGCCAGAGATGTCGGCCGCACGCCGATGAAGATGCGGACTCAAACCGAGATCAGCCAGCACGAGCGCCGCCGCCTCCTTGTCCCGGCGCGGAAAACGAAAAAGCGTCCGCCACCAAGGATAGCGGCCGAGCCGAGCGCACAAGACATTCCGCAAAACGCTGCTGTTCTCTGAGAGCAATAGGTTCTGAAAAATAATCCCGATCCGCTTCTGGTACTCCGGCGCTTTGTGCAGGCAGCCGGCATTGCATGAGAACGTCAGACTGCCTTCCGTCGGCGCGGCCAGACCGGCCAGGCAATTGAGCAGGCTCGACTTTCCTACTCCAGATGGACCAACCACTGCCACCACGCTGCCCCGCGGGACTTCCCAATTTAGATTTCGGAAGAGCCAGCGACCGTTTCGCTTTAAACCGAGATCCTTAATCGAAAGATGAGGCCGGGCCGAGCCGTTCACGGCGGCCGGCTGACAAACCGTTGAGAAATCATTCTGCATTACCGAGAAACTCCAGTGCCTCGCGAATGGATCGCATATGCGCTTCCGCGTCGACCTTCACTAGTTTCGAAGTAAAAACCTTATCCCGCAATCCTTCGTTTCCTTTATCGTTCAGAGATTCCAAGGCTTGGCGAAGCGATTTCTGATCAGTGTCGGTAATGCTCGACCGGATGGCAATGACATGCGTCGGCACAGGTCCCTGTTCGGCGACTTTCTTCAATTTTGCCCGCTGCTCGGCATTCAGGTGCTTGTCTTTATCGAGCACATAATAGCTGACCGCAGCCGCCTCGGCTTGGCCGTTCAAAACGCGCTCCACCGCGGAGACATATCCGGTTCCGTAAGACACGTTACCTTTGCCGAAGAATTCTTCCGGATCGGGTTTGGTCAACAGTCCTCTTTGTTTCAGATCGTAAACCGGAATGAGATACCCCGACGTACTCGTTTTACTGGAAAAGGCGACCGGTTTGCCCTTCAAATCTTCGACCTTGGCATACGGTTTTTCTTTGAGCGCGAGCCAGTAGCTTTGATAGGAATTGCGACCGTCGATCTGACCTGCGAGTAGAATCTTGGCGGCATTCTTTTTCTGCGCATTTACCATGTCGGTCGCGCTGAGATAACCGAGGTCAATCGTGCCGTTAGCAAATCCCTCAATGATCACCGACGACGACAGCGGAATAGCAACCTCAACCGGCTTGCCAACTTTTTTTGAAAGAAACTCCGACAAGCTTTTTCGTTCCTGGAGCATTTGGTCGGGGTCCTTGTCCGGTTTCAGCGCGATCACGACCTTGTCGAGTGAAATGTCCGCCCTTGTATAGGAGCCGGGAAGGGTCAGCGCAGCGATTACTACTAGGAAAAAAAGACGCTTTGTCGTGGATGAACGAATTGAAGGTTTATCGTTATGCTCTTTCATTGCCGAAACCTTGGCAGCCTTCGGGTTCATGGAACCGTTTCCAGCTGCCTTACGATCGCGGGATTATTTGCCAGCTGACCTGTGCCTTTGTCCGCCGGGATTAGGCGATGGGTTCCACGAGCGGCGAAATAAGATCCAATGACTAAAACCGCGGCAATCATTTGAGCGACGAGAGTTTCGACCGTCGGAAACACGGCGAACCACATTCCCACCCACGCTGGAATAACGTTCTCCAGCCAGCTAATAGGTGTTGTCGATATCCAATTTGCCAACTGCATCTCCTGCGCTTGTTCGCCTACCATTACCAGCAAGACCACGCCGAGAAGAGTGCCGGTGGCTATCAGCATCTTGCGATACGGCAGACGCTGCTGAAGAACGAACGTCAGCACCGCTACCATGCCCGTGAGGGTCATACCAAGGAACGCCCCTTTCAGCACAACGCCGCCACCCAGGCGCAGATTGTAGCTTTGCAGAAACAAGACAACCTCGAATCCTTCGCGATAAAGCGAGGTGAACCCGAGCAGGATCAATCCCCACCAAAGATGACGCTGCGTAATCTCAGCCGCGCGCGCGCCTTCAAGCAGCGCTTTGCGGCGGCGATTGTGGGCGCGAATCCAGCCGCCCCAATAAATCTTGTGGAAGAACCAATTCATGATCACCAGCAGCACGATCACGGCGAGAAGTCCGGTTGCGGCCTGCAGATCGAGCGCAGACATGTTGTCGCTGAGCGAACCCACGATGCGCACGGCGACAAACCAGGTGATCAAACTGGCAACAAACGCCAGGCTCGCGCCCAGCGCGACCGGCCGGCGATGACTGCGTTTGGCGCCAGTCATGCTCGCGGTGATGGCGGCTAGCACCAGAATGCATTCGAGTCCTTCGCGGAAGACGAGAATGCCGATGTCGAGGAATGCAACCGTCGAGCTGGTGTTGGGCCGCATCGGATCGGGCGCGCCATGCGCCGTGATTCCCTGCCAGACCAGCATCGCGACCACGAAAAGGGCCGCGACGACGACGCCGACGCGCAAGGCGTTTTTCATTTGCCTTGAAGCCTATCATATCGATTCCGTCGTCGCTGGCGGTGGATTGCTATTTTTTAGCGGCAGCTTGCCGTGAGGTCAGGCTGGAAGCCCATCTCTCGGTCGCGGGAAGTCGGCGGGAGCATCGCGACGCAATTGACCGTCAAAAAATAGCATTCCAACGGCAGCAGAGCGCTTCGCAGGTTGCTACGATTGGCGCAAATGAAAACATCTATTCTTCGCTCCTGCGCATTTGTCGGAGTGGTATTCTTCGGTTCGCTGGAAAAATCTGTCGCCCAGTATGCTGGCGCGACGCCCCCTCAAACCGAGGCAACAACAGAAGGAGTCAGAGTAACAGCCGTCGCCCCCGATGAGAGGCTCAGCCAGCAGACGTTAGTGGGACCAAATCAACAGCCTGAATGGACGACCACGCGCACATTTGGCACGAGCCGTGTTTACGTGCGGCCGCCAGGCTCGATCGCGATCAATAGTTTCTGGACGCCGGAATTTAAGGATGGGGAGGATGAGCACGCTTTCCGGCACGAAATTGAAATTGGTCTGCCGTATCGGTTCCAGCTCGATCTTTATCAGAACTGGAATATTCAGGACGGTAAATCGTTCTACAAAGGGTCCAGTGTCGAATTGCGGTACGCACTCGCGAAATGGGGCAAAATCCCGCTCAATCCTACGCTCTACGGCGAATGGAATTTTAATGACAATGCGTCCGACGTATGGGAGCTGAAGCTGCTTCTCGGCGAAAGCTTCGCCGATCGCTGGAATTGGGCCGCGAATTTTACCTTTGAGCAGGAGACTGGTGGAGGGCGGGAAAGGGAAGTCGCCTTGAGCAGCGCACTCACCTACGCGGTTATCGATCCAACCCTAAATATCGGCATCGAAATGCTGTGGGAGCGTAAGACCGAAAAGGAATCGCGCAGCGATCCGGCATACGAGTTCTTGATCGGACCAAGCGTCAATGTGCATCCGACACGGTGGAGTTTTGTCACTGTCGCACCACTCTTTGGCGCGACGGAGGATTCGCCCGACGTCGAGGTGTTCGTGGTGGCTGGAATCAAAATAGATTTCGGGGGCCGACCGGGAGCGGTTGAGCGAGAGGCGGCGGCCCCCGCATCAATGTTCGGCCGATAAGCGATGAAAAATGACGAATGTCTAATGCGATTTTCGCTTGCAAAACAAAAAGCCGCCACGCGCTGAAAGCGTGGCGGCTTTTCTGGAATTGCTGTAGCCACCTCGCTGTGTCGAGGCGCTTTTCCAAAGACACGGCGACATAGCGCCGTGGCTACAATGTCGCTGTTGTTAGGGCGTGTTCACAACAACTTTTGGAGCGGGCTTGCTTGTTTCAAGCTGGGCGCTCACTTTTTGGATTTGCGCGGCGTGCTCTTTAAGCTGCGCCGTGAGGACGTCCATTCCTTTCTGCTGCTGGGCAACCGTTGACTTTAACTCAGCGATAGTCGCTTCCTGTGCCTCGACTTTGCGGTGCTCTTTGAGAAATTCATTGAGCAACATCGCGTTGACCTGGTCGTAGCGCACCGATTCGGGTTGCCCCTCGGCATTGCGCCCTACCAGGTCGGGGTACACCTTGGCCACTTCCTCGGCGATTAGGCCAAAGGCAAGCGTCTGCGTAGCATCATACTCTTTGTTGTAGCGGAAGCTGACCGGTTTGAGCGCGAAGAGCGCTTCGCTGGCTTTGTCCATCGGCTTGATGTCGTGTTTATAGCGACGTGAAGATACATTGGCCCGGCCGAGTCTGCCGCTGCTGGTTACAGTAACAAAGTCGGGATCAATCCCAACAGCGGGCTGCACGTTGGAGTAGATGTTGCCGATAAAGCAGCTATTGCTGATGTTCAGACCACCGGAGCCGATAGCGATGGCGTTACTGGCCGTGGTAAAGTTGCCGCCGGCTATAAAGCCTATGGCTATGTTGTTGTTGCCGCTGGTATTGCCAAAGAGCGCTCCCTGACCGATGGCCGTGTTGAAGTTGCCGGTGGTGTTAGGGAAGGCTGCTGCCTCACCGATGGCCACGTTGGCGTCGCCGGTCGTGTTGTGAAAAAGCGCAGCGCGACCGATGGCCGTGTTACCATCGGCTTCGGTGTTGTTAAAGAGCGCTGCATAACCGTCGGCCGTGTTTCGGTCGCCGTCGACGTTGTTCGCTAGCGAATAAGCGCCCGTGGCAGTATTAAAAAACCCGGCGGTGTTGCTAATGAGCGATGAAACGCCCGTGGCGGTGTTGAAGCCGCCGTTGATATCGCTAGCCAGGGCGCGAAGACCGGTCGCCGTATTTTGGTTGCCACTGGTGAGGTTGTTAAGCGCCTCGAACCCAGTGCCGGTGTTCCAGATCCCAGTAGTGCGGCTGACCAGCACTCCAATACCTTCCCCATTGTTGGCGCCGGCTATGGCTCCGTCCGTGTCGGGTCCCACCGCTTGCACTTTTGGCAAAAGCGCAAAGCAGATAATTAGAAGTGGAATTAGACGAATTAATTTGTGAGGCATCATAGTAGTTTTTCTTTCTCTCCCCGGTGGGTTTGTTTGTATGCTGCTCTGAAAGAGGCAGCGAGAAGCTACCGGGAAAGAGCCTTCCTCTGTCTCATCCAGATCCCGCCTTCGCCAGTCACTTCGGCGTGGCAGGCCGTTTGCCTGAATCCCCATTTGCCCTTGATGACGCTGGCCCTGCCGCGCCGAAACCTCTCGTCGCGCCGTAGCTACGAAGGAGGACGGCGAAGGCGGGTGCGCGTCATCGCAGACGTAAGATTTTCAAAAAACTTTCCCTCTCCCCTGCTCACCCTACCCGATTTAGGAATCCACTCCGGCAACCTTCTGCCAAAAATTCCGGTGATGCGTCAAGAGAAAAATTACAAAAAAATGTAGCCCTATCGAAACCCTTGTTTTCGCTTCTGCCCCGAAAGCTTTCGGGGCCACGCCGACACGCGCTGGAGGAGGCGTTGTTGCCGCTTATGCGTGAAGACGAACAAGCAAAAAGCCGCCACGCGCTGGAAGCGTGACGGCTTTCTGGAATTGCTTGTAATCGCCTCGCTCTGTCGAGGCGTTTTCCCAAAGACACGGCGACATAGCGCCGTGGCTACAACGTCGCTGTTATTACGGCGTGTTCACAACCACTGCGGGCGCGGGTTTGCTCGTTTCAAGCTGGGCGCTCACCTTTTGGATTTGCGCGGCCTGCTCTTTGAGCTGTGCCGTGAGAACTTCCAGTCCCTTGGCTTGTTGCGCAACGGTGGCTTCCAAGTCCTCTACTTTCCGGTGCTCTTTAAGGAATTCGTTGAGCAACATCGCGTTGATCTGCTCGTAGCGGACCGACTCGGGCTGCCCCTCGGGATTGCGTCCTACCAGATCAGGGTAGACCTCGGCCACTTCCTCGGCGATGAGGCCAAAGGCAATCGTCTGCGTAGCATCATACTCCTTGTTGTAGCGGAAGCTGACCGGCTTGAGCTTGAAGAGCGCTTCGCTGGCCTTATCCATGGACTTGATGTCGTGTTTATAGCGCCGCGAAGATAGGTTGGCCCGGCCAAGCCTGCCGGTGGAGTCTATAGTAACAAAGTCCGGGTTAACCCCAACGGCTGGCTGCACCGTCGTGTAAATGTTGCGGATCCGGGTAGTGTTGCTCTCGCCAGCAACCCCGAAGACAAACCCGCCTATACAGACGTTGCCACTGCCGGTCGTGAGGTTGACCCCGGCCAAATCACCGATGGCGGTGTTGAGGTCGCCGGTGTTGTTACCGAGCGCGAAATCGCCGAAAGCATTGTTTCCCGAACCGTCGATATTGCCACCGAGCGCACCATTACCATGGGCGTTGTTGAAAGGACCGATGGTATTGGCATCCAGCGCACCACGACCAAAGGCGTTGTTGTTGACGCCCGTGGTGTTGCTGAAGAGGGCATCACGGCCAAAGGCGCTGTTGCTGCTTGCGGTGGTGTTGCGGAAGAGCGCGTTTACACCGACGGCTGTGTTGTGGGCGCCAGTACTGTTCGTAGTGAGCGCTGACCAACCAATGGCCGTGTTGTTGAACCCGCTGGTATTGAAGCGGAGGGAATAAACTCCCGTGGCCGTGTTGTTAACCCCGTTGACATTGCTGAAGAGCGCCCGGACACCAGTCGCCGTATTGCTGCTGCCAGTTGTGTCGCTAAAGAGCGTTTGAAAACCAAGGGCTGTATTCCAAACACCGGTGGTAAGGCTCTGGAGCGCCTGGGTTCCTTCCGCGGTGTTGCTTCCCGGGTACCCTCCGTCGGGGGGAGGGACCACGGCTTGTGCACCGGGTGAAAGCGCAAAGCAGACGAGTAGCACCGGGATGAGAAGAAAACCCCGCCTGAAAAGCGAGCGAGGCATGATTTTGAGGTCGAATATTTCGTGAGGCATCATAGTAGTGTTTTCCTTTTTTTCTCCCCGGTGGGTTTATTTGCACGCTGCTCTAAAAGAGCGAGAGAGCGGCTACCGGGAAACGCCTCTTCCAGCTCATTCAGATCCCGCCTTCGCCAGTCACTTCGGCGTGGCAAGCCGTTTGCCCTGAATCCCTATTTGCCCTCGATAACACTGGCCTGCCGCTCCGAAGTCTCGGCGAAGGCGGGTGCGCATTATCACGGGCGTAACAACTAAAATTTCCCCTCTCCCCTACTTACGCTGCCAATTAGGAATCCCCCGTGCAACGCTTTGTCAAAATCGCGATGATGTGTCAACAAAGAAAACTAATGTCGCACGGATGCGGTCTGCTGCGACCGGTTGTGATTTGGCCTCAACCGAGTAAGTTCGCCGGTGCAACGGTTGCGGGGTTTTACGCTGGTCGAGATTGTCCTCGCTGTCTTCATACTCATATTGCTGCTTGCGTTGGCAGTCCCGAGCTTGACCGGCGTGCTTGCGGATAGACAACTGAAGCGTTCCCTGGACGGATTCAACAATCTGGTGCGGCTTGCACAGGGACGCAGCGTGAGGGAGCGCCGGCCCTACCTGATCGTTTGGAGCAAGAATAAGGTCGTGGCGCGGCCCGAAGTTTTCGCGGAAAACGAGGAAGTAAAAGCGACCTCAGAGTTCGTGTTGGATCGCGGAGATGTTTTGAAACTTTCACTGCCGGCGGCATTGACGAACAAGCATCCAGCCGAGTGGATTTTCTGGCCGTCAGGAACATGCGAGCCGGCGATCGTCCAGTTCAGTGGTCGATCCGGTTCATGGGCGGCGGATTATGCGCCGCTGACGGCGCTGGCTCAGGTTACTAATTATGCGCCGAGGTAACGGAAGAGAAATCCGAAATTCTCGTCGGGGCTTTGCTCTTTACGAGGTGTTGCTTGGCGTGGCGATTTTTGCGGTCGGTGTCCTGGCGCTTGGACGCGCAGTGGAAAATTGTCTCAACGCGAGCACGCTCAGTGCTGAAGAAAATGCCGTGCAGCAGATCTTATCCAATCGCATGGCGGAAATTCAGGCTTCGCGAGGTTTGCCCGATCAAGCCAAGGAATTCAAGATTAACAACGGTTACGGCCAGATAAGGTTAATTCAGAAAAGCGCGCCGGCTGAATTGACTGAACCAAATAACACAGTGCTCAACGGGATCAATCTTGTGACGCTGACTGCTCAGTGGGAGCGTGGCGGGGCCTCGCAGTCGAGGCAAATTCGGTTCTATGTTTATCGACCCGGGTAAGAGAAACGCGATGCTCGATACTGGATACCCGCCACGGCGGACGATCTGGATGCTAGATGCTGACGATTTTGGGAGTGCGGCGACATGTCGCCGCTTTAGCAGCGCGGACATGTCCGCGCACTCGAAAGCACCCGCTTTTACTCTGCTCGAGATTACACTGGCGGTGGCGATTCTCGGGATGATGTCCCTGGCCATTTTTCGCTTTGTGCAAACAAATCTGACGGCGCTGCGCGTGTCTTCCGCTGTTAACGCGGCAGAGGCGCAATATGACGGACTACGCGATCTCCTGACGGCGGAATGGCAAAGCTTGAGCCCGAGACGCGCCGGAATGAAGGGAGAGCCGTTCAAGTTGAACGACCGTCAGCGCGAT
>JBKOWV010000025.1:0-2784 GCA_046724585.1 Verrucomicrobiota bacterium
TATCTTCAAGAGGGGTCCAGTCGATGAGGCGATACTCTGAAAGCTGGGCTACGGCGCGCAGCCAGTCACGGCGACTTATACCTCCTGCCGGCGGGACCGCCCGCTCAGCATGGCCGAACGGAATGGAACCTTCGCTTCGACGTTCATAGAGAAGCCGCAGCACGCATCCTCTAACGACTGAATCCTTCATAAACTTTGCCAATATATGCTCTGACTCCCGCGCACCAACAACGATCTGAGGATGCAAGTCTGTGGTTGTTCAGAAATCGGCAGTATAGTTGACTGCCAGAAGCGCAAGGTAACCTCGGCAGCAACGCGAAAGGACGGTTTCGGAACGGCGCAAATTGTTTGGTTTTCAGGGGAAGGACCTAACGACTTTAACGACTTAAGGTGGCAAAGGCGGGGGTGAGTGAAAAATGAAAAATGAACTACCCCTGATGACAGAACCGCCAAAAGGTGCCAAAAGGGGTGCCGAGAGGGGCTTTTGTGGGTTTTGGCACCTTTTGTCGGCAGGGTGTTGGGATTTTTCACTTTTTAAGAATGCTCACGATTTCGCTAGGTCGACCGCCGGTTTCGCGCTTTTCGCTTACCAACATGCCGGGGAACTTCGCTGCTAATTCGCGCGTCTCATCAGGCTCAAAGCCGTTGTTCCTCTGCAAGGCCCGCAAGGTAGCCTGACCGTTGTATTGCTGGACGATTAATTCCTGGAGCCTTTGGAGACGATCGATTTTTCGCTGCGTGCGTCCGGCGTTCAAAATTCCCAATTGCTCAGCAGCAAACCAGCCTGCCAACGCAATGGCACGCTGCGCAGTGTCAAGAGAGACCGGTTGCTTATGCGCCTGGTTGCCGTGCGTGCCAGCATGCAGACAAACCGCAATGCGCCAGGCTTGCTCATTCCAACGAGCAGCGTAGCTGGTAACATCCCGTAATTCTCCACGGCGACGTTTCACGATCGCATCGTGGTGATCATTGAGTGCTCGCAACGCTTCCTCAGTTGGCTCGATCGTGAAGTGCTCATGCTTCACCGGCACCCGATAAGTCTCAAGAAGGCCAAAGATCAACCCGGCATATGCTTTTTCCACACTGCTGGGGATTGACGGGGGATTTTTACCAATCTCGCGCGGCCCGCAATTAGTGTGGCACGCCAAAATTCTTGGAATCAAGCCGCCTTCGTTCAGGCTGCGCTCGTCAAGCAACGACTGCAATTTATCCGGTTGCGTCAACCAGAGCGCCGCCAGGCATGGCGAGTTCAAGAAAATTGGATCGCGAGACATTCGGTGTACCACGCATGGATCACCGGAAAACGCTTTTAGATACAAACTTTCGTCGGTGCGATCGAGCTTGTTGTAGCGTCCAAGTAAAATGTTGACGATCGACAATGCGTCCGAGCTCAAGCTCGCCAACTGCTCATCATTCTTACTTAGTAGGTCTGCATAGGTCTGCAAGCTTCTCGCTCGTAATGTCCTCGCAGGTCAAGGTCGGCATGTGCAACCGTCTCTCTAATTGTTCCATTTCGAGAGGGGCTCCAAATGACCGTTCGCAAATCATCGGGAGCAGCTTATATTTGTGATTCGCTCTTATGAAGGAATTGAGTGTAGAAAAACTGCATGTGTCTATCGTCGATCAAGAGATCGTCCGCGGACTAAGCCTCCGTGTTCCGCGCGGCGAGGTGCACGCGCTCATGGGACCGAATGGCTCGGGGAAAAGCACCCTGGCCAAGGTTCTGGCGGGTCATCCCGATTACCGAGTTACCTCTGGCAAAGTATTGATGGATGGCGAAGACCTTCTCGAACTCGAGCCGGATGAGCGGGCGCGGCGTGGCCTTTTCATGGCCTTCCAATACCCAAGCGAGATTCCGGGCGTAACCATCGCGAATTTTCTCCGCGCGGCTACGCAATCGCGCCTACCGGAGGGCGAGGAGCTGGAGGCAACCGATTATTACGCAAAGCTTTACGAAAAAATGGAGTTACTCGGGATGGATCGTTCGTTTACTTCGCGGGCGGTCAACGAGGGGTTTTCCGGGGGCGAGAAAAAGCGCACCGAAATTCTGCAACTGGCCATGCTCGAGCCCAAATATGCTGTTCTCGATGAGACCGACAGCGGCCTTGACATCGACGCGCTCAAGACCGTTGCGCACGGCGTAAACTCGTTGCGCGGACCCGATCTTGGCATATTGTTAATCACGCACTATCAGCGCCTCCTGAACTATATCATTCCCGACTACGTCCATGTGATGGTAGCGGGGCGAATGGTTAGAAGCGGACGGAAAGAGCTCGCGCTCGAGCTCGAGGAAAGAGGTTACGATTGGGCACGAGAGGGAGCCGTTGAACCAGCGTTTACGAGGTAACAATCGACAATGAAAACCGAAACCAAAGCCGTCGATATTAATCGAAACATCGGGGACTTCTCTTATCCGGAAGCACACGTGCGCGATGCGGGCACCGGCCTAAGCGAGCGAACTGTCCACTACATCTCGGATGTCAAAGAGGACCCGGATTGGGTCCGCGAGTTTCGCCTCCGAGGTCTAAAGACATTTCTGGAAAAGCCGCTTCCCACGCACTGGGCGAGCAAAGACCTCGAAGCAATCGATTTCGATAAAATCCGTTATTATCTCTCCCCCGGGACCGAGGCGAAGCGCAGTTGGGAGGAAGTGCCGGACGACATCAAGCGCACATTCGAGCGGCTCGGTATCCCTGAGCAGGAGCGAAAATTTCTCGCCGGTGTGGAAGCGCAGTTCGACAGCGAAGCCGTCTATTCAAACATCAAGAAAGCCGTCGGCGAACA